>NZ_JBITIB010000022.1:0-64608 GCF_044458565.1 Streptomyces sp. NPDC050433 | reverse complement strand
AGTGGCCAGCGACGTCGTGGTGAAGCACGCCTGACCACTCGCGTTCAACGGCACCGTCTGGTTGAGCCCGCCCGGACCGGTGAACGTCACCGTCCCGGTGGGCGTACCCGAACCCGGCGCGTTCGTCGTCACCGTCGCACACACCGTCACCGACTGCCCGCACACCGACGGATTCGGTGTCGCAGTGACCGTCGTGGTGGTCGTCGCCGGGTTCACCGTGGCGGTGGCCGTGCCGGTGGAACCGGTGAAGCACGGTGCGCCGTTGTAGTGGGCGGTGACCGTGCCAGTGGCCAGCGACGTCGTGGTGAAGCACGCCTGACCACTCGCGTTCAACGGCACCGTCTGGTTGAGCCCGCCCGGACCGGTGAACGTCACCGTCCCAGTGGGCGTACCCGAACCCGGCGCGTTCGTCGTCACCGTCGCACACACCGTCACCGACTGCCCGCACACCGACGGATTCGGCGTGAGCGAGACCGCGGTGCTGGTCGAGGCCGGGTTGACCGTGACCGTGACGGTATCGCTGGACGCGGCGAAGCACGGGCCCTCGCCGTTGTAGACGGCGGTGACGGTACCCGAGGCCAGGGTGGTGGTCAGGCAGGCCTTGCCGCTCGGGTCCAGGCTTACCGTCTGGTTGAGCCCGCCGGGGCCGGTGAACGTCACCGTCCCGGTGGGCGTACCCGAACCGGGCGCGTTGGTGGTCACCGTCGCGCACACCGTCACCGACTGACCGCACACCGACGGGTTGGGTGTCGCAGTGACCGTCGTGGTCGTCAACGCCTCGTTCACCGTCACGTCGACAGTGCCGGTGGACGGCGCGGCACAGTCGTCACCGTTGTAGGTGGCCGTGACGGTGCCGGAGAGCGTGGCGGGGGCGGTGAAGCAGGCCTCGCCCGTGGCGTCCAGGGTGACTGTCTGGTTGAGCCCGCCCGGGCCGGTGAAGGTCACCGTGCCCGTGGGCGTACCCGAACCGGGCGGGTCGACGGTCACGCTCGCGCAGTATGTGACCGTCTGGCCGCACACCGACGGGTCGGGGGTAGCGGTCACGGTCGTGGTGGTCGCCGCCTGGTTGACCGTCACGTCGACGGTGCCGGTGGACGGGTTGGCGCAGGAGCTGCCGTTGTAGGTGGCCGTGATCGTGCCGGTCTCCAGCGAGGTGGTGGTCAGGCAGGCCTCGCCCGTGGCGTCCAGGGTGACTGTCTGGTTGAGCCCGCCGGGGCCGGTGAAGGTCACCGTGCCCGTGGGCGTACCCGAACCGGGCGGGTCGACGGTCACGCTCGCGCACACCGTCACCAGCTCACCGCAGACCGAGGGGTTGGGCAGTGCCGTCACCGTGGTGGTGGTGTCGGCGGGGCCGACCGTGACGGCGACGGTACCCGACGAGCCGGCGAAGCACGGGCCCTCACCGTTGTACGTGGCGGTGACGGCGCCGGTGGCCAGGGAGGTCGTCGTGAGGCAGGCCTGGCCGGCGCCGTTCAGAGCCACCGTCTGGTTGAGCCCGCCGGGCCCGGTGAAGGTGACGGTGCCGGTCGGGGTGCCCGAACCTGGCGGGTCGGTCGTCACCGTGGCGCACAGGCTCACCGTCTGGCCGCAGACGGATGGGTTCGGGGTGGCGGTGACCACCGTGGTCGTCGACGCCTCGTTCACCGTCACATCTGCCGTGCCGGTGGACGGGTTGAAGCACGCCGCGCCGTTGTAGAGGGCCGTGACCGTCCCGGTGGTCAGCGTGGTGGTGGTCACGCAGGCCTGTCCGGTGGGGCCCAGTACGGCGGTCTGGCTGAAACCGCCCGGAGCCGTGAACGTCACCGTGCCCGTCGGAACGCCGGAACCGGGCGCGTCGGTGGTGACCGTCGCGCAGAACGTCACCGACTGGCCGCACACCGACGGGTCCGGGGTGACGGCGAGGGTGGTCGTGGTGTCTGCCGGGTTGACTGTCACGTCGGTGCTGCCGGTCGAACTCAGTGCGCAGCTGTCGCCGTTGTAGGTGGCCGTGATCGTGCCGGTGGCCAGCGCGGTGGTCGTGATGCACGCCTCGCCGGTGGCATCCAGGGTGACCGTCTGGTTCAGCCCGCCGGGACCGGTGAAGGTCACCGTCCCCGTCGGCGTACCCGAGCCGGGCGGGTCGATGGTGACCGTCGCACAGACCGTCACCAGCTCGCCGCAGACCGACGGATCGGGGATGGCGGTGACCAAGGTGGTGGTCGCGGCCTGGTCGACCGTGACCGCGACCGCTTCGGCGGAGCCCGCGAAGCACGGGCCCTCGCCGTTGTAGACGGCGGAGACCTCTCCGGTGACCAGTGTGGTGGTGGTGACACAGGCCTGGCCACCGGCGTCGAGGGAGACGGTCTGGTTGAGACCGCCGTCGGCCGTGAAGGTCACCGAGCCCGTCGGTGTGCCCGAACCCGGTGACTGGGTGGTGACCGTCGCGCAGACGGTGACGCTCTGTCCGCACACGGACGGTTCGGGGGTGACTGTGACGTCGATGTTCGTCAGTGCCTCGTTCACCGTCACGTCGACCGTGCCGGTGGACGGCGCGGCACAGGAGTCTCCGTTGTAGGCGGCGGTCACGGTGCCGGTGACCAGCGAGCCGGTCGTCACGCAGACCTGGCCGGCGGGGTCCAGCACGGCGGTCTGGCTGAAGCCGCCGGGACCGGTGAAGGTCACCGTGCCCGTGGGGACGCCGGCGCCGGGCGGCTCGATGGTGACCGTCGCGCAAAGGGTGACCGGCTGGCCACAGACCGACGATTCGGGGCTGGCCGTCACCACCGTCGCCGTATCCGCCTGGTTGACCGTCACGTCGACGCTGCCCGTGGAGCTCGCGGCGCAGTCGTCGCCGCTGTAGGTGACCGTGACGGTGCCGGTGCTCAGCACTGCCGTCGTCACACAGGCGTGGCCGCTGCTGTCGAGCATGGCGGTCTGGTTCAGCCCGCCGGGACCGGTGAAGGTGACGGTGCCGGTCGGGGTGCCCGTGCCGGGCGGGTCGATGGTGACGGTTGCGCAGAGGGTGACGGTCTCGCCGCAGACCGAGGGGCTCGGGCTGGCCGTCACGACGGTGGTGGTGTCCGCGGCGTTGACGACCTGGTTCAGGAGGCCGGACGACGACGGGTCGAAGGTGCTGTCGCCGCTGTAGGCGGCGATCGCCTGGTGGGTGCCGACGCTCAGGTCGTCGATGGTGACCTGGGTCTGGCCGGCGGCGTCCAGGGTGCCGACGAGCGTGGGCCCGTCGTCGCTGATGATGACGCTGCCGGTGCCGGTCGGGGTGGTGGTCTCCGGCGGTACCGGGGAGACCTGGACGGTGAAGGTGACCGACTCCCCGCAGACCGAGGGGTTGGGAGACGATGTCAGCGTGGTGGTGGAACTGGCCATGATGCAGCCTCCTTTGGGAGTGTACGTGGCCAGAGCGACCCGACGCCCTTTCGGGTGGCAGCGGAAATGGGAGGCACGCCGGAAGGAAAACAAGCTGTGCCGGCGCATTACTCACCGGGCCACACAAGCGGGCGCCGGGGATTCACTCTCCGACGCTTCCCAGTAGGCGCCCTGGTCCCGTTCATCCGCCATACGGGTGCACGCAATGACACCCGTACGGCGGAGCGCCCAGGGGGGGCGAGGGCGTAATTCAGATATTCTCCGGTACCCACCGGCGCGGGACCGCACATAGGCCGTCCGCCCCGCTCACGAAAAGCGCACCGGCGGTACGGCGCCTACTGGTTGACGACGATGACAGTGCCGCCACCGCGGCGCCGCGCGGCCTCGGCCTCCTGGCGGGTGGGGTAGTCGCGCATGACTCCGTTCGGCAGGACCAGCCGGTAGATGGTCGCTCGCCGGCCGGCACCTGCACCGCAGTTGCATCCCATGGGAACTCCTCCTTCGTACTGCGTCGTACTCTCTTCAGTCGAGCCAGGTGGACGCCAGGCCCGCCAGGTAGGACAGCGTCAGGACCATGGCGACCGCCCGGAAAACGGTGGTGTCGCCGGCCAGGAAGGCGAGCGGCACGACCGATGCGGAGGCCCAGATCCCCGTGCACCAACCGCAGGTGACCAGATAGGCGGGACGGGATTCGTCCCCGAAGTGATCGGCCACCCACGTGCGCAACCCGGCAGCCAGTACGTCCTTGGTTATAAATCTGGTGATACGACAAATCGCGCCGAGAGACAAAAGAAACACCACCGGATCCATGCAATTCATCGTAAGCCGAGCCATATCCATGCGGTAGGCCCTTGCGCAAGCATTTCCATGACAGGAATACGCAAGGAAATCATGTGCTGTTGTGGTGCTCATGGGGCGCACTCCTCCGGGCCGCGGGCCCGGACGCGCGTGATCGCCGTCTTCAAGGCCAAGGTCCGCACCACCCTGCGCTCCTCCTACAACTCGTAGTACCGGCAGATGCTGCCTCCGCTGCTTTACACGCTCGGTTTCAAGTGCAACAACACTGCCTACCGGCCGGTGATGGACGCCATGAAGCTGTTGAAGAAGTACGCCGACGTCGACGGCAAGACCCGCTTGGCGCCGTGGTGGTGCCTCGCGAGCTGCTCGCGAACTTCGGCCCGAAGGTGCCCGTCCATGTCCCACAGTGGATCAGCTTCGCCGAGTTCGGCGGCATGTTCACCACGCTGAAGCACAGCGCCTGGCGGCGCTCAGCGGGACTTCGGGAAGCGCATCGAACGCGTACGGGTCCTCGACGAGCCCGCGACCGAGGGGCAGCGGTAGCTCCTCGACAACGCACGCCGCAACACGCACGTCGGCGAGGACATCCGCGTCCTCACCCGGGCCGAGGCCGATCATCTGCGTCTACCCGAAGAAGACTTCTGGATCTTCGACATGCGAGTGGTCGCACTGCTCCACTTCGATACGGACGACGAGATGACCGGCGTCGAACTGATCACCAACCCGATCGACGTGCTGCGGTACGCACAGACCGCGCGAGGCGGCATGGCACCACGCGGCACCGCACTTCCTCGCCAAGTAACCTGCGCGCGTGAGCACCGACTAGCAGGCCAGAGTGTCTCTCGGGGCGCGGCTGCGCAAGCTGCGCGCCGGGACCACCGGCCGCGACCTCGCGACCCGCCTCGGCTGGCCGCAGTCGAAGGTGTCGAAGCTGGAGACGGGCCGGCAGACGGCGACGGCAGACGACCTTTCGGCGTGGGCTCGGGCAACCGGACATCCGGAGGCGACGGCCGAACTCCAGGCGCGCCTTCGGGGGTTGGAGTCCCGCTCCCGGTCGTGGCGCCGACAGCTCGCCGCGGGGCACCGGCCGGTGCAGGACGCGCTCACGGTGGAGTACGAGCGGTCAATGAGGCTCCGAGCATGGCAGAGCAGCATGATCGTGGGCATGTTGCAGACCGCCGACTACGCGCGATGTATGTTCGAGGCGTACGTGGATCTGCACCAGTCGGTGTGGGACGTCGAGGACGCGGTCCGCGCCCGGGTGCGCCGGCAGGAGATTCTCTCGCGGCAGGGCCGGGTGTTCGACATCGTCATGTGGGAGGCCGCCCTTGACGCTGAGGTGCCCGCCGGAGGTGCTGGCCTGGCAACTGGACCGACTGGCAGGGCTCGTGGGGATGGACACGATACGGCTGGGGATCGTGCCGTTGGGGGCGCCGGTGCGGATTCCTCCGGGGCCGGGGTTCTGGCTGTATGACGACCGGTTGGCGATCGTGGAGAACTGGCCCGCCGAGCTGTGGCTGGACGATGTGGAGTCCGTCGGCGTGTACGAGCGGGTATGGGGCCAGTTGCATGAGGCGGCCGTGTACGGGCCGGGGGCGCATCGGTTGATCGCGCGGGCGCGATCCGGGCTCGTGTGAGCATCAACGCGAATCGGATGAGGCGTCAGGAGAATATTCGAGAATCAGGGGCGGTTTTGATTCTTGGGCACCCCTACCGTCCTGGACATGGCTACCGCGGCGACATCACCAACTGGAAGACGCTCGGCGGCCCGGACCTCGGCATCCGACTCGTCAGCCGCAACGCCGGCTCCGGGACCCGCGACACCTTCCAACGCCGCATCCTCAAGGGCTTCGAGCCGGGCGCCTCGTCCACCGACTGCCGCCGGAAGGACGACGCGAGCGCCCGCGTCTTCCGCTGCGAGTTCGAAAGCACCGAGCAGGTCCTGAACACCGTCGCGGAACTGCCCGGCGCCCTCGGCTACAGCGAACTGCGCGACGTGATCCGGACGCACGGGCATCTGCCGTGCGCGACACCGGAAGGTCTGGAGATCTGCGGAGCGCCCTAGGTGTAGGCCCGGCGGTTTCCGCCGGGCCTACACCGTTTCGCGCCACTGAACTCATCACCAAGCCTTGGCTGTACGGCGGTTCGGTCCGCGGTTCCCCGGAAACGGATTTTGTCAGATGCGTTGACTAATCTCTCCGGCGCTCCTAGCTTCATCCCGTCGTACGTCATATACGAGACCCCACTATGAATGGGAATGGGAGACCATGGTCGCTATGTCCGCTTAGGAGTGGTCTCGCGCTTTGAGGGCTCAACGGCGCGGATCCTGCCACCCCTTGAGGGCTTCGGCGGATGGCCGGCCGACTGATCGGACAACAGCACTCAGTGACTGACGATGCGAGATGCGGCCCGTTCACCGCCAAGATCCCGGGCCGCGACAGGAGAATTCCCATGCTCCCTTTGGGGAGCCTACCCAACTTCGGGAGCGATGGTGCCCCCTTATTCCCGCGTGCCCTTGTCCAAGACAGGGAGTTCACCGGCTCGTCGGCGCAGCGGTATGCGCTGGACGATCGTCGGCTTCTCGGCCCTCGGCCTCACGATCGCCTATCTCGACCGCGCCGCGCTGAGCGTGGCCATGCCCTACATGTCGAAGGAATTCGACATCAGCCCTTCCGTTCAGGGCGTGATGCTTTCTGCGTTCTTCTGGACGTACGCGCTGTTCCAGATTCCCTCGGGCTGGCTGCTCGATCGTTTCGGCCCGAGAATCATCTACCCTGTCGCCGTCGGCTGGTGGTCGATCTGGACGGCGCTGACAGCCCTCGCGCAGGGCGTCGGAACCGTCATGCTGTTCCGCCTCGGCCTGGGCATCGGTGAGGCGCCGGTGCAGCCGGCGAACATCAAGGTCGTCTCACGGTGGTTCCCGCGCAAGGAACGGGCTTTCGCGTCAAGCCTGTTCGACATGGGCCAGCAGATCGGAACGGCGCTGTCGATTCCGGTGGTGACGGCGCTGGCCGTCTTCGGCGGCTGGCGCCTGGCCTTCGTCGTGATCGGTGTCACCGGCCTGCTGTGGATTGTGGGCTGGGCGGCGGTGTACCGCGAGCCCGAGGAGCATCCGCGTGTTTCCGCGGCCGAACTGGCCCACATCCGCTCCGATCAGGGCGCGAAGACCTCAGCGGAGTCGGTCGGTGACAACGCGCCGTGGCGGGAGTTGCTGAGCGATCCTCAAGTGTGGGCGCTGATGACCGGCTATGTGTTCCGCTCGCTCGCCGGGGCGTTCTTCCTCACCTGGTATCCCAGCTTTCTGCTCGACGACCGCGGATTCTCCGAGAGGGATTTCGGCATGGTGGGCTGGATCCCGGCGCTCATCGCGATCGGCTCCACCGTGCTCGGCGGCATCGTGTCCGACCGGATGCTGGCGTCCGGAGCCTCCGCGAATTTGGCCCGGAAGGTTCCCATCGTTTCCGGGCTCGCCCTGAGCGCGTGCATCGGCTTCGCCCCGTTCATCGAGAGCAATCTGGTGTTGATGGTCGTACTCACCGTCAGCAGCGCCGCGCACTCGTTCGCGGGAGCGGCGATCCTGAGCCTTCCGGCGGAAGTGGCGTCCTCGTCGGAGTCCGTCGGCGCGGTGGCCGGCTTCCAGAACTTCGGCTCCCAGGTGGGCAACCTCCTCAGCCCCATCGCCATCGGACTGTTCCTGGCTTCCAGTAACGGGTCCTATGTGGGCCCCTTGCTCGGCGCGGCGGCGTGTTCTCTGGTAAGCGCCGCGATCTACCTGTTCTGGGTACGCGTCAAGCCCGTCACGCACCATCACGATCTTCCCGCGGAACTTCCCGAGCACGGTGAAAGGACCACCTCGTGACCACCTCGTTGAACGCCGGCCGCCTGGTCGAGCAGCTCAGCACCGTCATCGGGATCCCCGTCGTCCCGTACGACGAGGACGGCGCCGTCGACCATGACCTGACGGTCGCTCTGACCGCACGTCTGATCCACAACGGTTTGACCGCGCTGACGCCCAACGGCAACACCGGTGAGTTCTACGCACTCTCCCCGGACGAACGCCGCCACGTTCTGACGAGCGTCCTCTCGGCGCGCGGGAGCGCCACGACGATCGTCGCCGGAGTGGGGTTCGACCTCGGGTCGGCCATCACCGACGCACGCTTCGCCCGCGATTCGGGTGCGGACGCGATCATGATTCACCAACCCGTCCTGCCGTATCTGACGCCGAACGGCTGGGTCGAGTACAACGCGAGGATCGCAGCGGCCGTACCCGATATCGGAGTGCTGCCCTACCTCACCAATCGCGCGGTCACCGGTGCCCACATCACACGCCTGGCGGAACGGGCGCCGAACGTCGTCGGGCTGAAGTACTCCGTACCCGATCCGGTCGTGTTCGCCACGACGCGGGCAGAGGCGGCAGACGGGCTGCTGTGGGTCACCGGCCTCGCGGAGTCGTACGCCCCGGCCTACTGGCAGGCGGGGGCGCGGGCCTTCACCTCGGGCCTGGTCAACGTCGCTCCGGCCGTATCCCTTGAACTGCTCGAAGCGCTCCGGCGCGGTGATTACGACGTCGCCACGCAGGTCTGGCAGCAGATCCGGCACTTCGAAGAGCTGCGGGCCCGCGACGCCTCGGCCAACAACGTGTCGGTGGTGAAGGAGGCCATGCACCAGCTCGGGCTGTGCCGTCGCGATGTCCGTCCGCCCAGCCACCCGCTGTCCGACGCGCTCGCCCGCGAGGTCACCGAGTCCATGGCGCGGTGGCGCTCCGCGGTGCCCGAGTCGGCCGGGGAGCGTGCGGCGTGAGGATCGAGTCACTGCAGACCTTCCGCCAGCGGGTCGGCGACCGGCCCAGAGTGCTGGTCAAGATCAGCACTGAGGACGGGGTCGACGGATGGTCGGAGGTGTACAACCACGGCCCCGACCTGGCCTACCCGCCGCTGCTGGACTACCTGTTCGAGCAGATCAAGGGTATGGATGCCCGGTCCCCGAGCCGGGTCAACCAGTTCCTCCTGCAGTCGGGCCGCTTCCCCCAGGGGGCGCTGGGCCTCGCCGCCATCGCAGCCGTCGACCACGCGCTGTGGGACATCGCGGCCAAGGCTGTGGGTGTGCCGGTCTACCAGCTGCTCGGCGGTGCGGTACGCGACCGGGTGCGGGTCTACGCGGGTCTGTACTCCGCACCGGACATCGGCGAACTGCGGGACACCACCGCGGCGTTGCACGACCGGTTCGGCTTCACGGCGTTCAAGCTCAGCCCCTACCGGACGGAGCCGCACCGGACCCGGTTCGGGCTCGTGGTCCGCGAACTGGGCGAGTACTTCAGCGAGGTCCGCGACAGTCACCCTGCGGAGTGGGACTTCGCGTTCGACGCGCACGCGTGTCTGTGGGAACCGCGGCAGGCGATTGATCTCGGCGCCGCGCTCGCCCCCAACCAGCCACTCTTCCTGGAGGAGCCCGTACGGCCCGAGCACATCCCCGCCTGGGGCAGAATTCGGTCCGAGATCGCGGTGCCGCTGGCGACAGGTGAGTGCCTGTATTCCCCGCACGAGTTCCTGGCGCTGCTCGGCGCGGACGGAGCCGACATCGTGCAGCCGGACATCTGCGTGGTTGGGGGGCTCACACAGATGCTGAAGATAGCCACCATCGCCGACGCGCACTACGTCCCGGTCGCGCCGCACAACCCGCTCGGTCCGCTCGCGACCGCGGCGAATGTGCACTTCGCGGCAGCGACGACCAACTTCAGCATCCTTGAGTACAAGCCGGACGACGTGTCGTGGTGCCCCGACCCCTACCTCCCGGTCGACGGCCACCTCGAACTGCGCCCGGACCGCCCCGGGTGGGGTGTCGAGATCGACGAGGCCGCGCTCACGACCGACGACTGGATCAGCTGGAAGCGGAAGGTGCCGGTCCGATCCGACGGTTCGACGGCATGGATGTGAGGAGGGCGACCGCCGCGGTATGAGCGGCGCCGCACAGGGGCGTCGCGGGCACCCATGGGCACCCGCGCCGCCCTTGTGCGGGTCCGGCGATCGGCTCGCGCTCTCTGGCTCACGGTACGTGCGCCGTCAGCACCACCCCGCCCGGGACCAGCATCGCCTTGGGCGCCTCGCTCTCGGGCCAGCCCTCGAAGCTGCGCCGACCCGCCGTCTCCTCACCGTCGGCCAGCGAGAGGCTGCGCATGTCGTCGGTGCCCGCGATCAGGACCCGGTCGTCCGCCACCACAGCGACGCTGTCGGCCGCCCACTCCGCGGTCGTCCAGCGGCGGTCGCCGCGTCGAGTGCGAAGGTGCTGCTGGGGCTGTTGAGATGAAGTAGCTCGCCGTCGGCAAGGACGTCCAGGGAGTACGGGTACGCCCTGTTGATCACGCGCTCCCACATCAGCTTCCGGTCGTCGGCCGAGAACGCGCGGAACACGGCCCCGGGGAACAATGGAACAGCGGTTGCTGATCTTGCCGTCCAGCACAGCGTCCAACGGCTCTGCCGAGGTTCGGCAAAGCTCGGTTGAGCAGGCCGAGGCGTCCGGCGCAGATGACTGACAATGCCGGGATGACCCGACCCAGAATCCGTGTCGCCGCATACGTAATCCGGAACCGCGCCGCCCCCGAAGTTCTGGTGTTCGACCACGTCGGTATGCCCGAGGCCGGCACCCAAGTCCCTGCGGGAGGAGTCAGATCAGGCGAAGAACTGGAAGAAGCGGCCCTTCGAGAAGTCGCAGAGGAGACCGGTCTGCTGACAGCCACGGTCGTCCGACAGATTGCCGTGGAGAACAAGCCTCATCCCGATACAGGTCAGCCACGACGAACCAGTTTCTTTTTCCTTCAGGCACCAGCAGAAAACCCCGATGCGTGGGACCACCACGTCAACGGCGACGGAGATGACGCCGGCCTCACCTTCACCTGCCGGTTCCTCCCCCTTCCGCTGAAGCAACCACTGGCCGACGATCAAGACGCATGGCTGGGCCACATCGATCCGCGCTGGACCACCGTGAGCGGCGACAGTCAGTAATCAGAAGCCTGACCCATCCGCTGAATACGCGACACCTCAACATGCAGGCTTACCAGTCAACTGCCGCGGTCTGCGCCGAACCCTCAGCCGCGCCTGCTTGACGGAAGGTCTGTGTCGTCCAAGGCGGCTCGCGCCACCGACGTGAAGCTGCCGAGGCGCTCGGAGACCATGGTCACCTCGACGGCGTGACGCTCAACGAAGTTGACGTTGCGATCCAGGGCACCCGAGGAGTCGCGCCAGGCGAGAAGAGTCGTGTGCATCGAGTGGAGCCCTAGGTGGACGCTGTGGGCGGCCTGCTCCACTGACTCGGGTCCCTCTACTGCGAGGCTGGCCCAAGCTATCTGCACCAGAACCAACTGATCTTGCGCGATCTGGAGCCGCCGATCAGCCTCCGCCACATCTGGGGCATCGCCTACCAGCGCTCGTGCAGCCACCTTGAGAGCGCTGCGCGACTCGTTGGCTGGGGCTAGGAATGCGCTGTACGCGTCTCGCCGCAGTTGTCTGCGCCACTGGGCGTGCTCGACCTTGGCTTGCCCCTCCAACTGCCGCCGAGTCGACCCACTGGAGATCGCCGACGCCGCAACCGTGCCGAGAACGCCAACCGATGCACCCAGTAGCGCCGCAAGTCCCTGATCCATATGGGGGATTATTCACTCTGGCGACCACACACGGTCCCTGGCAGAGCGGGTTCCACGAGGAACTGGCGACAGTTTAGGCAGCCCCACCAGTATCAACCCCCATCAACCTCATGACCCGCCGACTCACCCACGAATCCACCCCCCACACGGCGCGGCACCTGAACCACAATGAACCCGGCAATACGGGATCAAACACCGGGACAAAACGCCCTCCAAAAGAGCGTTTTGTCCTGCCGAGGTTGTTTGGCGTCGATTCGCAGACCGAGCCGGTATGAGGCTCTCGGGACAGACGTGTCTGATGCGGGGCAAGGGATTCGCGTCGTCGTTCGGCGACCCGATTCGTCGCGTTCGCTCCTGTCTGATCCCAACGCGCCCCCGGTTGACCTCGTTTGCGCCCTGGGGAGGCGGCCTGCTCGACGGTACTACCGAAACATGACGCGACACCGCCCGTATCCCAGCGACCTCTCCGACGCCCGCTGGAAACTGATCGGGCCCACGCTCACCACCTGGCGGGCCGAGCGCAGAGGCAAGGGTCTCGACATCGGTCGCCCGCCTGAGCATGACCTGCGCCGCATCATGGACGCCATCCTCTACGTCGACCGCACCGGCATTGCCTGGCGTTACCTGCCCCACGACTTCCCGCCGTGGGAGACGGTCTACGGCTACTTCGCCGCCTGGCAGAAAGAAGGCGTCTTCGGCCAACTCAACGGTCTCCTTCGGCGCCTGGTCCGGGAAGCCGAAGGCCGCGACGGCGAGCCGACCGCCTGCGTCCTGGACGCGCAGAGCGTGAAGACCTCCGCGAACGTACCCGCGACCAGCCAAGGCATCGATGCCGGCAAGAAAATCGCAGGTCGCAAGGGCCATCGGGGTGGACACCCTCGGCCTGCTCCTGGCTGTCCGGGTCACCGCGGCGAGCATTTCCGACAACGTCGGCGGCATGCACCTGATGTCCCACATCGCTGCCACTCACCCGCGCGTGACCAAAGCATGGGCCGACACCGGCTACCGCACCAAAGCCATTGAACACGGCGCCCGCCTCGGCATCGATGTGGAAGTCGCCCAACGCGCCCCGGGCGTCAAAGGCTTCAAGGTGATCCCGCGACGCCGGGTCGTCGAGCGGACCTTCGGCCGGCTGATGCATCACCGCCGACTGGCCCGCGACTACGAAACCCACCCCCACCGTTCCGAAGCCATAATCCACGTCGCGATCATCGACCTCATAAGCCGGAGACTCACTCGCGAATCCACCCTGAACTGGCGCGACACCTGAACATCGAACCAAACAACCTCGGCAGGACAAAACGCTCTTTCAGCTTGCTCTTTTTCTTCCGGGCCTCGAGCGGCGACTCGAGCTGGGTCGCTCACCTGGGGGGTTCGCCGGACGTGAGGGCGGCCTTCCTCTGATCCTGTGCTCCGACCAAGGTGCACGTGACCAAGACGAAGGCCGTGGGGGTGAGTCTGCTACCTGATGCTGTCCGGAGGGAAGCGTTCGCGGAGGCGTCACGCTTCCGGGGAGAGTTCTACGAGTGTCTGACCGCTCGGCGCGACGAGTTGTCCGAGCTGGCAGACGCGGTGCTGTGTGCGGACGGTGCGGTGAAGTCCCCGGTGGACTTGACCCTGGTGCCCGAGCATCGGCGTGGGCACGGAGCGATGTACGGCGGCCTGAACAACGGCCTGATCGACGCCGAACGGCTGCGGACGGTGCTGGCCGGGCTGCCGCTGCCGCGTTTCGACGGCAGGCGCCTGGTCCTGGCGGTCGATGTGTCGCCTTGGCTTCGCTCGGACGCGCCATGCTCGGCGGAGCGCCTGTTCTGCCACGTCTACGGCCGGGCGAAGACACACTCGCGGTTCATCCCGGGCTGGCCCAACTCCTTCGTCGCCGTTCTGGAGCCGGGCGCCACGTCCTGGACTGCGATCCTGGACGCGGTCCGGCTCGGCCCGACGGACGGCGCGACCGCGATCACCGCCGGCCAGTGTCAGGCCGGGACCCTCACATCGTGATCGTCAGTGACGCCGGCCACGACGTCACGCGCCTGGCCTGGGTCCTGCGTGACCTGCCGGTCGAGCTGTCGGCCGCGTCCGTTCCGACCGCTTCATGCGCCTGCCGAAGCCACCGCGGACGCATGGCGTCAACGGCCGGCCGCCCAAGCACGGCCCGGAGTTCCGCATCACCAAGCCGGAGACCTGGCCCGAGCCCGGCGATCATCACGGTCACCGACACCACCAACTACGACAAGGCCGAAACCCGGGCATGGGACCGGGTCCACCCCCGGCTCACCCATCGTTCCTCATGGCTTGACCATGATGGTGAACTACCCTTGGTCGAGGGGACGTTGATCCGGTTGAGGTCGAGCACCTGTCGAAGGACCGGGACGCGCCGCCGGTGTGGCTGTGGTCCTCGAAGACCGGCGCCACCCCGGACGACGTGGGCCGCTTCTGGCAGGCGTTTCTCCGCCGATTCGACCTGGAGCACACCTTCCGCTTCGCGAAACAGACCCTCGGCTGGACCACCCCGAAACTCCGTACGCACGAGGCGGCGGACCTCTGGACCTGGATCCTGATCGTCGCCCACACCCAGCTCCGGCTCGCCCGGCCGCTCGCCGCGGACCTCCGCCGGCCCTGGGAGAAACCCACCACCTCCGACCGGCTCACCCCGGCCCGGGTCCGCCGGGGATTCAGGAACATCCGCGCCCACCTCGCCTGCCCGCCCCGTGTTCCCAAACCCCAGGGCGCCGGCCCCGGACGGCCACCCGGCGCCAAGAACAAATACCGGGCACCCCGCTACGACGTCGGCAAAACCGTCAAACGCCCCGAGACCCTCAAGGCCATCGGCAAGCCCGGAAGATCTTGGTAGATAAAGAACACGCTCAGCCAAGCGGAGGTCCCACGCGGGGCTGGGAACCATCACTTACTCACCCAGCGCGGGCCACGAGCAGCGGCTGGAAGAAGCCGGTCTCCTGCGGCGTCCGCCACCCGGAGCGGACGAACCCGGCTTCGGCCACGAGGCCGGCAAGCTGGTCCCGGCCGAGTGCCCAGTAGGTGGTCCGGCGGACCTGGACGTGCCATTCCCCGTCTGCCGGGCGGAGTTGGAAGTGCTCCAGGTCGTAGTGCTCGCCGTCGTCATGCCAGTGCCAGAGCTGGAAGGTGATGGTCCGTTCTTCGCCGTCGGCATGGTCGGCGATCCGGTGGACTTGTGGAGGTGTCGAAGCCGGGCGGTCTCGCAGCAGGTCGTCGTAGGGACGTGTGCTGACCAGCAGCTGGCCGGCGGGACGCAGAACGCGGCGCATCTCGGCCAGGGCGGCGTGCGCATCCTGCTCGGTGAGCAGATGAGGCAGCGAGTTGTCGGCGCAGACGACGGTGTCGAACCGGCCGTCGGGAAACGGGAGGCGCCGCATGTCGGCGGCGGCCGTGCGCAGGCTCAGGCTCCGGCGGGCGGCCTCACGGGCAGCGCGGGCGGCGGCGCGGGGGCTGATGTCGGTCCCGGTGACGCGGTGCCCGCGCAGCGCGAGGCCGATGGCCTGCGTGCCGATGCCGCAGGAACAGTCGAGCACCTCCGCGCGACCCTGGTCGATCACGGCGTCCAGCGCGTCCCCCTGCCGACGGATGCTCGCGTCCCAGTCCGAGTAGATCAGGTGGTAGTCATCGGCAAGTTCGTCGTAGAAGTGCGCCACCGATGTCTCGGGCATGGCCCGAGATTACCGTGCCTGTTTCTCCAGCGGTGCCTGCCATCCTGTGATCGACGCGAACGCCCTCGCTGACGACAGTGCCGTCGTTTCCCGTGAACATCTGCGAGCGCGCTGATCGTCAACCGCTGTTGAAACTCATAGACAAACGCTGCTGCTGAACGTGAACGAAGCCAGACGGGGCATCAGTGTCTGCGCGCCGGCCGTCAGAGCATCGCGTCAAAGACACCGGCTCTCGGTCCCGCCAGCACATCCGGTTCGTACGTCGTAGGCTGTGCAGGTTCGGGGTCCACACGTATCGACGCGTCACGCCTGAAGAGATCGGTCGCGCTTCCGAACCGTGCCTTCACCAGTGGCGGTGTGCGTTCCGCGATCGGCTCCGGCGTTCCGGTGTGCTGCACGAGTACGGGTGTGAGAAGCCGCGTTCATCCGTGTCGGAAGGTTGTGGCCTGCGTCCGGTGCGGACACGAGTTCGGGTGGGTCCGGCACGTGAACCGCCTCGTCGCAGTGGACTGTCTCCCGGAGGCGCAGCGGCCAGACTATGTCACCCCGAACCGAAGGGCCACGCCCTGCGACTACGCACAGATCTGCCGGCGATGCGGCGAGACGGACAGCGACGTCGTCACGAGCACGACTGGGATACCCCATGGTGGGGCGGCAGGTGCCGATGCTGCGGCCGGCGGTGGGTCGACGACGGGGACTGACCCGCCATGCCGTCGGGAAGCCCCGCGAGCGCGCGAGCCGGCAGCCTCGTCGGACGGCGGAGCGGGCTTCGTGGGCCACGCACGAGCCGCGGTCGGCGTCGGACACCCTGCCCTGCGATGCGGCTCCGGCACGCTGCCTGTCTCAGGTGCGGGCCGGCGGCGATTCGTCTGCCCGGCCCCGTACGAGACGCGGGGTCCGCCCCACTTCGGGGGCACCCGCGCGAGTCATTCCGACAGCCGTGAACGTCGCCGCAGCTGCTGTGGCGGCAGCAGTGAACGCGACGACCAGCCAGACACCCCCGACAGGGGCGTTCGCCTGCGGCGCTGCGAACCCTCCGGGCACCACGTACACCACGAGCCGGTCTCCTGCCTCCGCGTCGGCGGGGCACGCCTCCCCCATCGGGACGAAGTCAGACTCCCTGAGCGTCCGTTCGAGTTCCGTACCATCGAGCCGCTCCAGCGAGCACTCCCACCAGGATCCAGTGGCCTTCCCCGTCGGCGCGTTCCTCTCATGCCGAACGGCCTTCGTGACGACGGTCTCCAACGGTCTGCCCCACACGTCGAGCACGGCCTGGTCGAGAAACGTCAGCAACCCCACGGCCAGCAGACACTCCACGATTGCGGCCACCCCGAAGTGCCAAGGACCAAGACGGATGAAACACACGGCGATCAGGGCGAACCCCACGCCGAGGAGCAACAGCCCGGCAACGACGGCCACCGCCGGGTGAGGCCACCACGCGGGAACGAGCACTACCGCGACCACGGCCAGCCCGCATGTCAACACCGAAGCGGTGACCCCCACCAGCGCACCGGCCCCCCAAAGCCGTACTCTCCCGCTCACCGACACCTCCCCCACTGCCCAAACGTCCCGTGCTCTTCCCTTCCCGGCCTGCGGGCGGTCCGACCCAAGTGCCGAGCGACTATCCGATGCCATGCAGCAGGTTCTCGGAGGAGTTCTTCGGTTTCGGCGTCCATGTCGACGCCCCCGCCGAGGCGTTCGTTGATTTTCGCGAGGGTGGCGGCGGCGAGCCGGAGGGCGGGCATGTCGCCGGCGGCGTGGTGGGCGAGGGAAGTGGGCGTTGCCGTCGGGGTCCTTGTTGAGCCAGGAGCGTGTACGGGAGATGACGGAGTTGCGCATCTGCTTGTTGCCGGGCTGTCCGGGCCAGAGGGCGTCGTCGATGGCGTGGTGGTCGACGCCCGGGTTCAGGGCGAGGAAAGCGGCGAGTTCGATGCCGCGGCGGCGGTGGTTGGAGTCGAGCCGGCCGGTGGTGCCGTCGACCGCGATGGGCCCAGCAGCAGAACGGCCGGGCCGATGCCGCTGTCCGCTGCCAGCTCCGGTGCGGGCGCGGCTGGTGTGGCGACCGCGACGGAGGCCCCCCTCGGCGGGAACCCGGTGGTTCGTTCGTCACCGTCGCCCCAGGGCGACGGTGACGAACTCCCCAACCACCAGGCCCCATTCAGCCGAGTCGGGCAGTCAGTACCTCTGTTCCGGGGCGGGCGGTCAGCAGCGTGCTCTCGCCCGAGGGCCCGGAGAGCTGTACATGCCAGAGTCCCGTCGCGCCTTCGGCCCACACGGTCAGGTCGTCGCCGTCGCGCCGGGTGTGGAAGACCGCCGCGGTCGAGCCGTCGGGGGCGGGGATCCGCGTGGTCGCGTGGTCTCCGTCCGCCGGTTCGTGGACCCGCAGGGTGACTCCGTCCGCCCAGTCGTAGACCGCGCCTTCGGCGCTCCTCCCGAAGGGGACGACGGAGCCCGGCCGGGCGAACAGGGGCAGACTGTCGAAGCCGTACGTCTCGCGCCGCCAGACCGGGCCGCGCACCCGCTCGCCGGTGAGGAAATGGGTCCAGACGCCTTCGGGCAGGTAGTACTCCACCGTGCCGTTCTCGCTGAACACCGGCGCCACCAGCAGATCGCCCCCCAGCATGTACTGCCGGTCCAGGGTGTGGCACGACGGGTCGTCGGGGAATTCCAGCACCATCGCGCGCATCACCGGTGTGCCGTGCCGGGCCGCCTGCCGGGCCGCCTCGTAGAGGTAGGGCATGAGCCGGTGCTTGAGCCGGGTGAAGTCGCGGGTCACCGCGACGGCTTCCTCGTCGTAGTCCCAGGGCACCCGGTAGGACTTGCTGCCGTGCAGTCTGCTGTGCGAGGAGAGCAGGCCGAACTGTGTCCAGCGTTTGAACACGGCCGGTGTCGGCGTCCCTTCGAAGCCCCCGATGTCGTGGCTCCAGAAGCCGAACCCGGACAGCCCGAGGGAGAGCCCGCCGCGCAGCGACTCGGCCATCGCGCCGAACGTGGACTCGCAGTCGCCGCCCCAGTGCACGGGGAACTGCTGTCCGCCGGCCGTGGCGGAGCGGGCGAAGAGGACGGCCTCGTTCTCTCCTCGTTCCTCGGTGAGCACCTGGAAGACGGTCTCGTTGTAGAGCTGCGTGTAGTAGTTGTGCATCAGCTCCGGGTCCGAGCCGTCGTGCCAGACAACGTCGGTCGGAACGCGCTCGCCGAAGTCCGTCTTGAAGCAGTCCACGCCCTGCCGGGTGAGCGCGCGCAGTTTGTCGGCGTACCAGTCCCTGGCGCCGGGGTGGGTGAAGTCCACCAGCCCCATGCCGGCCTGCCACAGGTCCCACTGCCAGACGGCTCCGTCGGCCCTGCGCACCAGGAATCCCCGCTCGCGCGCCTCCTCGAACAGCGGGGACTTCTGCGCGATGTACGGGTTGATCCACACCGAGACCCGCAGGTCCCGCTCCTTCAGCCGGCGCAGCATCCCCTCCGGGTCGGGGAACACCTCGGGGTCCCAGGTGAAGTCGCACCACTGGTACTGGCGCATCCAGAAGCAGT
Source organism: Streptomyces sp. NPDC050433 (assembly GCF_044458565.1). Classification (NCBI taxonomy): domain Bacteria; kingdom Bacillati; phylum Actinomycetota; class Actinomycetes; order Kitasatosporales; family Streptomycetaceae; genus Streptomyces; species Streptomyces sp. NPDC050433. The sequence continues at coordinate 45,594 of NZ_JBITIB010000022.1, read as the reverse complement.
CGAAGTGGAACACCCCGAGGGGGATGTCACGTTCGGCCATGCCAGTGACGAACCGGTTCACCGTCTCCTCGTCGTAGGAGGTGGTGAAGGACGTCGACAGCCAGAGCCCCAGGGACCAGGCCGGGGGCAGCGCGGGGCGGCCGGTGAGCGCGGTGTAGCGGTCGATGATCTCCTTGGGCGTCGGCCCGTGGATGACGAAGTACTCGACCGACTGGCCGGGGACGCTGAACTGCACCTGGCCGACGGACTCGGAGCCGATCTCGTAGCTGACCCGGCCGGGGTGGTTGACGAAGACGCCGTAGCCGCGGTTGGTCAGATGGAACGGGACGTTCTTGTACGCCTGCTCGCTGGCGGTGCCGCCGTCGGCCTGCCAGATGTCGACCGTCTGGCCGTTCTTGACGAAGGGCGTGAAGCGTTCGCCGAGCCCGTAGACCAGTTCACCTACGTCCAGGGCGAGTTGGCCCACCGAGTGGTGCTCTCCGTCGGGGGTGGTGGCAAAGCCCGTACCGCGCCTGCCCGCCGAGGTCAGCGGCCGGCCGCCGGCCCGGAAGTCGAGTCGCCACGGCGCATCGGTGTCCACCCGCAGGGACAGCGCGCCGCTGGTCAGTTCCACCGCCGAGCCGTCGCGGGTGATCTTGGGGGCGTGGTCGGGGCTGGAGTTCAGTGTGAAGTGGGGGCCGCGGTCGACGCCGCCCGTGTGGTGGCTGGAGCGGACGCCGATCACGCCCTCGGCGGGCGACCAGCATTCGACGGTCAGCAGCGGGCTGTTGAGGGTGTGTCCTCTGTTCTCGACATGCCGGACGGGGGCGTAGAGGGTGAGGCGGCCGTCCTCCACGCGGGTCTCGGCGACCTCGGTGGCGTACGACGCGCTGACGCCGTCGCGCATGAGCCAGTAGCCGTCGGTGAACTTCATCGGTGGTGCAGCTCCTGAGCGGTGGTTCGGGTGCCGGAGTGGGTGCGGTCACGGTCGCCCCCGCGAGCGGGGTGGCGGTCGCGGTGAGCGGCGATCAGGTCGCGGTACCACCCGTAGCTGTCCTTCGGGACGCGTTCCAGAGTGTCGTAGTCGACCCGGACGATGCCGAACCGCTTGCTGTAGCCGCGGGCCCACTCGAAGTTGTCCAGCAACGACCAGACGTAGTAGCCGCGTACGTCCACCCCTTGGTCCATGGCGTCGGCGAGCGCCGCGAGATGGTCGCGCAGGTAGGCCACCCGGTCGCTGTCGTGGATCTCGCCGTCGGTGTCGACCCGGTCGTCCTCGGACGAGCCGTTCTCGGTGATCAGCAGCGGCGGCAGGGCCGGGTAGCGCCCCTTCAGTCCGACCAGCAGATCGGTGAAGGCGTGCGGGACCACGGGCCAGCCCATGGTGGTGCGGCGTACGTCCTGGCGCCACGACTCCTCGGCGCGGATGTCCACGGCGGTACGGGTGGCCGGGTCCCGGTCCCGGTACGGGACCGCGGAGACGGTGATCGGCCGGTAGTAGTTGATACCGACGAAGTCCAACGGTGCCCCGACGAGGGCCAGATCACCGTCCAGCCGGTACGTCCCGTCCACCAGTTCGCCCCACGTCTGTGCCTCGTACGGAGCGTAGCGGCCCGCCAGCAGGGGCTCCAGCCAGACGTCGTTGTGCATCGTCTCCGCGCGCCGCACCGCCGCCAGGTCGGCCTCGCTGTCCGTGGCGGGCAGCAGGACGTCGGGGTTGAGCGTGATGCCGACGTCCGTGGCACCCGCCTCGCGCAGGGCGCGGACGGCGAGCCCGTGGCCCACCAGCAGATGGTGCGCGGCGGCGAGCGCGCCGCGGCCCTCGCGGGCGCCGGGGGCGTGAGCGCCGGCGCCGTAACCGACGAAGGCGCTGCAGTACGGCTCGTTGAGGGTGATCCAGCGGTCCACCCGGTCGCCGAGCCGCTCGGCGGCGATCCGGGTGTAGTCGGCGAAGCGTTCGGCGGTGTCCCGGACCCGCCATCCGCCCCGGTCCTCCAGGGCCTGCGGCAGATCCCAGTGGTAGAGGGTCGCGGCGGGTGAGATGCCGGCCGCGAGCAGTTCGTCCACCAGCCGGTCGTAGAAGTCGAGCCCCTCGGGGTTGCCGGGGCCCGTGCCGTCCGGCTGGACACGGGGCCAGGAGATCGAGAACCGGTAGCTGTCGACACCCAGTCCGCGGAGCAGGGCGACGTCCTCGCGGTAGCGGTGGTAGTGGTCGCAGGCGATGTCGCCGGTGGCGCCGTCGGCGACCCGGCCGGGCTCACGGCAGTAGGTGTCCCAGATGGACGGGGTACGTCCGCCCGCGTCGTGGGCGCCTTCGATCTGGTAGCTCGCAGTGGCGGCTCCGAAGAGGAAGCCGCTCGGGAAACGGGTGAATCCGCGGGTGTCGGCGGTGTCGGGGCCGGCCGGGGCGCTGCGCACCCGGCGGTCGTCGGTGGAACTCATCAGGGGGAGGTGCCTTCACTTGATGGAGCCGCCGGAGATACCGGCGGCGATGTACTTCTGGGCGAGGACGAGCAGGATCGCCGCCGGCAGGGCCGACAGCACGGCGGTGGCCATCACGGCGCCCCAGTCGCTGACATGGGCCCCGACGAACTGGTAGATGCCGAGGGTGATCGGCTTGACGTCGTCGGTGGTGTTGAGGGTCAGGGCAAACATGAAGTCGGACCAGGCGAAGAGGAACGTGAACAGCCCCGCAGTGATCAGCGCGTTGCGGCTCATCGGAAGCACGATGCGCACGAAGGCGGTGAATCGGTTCGCTCCGTCGACCAGCGCGGCCTCGACGACCTCGCCCGGTACGGACACCATGAACGCGCGCAGCAGCACGATCGAGAACGGCAGACCCAGCGACGCGTCAGCGAGGATCAGCCCCAGATAGGAGTTGACGAGGCCCAGTTCCGCGTAGGCGCTGTACAGCGCGTTGGCGATCACGATGCCCGGCACCATCTGGGTGATCAGCGTGGTGAAGACGATGCTCCGGCCGCCGCGCAGGCCGAACTGCGCCAGCCCGTACGCCGCAGGGGCGGCCAGCGCCAGACAGACCACGACCGCGCCGAGCGCCACGACGAGGCTGGTCAGCAGGGACTTGCCCTGGCTGCTGACGGCCGCGTCGAAGTTGGACAGGCTGAGGGAGGTGGGGAACCACTCGGTGGCCGTGATGCTCGTGTCCGGCTGGAGCGCGGTGTTGAGCATCCAGTACACCGGGAAGAGCAGGAAGCCGAGGATGAGCAGCGCGGCTGTGGTGTTCCAGGCGCCGCGCAGGGACGAGGGCCACTTCATCGGTGTCACTCGGATCACTTCCCCGTTCCGAAGTCGGCCCGGTTGGCCCGTAGGTAGAGCACGGCGAAGACCGCGCTGATGACGATGAGGACATTGCCGACGACGGCACCCTGTCCGAAGTCGAGCTGGAGGAAGGAGAGTTGATACGTGACAGTGCCCAGGGTCTGGGTGGAGTCGGCCGGGCCGCCCGAGGTCAGTGCCAGGATCAGGTCGAGGATCTTCACCGTGGACATGAAGCCGAGCACCAGCACGACGGTGATCACCGGTCGCAGCAGCGGCAGTGTGACACTGCGGAACGCGCGCCACGGGCTCGCGCCGTCCAGGGACGCCGCTTCGTAGAGCTGGCGCGGGATCTCCTGGAGTCCGCCGTAGAGGATCACCATGTTGAACGGGATACCGATCCAGATGTTGACCATGATCGCCGAGAGCAGTGCCACGCTGGGGCTGCTCAGCCACGGCACCCCGCCGTCGGCCAGGCCGACGGCCTGGAGTGCGCTGTTGAGGATGCCGTGGTCCTGGTCGAGCACGCGTCGCCAGACGACGGCGGACACCACCATGGGGACCAGCCAGGGCAGGAGCAGGACCGCCCGGATGACACCGGAGAGCCGGAAGCGCCGGGAGAAGAAGACCGCGAGCGCGAGGCCGATGGTGAACTGGCCTGCGAGCGAGCCGATGGTGAACACCGCGGTGTGCCACAGCGAGTCGGCGAACAGTTCGTTGGAGAACACGGCGCGCCAGTTGTCCAGCCCCGTGAAGGGCGCCTCGCCGGTGAAGTACGTCGTCGGTGTGTACCGCTGGAAGCTCATGACGATGTTGCGCACCAGCGGATAGCCGAAGAACAGCGTCATGTAGAGGAGCGCGGGCAGGACGAACAGCCAGCGCAGCAGTGAATGCCGGTCGGGGCGGGGTGTCCTGGGCGCGGGACGGACGGATTTCGCCTGGGCGCCGGTGCGGGAGTCGGAGGAGGAGTCCGCGGCGGGGTCGAAGGACTCGGCGGAGGGGACTGCGGTGGTCATGATGTCCTCACTTCTCCCCGGCCGATGCCTGGCGTTGGGCGTTTCTCAGGGCCTGTTCCGGCCCCGCCCCGCCGGTCAGCACCGACTGGAAGGCTCCGGCGAGTGCGTCGTTGACCACCGGCCAGCGGGTGCCGACCTCGGCGGTACGGGAGCGTGCCGTGGCCACCAGATCGACGAACGGGGCCAGCTCGGGGTACTTCTCGGCGTACGACGCCGCCGCGGACGTCCTGGTGGGCACGTTGTTCACCGACTCGCCCCACGCGAGCTGGTTCTGCTCGCTGTTCAGACAGGTGAGGATCTTCCCCGCGTTCTTCTCACGCCCGCTGTCGTCGCTCTTCGGCACGGCCATCACCGTGCCGCCGATCGGCGCGATCGCGTCCTGGCCGGCCTCGGGAACGGGGATGGTGGCAACGGCCCAGTCGACCTTGTCCTGCGCGCTGAGCACCGGCACCTGCCACGGCCCGTTGATCATCATGGCCGCACGGCCCGCGACGAACTGGTCGTTCACATCCTGCTGGTTCCAGTTGACGACCGACTTCGACACGGATCTGTCGCCCAGCAGCTCCTTCCACAGTGTCAGGGCGGCCTCGCCCTTGCCGTTGTCCAGCCGCGCCTCGTCGCCGCCGCCCGACCAGAAGAACGGCAGGAACTGGTAGACGCCGTCGGCGTTCGGGCTGGCGCTGAAGGCCATGCCGTACGTGCTGCCCGACGTCAGCTTCTTCGCCGTCACGCGCAACTCGGCCCAGGTGGTGGGCGGTTCGACTCCCGCCGCACGCAGCAGGTCCTTGTTGTAGAGCAGCGCGAGGGAGTTCACCGAGCGGGCCACAGCGTACTGCGTCCCGTCGTAACTCCCCAGCGAGATCGCGCTGTCGGAGAATCCGGCGGTGCCCAGGCCCACTTCGTCCAGGGGGCGCAGCCCACCGGTCTCCGCGAACTGAGGCAGTTCCGAGCCGTCCAGTTCCAGGATGTCGGTGAGCGAGTCGGAGGACGCCATCCGCAGTGCCTTCGAGGCGACGGTGTCCGCGGGCACGCTGATCTGTTCGACCTTCAGCCCCAGTGGCTTCGCGCAGCGGTCGAAGAACTTCTGGTTGGCGTCGTGCTCGGCCGCGTCAGTGGCCGAGTTGAGCACGGTGACGGTGCCCGGGTCGGGGGTGGCGGCGCACCCCGTCAGCCCCAGTGTCACTGGGGCGAGCGCGGCCATGGCGGTCGCGATCAACCGTATGCCTCTTGGGCGTTGCATGGTGGTGGGCTCTCCGTTCACGAGGACGGCTCCGAAGGAGGGCCGATCACGCTTCCTGTCGCCATCAGGGGGGCGATCAGCCGGTGTGGGGGTTGTTCTCCCGGGAGGACGGAGCCGTCGGTGCCCATGGCCCCGAGCGCGAGCCGGACCACGGCGGCGGACATCTCCGTCACGGGAAGTTCGATACGGGGCAGCCGCCGGCCGCCCGGGTCGTCGGGGAAGCTGCCGACGAGGACGACGGCCAGGTCCTCGGGCACGCGCAGTCCGGCGGCGGCGATCTCGTCCAGCAGGTGCGGCAGCAGGATCAGGTGCTGGACGACGAGCGCGGTGGGAGCGGGCCTGGCGGCCAGTGCCTCGCGCAGCGCGCGGGCCAGCTTCTCGGGCTCACCGCTGGAGGCCACGACCTTGATGTCGGCGGTGTTCTCGCGGGCCGCGAGCCGGGCGCCGGCCAGACCCCGCAGCGCGTAACCGCGCCGGGCGGCGATCTCGTGCTCGGCGGACGACAGGAAGAGGATGTGCCGGTGACCGGCCGCCACGGCCTCCCGCAGGGCGAGGGCGACGGCGGCCTCCCAGTCGAGATCGACCCAGGGCAGGCCGGGCTCGTCCTCGCTGCGGCCGAGCAGCGCGACGGGGAACTCCTTCTCACGCAGGGCGGCGGCGCGCTGGTCACGCTCCTCCACGGCCATCAGCACGGCCGCGTCGGCCATTCCGCTGCCGACGACACGGTTCATGGCCCCGACACCGTTCAGATCGGTGATCAGCACGACGTCGTAGCCGTGGTCGCGCGCCGCGTCGCTGATGTCTATGGCGAACGTGCCGTCGGTGCCGCGGTACTTGCCGGGCTGCCGTGGCACGGCCAGCGCCAGGACGTTGCTGCGGGCGCTGCGCAGTGTGCGGGCGCTTGCGCGCGGGTGGTAGCCGAGTTCCTCGACGGCGGCGCGGACCGCGGTCCGGGTCTCCTCGGAGATCTTGCGGGACCCGCTCAGCACGTACGAGACGGTGCTGGGGGCCACTCCGGCCCGCTGCGCTACGTCCTTGATGGTGGCCATGCCACTCCCCGGCCAGTGTCGAATCGATTCGTCGAAACGATTCGACAGCGTTTACGTGGGCGTCACATTAAGGCGGTCCGGAAGGGCCGGGCAAGAGCCGGGACGAGATTTGTTTCCTGTCATGCCAAATTCGGAGGACAACGGGCAAGCTCCCCGCGCGGTCCCGTACCAGGCGTCGCGGACCGGGCGGGACTCGAAGACACGACCTGGACCGCGATCCGGCGGCGGACCCGGGCGCGCTGGACCAGCAGACCGGCGACCTCGAGTACGAGCGCCATCTGGAACGGGACGCCTGAACCCGGCACGGACCCGCCCGCACACACGCTCAGAGGACGTTTGATGCAGCCGAATTAATGCTTATGCCCTAGTAGGTCCCTCGCCAGGCGGGTGTGGTCTCGTCCGTTATGCGCTTGGCGAGGTTGTCGGTCGACGCGACGTGGATCATGGCTTCGGAGCTGGTGGTGAGGGTCTCGTAGTCGCGGGCGAGTCGGCGGTGCATCATGATCCAACCGATACTCCGTTCCACTACCCAGCGCCTTTTCACGACGTGAAACCCTCGAACTCCAACCGCCTCAGATCCCCTGGGAGCTGCCCCGGCGATTAATCGCCGGAAGGCTCTGGTGTTGGTTGCGGCCTCGGGACGCCAGGCGGGGCGGTGGGCGCCCCAGTTGGCCCGGAGACCCCCGCAGGGCCGCTCGGCGGCGGGCCCATTGGGGTGTCTCCTGCCGTCGGGAGCGGACTTTGGCCTCGTGGCTCACCGGCCTCGTTGAGGAACCTCTCCTCATTCGGTGTGTAATCGGCAGGTGACTCGGGGCGCTCACTGGCTGGATCCGGCATATGTTCTCCTCTTGCTGATGGTCGGTCACCAGCGTGTGCTCAGTCGCGCGGGATCGGTTCGGCCGCGGTCGGCGCTCCTGCGGATGCGTCCTCGTGCAGAAGTTCAAGCACGTCGAAGTCGGCAGCTCTGACATAAAGACCGGCTGACCGGGTGACGGGCTCGGCGAAGCTCCCATCGGCGCCCATCCGCCATGACTCTTCCAGATATAGCTCAGCGGGCTGCGGATATGACGTTGTGTAAGAGTCGGGCGCATAGCGTCCGCCGGCCCAGGTGCCGTCCCGCAACCGCACGCGTATGTAACAGGGGCCACGGTCGCGGAACAAGTGATCCCAGGCTGTTGGCGTAGACCGGTATCGACCGCGCAACTGCCGCCGTTCCCACCAGGACACCGCGCCGGCCGCCGCTGCGGGAAGCATTGCGAAAAGGATCAACCCGACGATGCCTGCCAGGCGAGGCTGTTGGGCAAGGCCATGCCAGCGGTCACGATTCTCCCCGCCTACCAGATCAAGCAGCTCGGGGCCGGCGACGGCGACGTACAGAGCGTCCAACACGACTGATGCGACTACGGCACGCAACACCCGTTGTCCCAGATCGGCTTCCCGAGGAACCGGCCCCCGCCACCGCTCCCTGAGGAACTGGTACGTGATCCCAGGGAGAACGACAAGCACCAACAGAGCGACTTGGAGCACCGTGGAAGGAGCCTGCCCCATAGATCGCGCCTCCTTGGGCTTCTCTGTCCTCGCCGAAGCTCAGGCTAGCGCCGGCGAACTGTGCAGGCCGGGGAATCGACCGAACCCGTGCGGCTCGACATTCCCCTGGACAAGCAGCTCCAGAGGCAGCGCCGCGGTTGAGGGTGCGTCGCAGCACTCGGCGGGCTTGCGCTGCCTGCATTCCAGGGTCAGGCTCGGGTGGTCGGACGGTCGCGGTTGCACCACGCCGTGACCAGGAAAGTCGGACATACATGACTCAGCAAGGCTCTCTCGGGGGTACTGTGCGCGATCGACTCCTTGCCGCGGCCAGGTCACGGCTCCAAGACATCGCCGTAAGTGGCGACTTGCTCCTGATCGCCCAGCCGGAGGTGATCGAAGAGGTTCAGGGCCTCTTTGCGGTGGTGGCTGCCGACACGCAGGACATCGAAGCGCAGCGGACTCTCGGCTGTTTGTGTTGGTACCAGTGGGTCCATTCGTCCGGGGGGCAGATCGACGACAATCTGCACTGGGCCGCTGCTCTGATGCTTGCCCCTCACAAAGCCGGCCATGGACCATTTCCCGAGCCGCTTCTTCCGGTACTCGAACGCATCAACGAAGAACCAGAGCGTTCCGGAGAGGAGGGCGTTCAAGCGCTCAAGAACGCATTGAGCTCATTCCTGGATCAGCTCATGGGGGCAGCAGCCGAATTATGGAGTCGCAAGATCGCCACTGTAACGGAGGTGAACAGTGAACGGTCTGAATTTGTCGGAATCCGCGGAGAGGTCCTCTTCAACCGCTTCAGGCTCACCAAGAACGCGGAATATTTACAGCTGGCCATCACCGCCACGCAGGAAGCGGTCGCCACAACGCCGGAAGGTGTCGGCAGGCAGCTGCGGCATATGGAGCGACTCTGTCAGATGCTATATGAAAAATTTGTCTTGACAAGGAATCCCAAGGACGTGTCCACGGCGATTTCTGCCGCGCAGGAAGCGGTGAATACCGCGCCAGTGGGCGACGCAATCCGCGCTCGCTTCTTGAATCTGTTGAGTGTATTCCTCTCGGACAGAGCCCGGCTTACCGAGGGATTGGAGGACCTGAACGCAGCCGTGTCAGTGGGTCGAGAAGCCGTTACAGCCAGCCTCAACGACACGTCTCATCAATCCAGGTACCTCGCCAACCTCTGTGGAACCCTGACCGAGCGATACCGAAGGACAGCTGCCCTCGAGGATCTCGATGCAGCAGTGACCGCAGGAAGCAGCGCGATCAAGTCTGCGACTGACGAAGAATCTCGCGCCACGGCTAAACACAACCTCAGTATCGCAGCCGGTTTGAGAGCGAACGCAACAAGGGAGACATTCAACTACGAAGATCTCGCAGCCAACTCGACTGAGATCCTCAACGCCTATATCTCCGTATTGCGAAATGCGGCCGAGGATAATCCCGGCCAAAATCCAACATTACTCGGCAACCTGCTGGGTGCACGATTCGAAAGAACTGGCGCAATGGAGGATATCGACGAGTCAATCGCCCTCCTTCGGGAGGGGGTCGCCGACGCTCGCACGGGTGACCCCGACCGTGCGGCAGATTTCGCCAACCTCGGCGTGTCCCTATTCCGGCGCTTTGAGCAATCCGGCCGAGCCGGCGACCTGGACGCTGCGGTAGCAGTCACGGGAACAGCACTCACAAATGCACACGACGACCACCCGGCGCGAACCTTGTGGCTGCTCAACCTCGGCGATGCATTGCGAGCACGATCAGAGCGAAGGGAGACGGCCGACAACTCCATAGCGGATCTGAAGGCTGCGGCAGGGGCTACCCAAGAAGCACTGGGCCGTACATCCGAAGATGATCCCCAACGCGCCCGGGCTCTCGCCTCCCTGACCGCGATCTTCACTCAACGGTTTGAAAGAACAGAAGTTCTCGACGACCTGAACAGGGCGGTGTCTGCCGGAACAGCAGCAATCGCCGCAGCATCCAACGCTGATCCCACTGATCGTTCAGGGATCTTGAACAATGCAGGCCTCGCGCGATTCATCCGATTCAAGCAGGCAGGTGAGATCGAGGACGGAAATCAGGCCGCAACTATTCTCCAAGAAGCGGTTGACGCCACACCACAAGACCACCCCGCTCGCGCCCCTCATCTCCACAACCTGGGCGCTGCCCTGTCGGAGCGGGCGAAATGGCGCAAGGGCCGGGCAGATGAGGCATCGGCACTGGCTGACAAGCGCGAAGCGGCAGAGAAGTGCGCGGAAGCTGCACGGGTACCAGGCGCAGCGGCTTGGATACGTGTCCTCGCAGCTCGGCTTGCGGGATCGCTGCTCGCAGAGACGGACCCGTCGCGCGCAGCCGACCTCCTCGAAGCAGGCGTGCGACTATTGCCAGAAATCGCGCCACGCCAGCTCGACAGAGCCAGTCAACAGCAAATGCTCAGCACTTTCACCGGCCTGGCCAGCGAAAGTGCCGCATTGGCACTCGATGTCAGGACCGGGGGCACCAAACGTACCCGAGCTGAACGTGCATTAGGATTACTTGAAATGGGGCGAGCGGTATCACTCAGTCAGGTAATCGAGACTCGAAGTGATTTAACGGACCTCACCGAGCAGCATCACGAACTCGCAGCGAAGTACATCGCACGACGCGATCATCTAAGCGCTATCAGGGTCAGCGCCGCCTCAGCCTCATCCACAACGCACCAGATTGCAGCCGCATCACGGCAGGATTATCCTGAGGCGCAGAGGAAATCTGCTGAAGCATTCGACAGCGTACTCGAAGAGATCCGCTGCACGCCTGGGTTCGAAGGATTCGCTCTGCCTGCCCGGCCTGACGAACTTTCCCAATTCGGTAAGGACGGCCCCGTAGCCGTGATCAATGTCGCTGCTCATCGCTGCGACACCATCCTGATCAGGCCCAATGACGCTATCACTTCGGTAAGCTTGCCAGAAATCACGCCAATTATCGTGACTGATAAGGTTCGATCCTTCCACCTCGCACTGCATGCTATGCAGCGAAAGGATGGGAGCCGCGACGACAGAGAAGACGCACAGGAGAGCATCCACGAAATTCTCGAATGGCTATGGGATGCTATTGCTGATCCAATTTTAAGAGCGCTTGACCTCAATGGTCGGAATACAGCGGGCGACGTCGACGATTGGCCACATATGTGGTGGGTACCGTGCGGCCTCCTGAGCTTGCTCCCGATCCACGCCGCCGGATACCACCGACGAGAGTCCAATCCACCTGAAAGGGACCCCGATGGTTCAGGCCCTGCCCCACGTGCTGTAATTGACAGAGTAGTCTCCTCCTACGCTCCGTCCGTGCGCACTTTGGGCTACGCCCGGGAGCAGAATAAGCCTCCGGTAACTCCCGACCAGGCTTTGATCGTGGCTATGCCCACCACTCCCGGCATGAGTCCACTCCGTAATGCAGCAAAGGAAGCGTTGCTACTCAAGAGTGAATACTTCCCTGATGCCACCCTCTTCATCGAGGACGAAGCGAATCGTTGCTCCAGCACCTCACCCACTAGGGGCAATGTACTCAGGCAGCTCGCCCATTGTTCAGTGGTGCACTTCGCGTGCCACGGCATCAGCGACCTTACGGACCCCGCTCATAGCCGGCTGATCCTGCACGATCATGACAGCGACGCGCTCACGGTGGAAAGTCTTGCCGCCGAACATTTTCACGACGCAAGACTGGCTTTCTTGTCCGCCTGTCAGACTGCCCTCAATCGCAAGACCTCACTGATCGACGAGGCCATCCATATGACGTCGGCACTTCAACTCAGCGGTTTCCCGCACGTCATCGGAACTTTATGGGAGGTAGATGACCGGATCGCATATGAAGTTGCCGCCGACTTTTACTCCCGTCTGCGTGCCGACAACCACATCCTCGACACCAGAAAATCCGCGTGGGCCCTCCACCACACGGTCCGAACCCTTCGCGACCAGCTCCGCAACGTCCCCTCCATCTGGGCCGCGTACCTCCATGTCGGTGCGTAGGTTTATTGACCACGGGCGTTGTCCGAGCGCCTTCTGGAATGACGCGATGGTCGGTCTCGACGCGCGATTCCGAGGCGCGTACTTCGAGGTGCCCGCAAGGTCAGTACGTGAGTCGAAGGCACCGCCGTTGATGGTGACGGAGCTGTCCTCGTCGGCGTCTTCGTCTTCTCCAACTGCCTTAGCTGTTGACGCAGTTCGGTCAGCTCCGCGACCTCCCGCAGACGCTCCGCGTTCCGCAGTCGCCCGGTCCAGCGGTGGGCCCGGTTGAGATCCAGGACGTGGTGATCGAGTCAGAGACTACCGAGCACGGCCCTTGGCGGTCGGGCACCGTCTACTTCCACCTTGGGGATCTGCATGGGGAGACGGCCGACACCGCCGGGACGTCTTCGCAGAAGCGCTCGCTCCACCTGACCTCCCTCCTGTCGGAGAGGACGAACTGCACAAGCGATGCCGCGTGGACGATGCACAAGCTCAGACTGCTGCCAGGAAGGCGGTGAGGCCGTCCAGGAGCATGTTGCTGCCGAACTCGGACTGGTCGCGCTCCTCGGTACTCCCGAAGGTCTGGGACAGGGTGATCCGGGTGTGGTCGCCGGCGGCGGCAAGGTCGAGGGTCATCAGGACGAGCTCCTCGCGGCCCGGAACGCTCATGCCGATCACCAGTCGCTTGTTCTCAACGACCTCGGTGTAGCGGCCGGACAGCGGGACGCGGGTGCCGCCGGGGATGACCATGACGGAGCTCCAGGCACCGCCCGGCCGGACATCGAGGACGACCTCCTCGGCACTGGCCCACTGCCCGTACTGGTCGGCTCGGGTCCAGGCGGCCCAGACCTGCTCGACCGGCGCCTCCAGGGCGCGGGTGATGACGTAGTCGAAACCGGTGGTGGTCATGGCTGTCTCCTTCTGATCGATCCCGCAGTGCGGGGTCAAGATTCCCTTTCACAGAGAACGTCGGAGCCGATGGCACGTTCTCGACATCGCCCGGACACAGATCTGGGTCTGAGAATTCGGTCGACGTCCAGGGACTCGCCCGGATCGAAGTGAACGGTCGTCGGGATGGCACCCTCCGCCTACGGGTCGGGCCGCGGACGGTGTCGTACGTCGTCATGCCCAGCCCAACAAACCGGCCGACTACCGCGAGCGACGCGCGGTCGGGTGTGGGATCAACCGTCTCAAGGGGCATCGCGCCGTCGCCACGCGATACGACAAGCCGGCCGTCCTCTACGAGGCGACCATCCTCATCGCAGCGATCACCCAGTGGCTGTGACGTGCTGGTTCGACGACAGGCTGAACACCCGCACTCGGCGACCGCAGCTGGGATCGTTGGCCTCTCCGACCAGGTGCATCCCCAGTTTGGTCATGATCCGTTCGGATGCGTCATTGCCCACCTGAGCGACGCTGACGATCCGCTCCAGCCTTCGGTCTTCGAACCCGAACCGTACAGCGGCCGCGGCGGCCTCGGTGGCCAGGCCCTGCCCCCAGTGGGACCGGCCGAGCCGCCAGCCGACCTCAACCGCGGGCAGTAGCTCAGGCATGAAGTCGGGGACTGAAAGGCCGGTGAACCCGGCCAGTTCGCCAGTGGAGCGGATCTCCACGGCGAACAGCCCGAAGCCGTGCGCGTCCCACTCGCGCTCCATTGCCTCGATCCCGCCGCGAGTCTGCCGTTCGTCACGGACGCTGCCGTCGCCGATCCACCTCATGACCTCAAGGTCTGCATTGACAGCGGCCATCGGCACAACAGCTCGCCGCGCGGCGCAGCCACCCGATCGGGGCGCAGCGGAGAATCCGAACATGACGACGAACGCCTCAGGCACAGACAAGGTGGAAGCGGCCTGGAAGAGGCTGCTCGGCTCCGACCAGGTGAGCGCGGAGTTGGTCGCGGCGGCATACGCCGAGCCACGACTACGGCAGCTCTTCCCCTGGATCGGTATGTGGGAGCTGCATTTCAGTCGCTGTACTGAGCAGCGCTGGACGTGGGACGTGCCCTATATCGGCCCAACGGCGGCCGGCTCGGACCACGCCGGGCCGTACTACGTCGAGGGACCTTCACGGTCTCAGAAGATCGGTAGAGCTGATACGGCACAGGAGGCGGTCGCCATGGTCGTTGAGCGACTGCCGTCCCACTGCGGACCCGCGTTCAATGGCACACCCGAGCAACTCTCCACGCATGAGAGCACGTAAAGCTGTGATCGATTGGCTACCTCGGCAGCGCCCTCGCCCGGATCTCTCTCCCCTCCCGCCGGCGTCGGCGCGCCGCCGCCCCATCTGGTCGACTTCGCTCACGAGATCGACGAAGCCTGGTTGGAGGGCGTCACCACCGTGGGTCTGGCCTCCGGCGCCTCCGCCCCCGAAGTCCTGGTCGACGGCGTGCTGGAATCGCTCGCCGAGCGCGGCTACGACGATCTCGATACCGTGACGACCGCCCTCCCGCACGAGCTGCGTCGCGATCTGCGATCGCACCACAACTACCGTGCGGGAATGGACTTCGGGGTCGAAAACCGGCATTCGTATTGACGACCTCTCATCGCGTGGGGATGATCTGAGAGCGCTTTCTGTCGTGGACATGATCAGGAGGAACCTGATGTCCCCCACCCGATGGCTCGCAGGCATCGCTCCGCTCGGACTCATCGGCACACTCGTCTTCGGGCAAGTCGTGACCACCGCCGAACCCACCGAAGCCGTCACTCGGGTGACGGACAATCAGGAAGTGACGGACGGTCAGCCGTCCACGCTCGGCCGCCCCCTCGTCGGCGGCGCCGACCCGAGCGTCATCAAGGTCGGCGACCTCTATGTCTCCGCCAAGTCCGTTGACGGCGGCATCGCGGTACGGTCGGCGTCCACCATGGAGGGCGTCGCCACCGCGCCCAAGCATCAGGTGTGGCGGGACACCGGCGGCCTCGGCGAGGTCTGGGCGCCGGAGATCGTGCACCATGATGGTCAGTACCGCATCTACTTCGCCGCGGGCACCGGTGCGGCCCACCGGATGTACCACATCAGCTCGGTCAGCCCGGACACCGGCTACTCCGCCGCCACCAAGGTCGCTCTGCCCGACGACAAGTGGGCCATCGACGGGGTGCCGTTCACCTTCGGCGGCCAGCGGTGGTTCGTGTGGTCGGGCTGGGCCGGCGACACCAACGTCGAGCAGAACCTGTACATCGCGCGGATGAGCGGTCCCACGACGACCACCGGCGCCCGTTACATCATCTCGCAGCCGCGCGAGCCGTGGGAACGGGTAGTGGGCAACCCGTACATCAACGAGGCGCCCCAGCCGATCGTCGACCCCAGCGGGCAGTTGCACGTCGTGTACTCCGCGAACGGCAGTTGGAGCGACCAGTACTGCATCGCCGATCTGCGGCTGAGGGCAGGCGGCGATCCGACGTACGTGTGGGACTGGTACAAGAGCAACGGCTGCCAGTTCGGTTCGCACTCCTCGACCATGATGTCGGGCTGGGACCCCACACTGAACGTCGACGGTCCCGGCCACCACACGTTCGTCCTGCCGCGCGGTGACGTCGCCGCCGGCCCGCCGTCCGGCAACCGGTTCCCGACGATGTTCCACGCGGTCGCCAAGGGCACGCCGTACTCGTGGGCCAACCGTTACTGGTACAGCGGCACGGCTGTCTGGTGGGGCAACACCACCTATCGCCGGGCCAATGTCCCCGGCGCTCCCACCAACGTCGGGTACGGCCTCAAGTTCTTCGAATGACAACCCTTCCCCCGGCGCGCCCGGGGCCCGCCGCGCCCGCCTCCGCGCGGCGCCGGTGCGCCGCGGGCAGCCGGGCCGCTTCGTTGTCCGATGCCTCTCGCGAGTAGGAGCCCAGCCATGTTCGACCTGCCGCCGCTTTCCCGACGCCGCTTCCTCGGAACAGCGGGTGCGATCGGGCTCGCCGGTGCGTTCGGAGCCGTTCCGACGGGCACCGCCGCGGCAGCGGACGGAAGCCGCGTCGTACCCGTCAACTGGCCGAGCCTGGGCTCCTATTCGGGGTCGGACGCGGCCGGAACCCGCGTAACAGCCATCCTCGCCGGGAGTGCCCGTTACCTGATCGGACCCTGGTACGCCGCCACCTACACCCACTATCTTCCCGACGGCTACATCGACCTCCAGGGAACCGACGAGCGGGCTGTCCGGCTGCCCGCCATGGCCGCGGTCGCCGCCACCACGGCACTGGTCACCGGCACCTACGACCCCCGGACGCTGTCGGCCGCCAACGCCACCATCCGCACCCGCAACCTGATCCGGACCCTCGCCGCCCGGCACCTGGCCAACAACACCAATGCCGCGACCCGTTGGGGCGGCGGATGGCAGACCGCCCTGTGGGCGTACTACGCGGCTCTGGCGGGCTGGCTCTTCTGGGACGAGCTGGACGCCGCCGCGCGCGATCATCTCGTGGCGATGCTGGTGTGGGAAGCGGACCGGCTCACCACCGGCAACAGCCTCCACCTCATCGGCACCAGCGGCGATGAGCTGTACATGACCCGCCGGGACGGCACCGTCGTGACTCCCGGGGACAGCAAGGCGGAGGAGGACAACTGGAGCGCCGCCGCACTTTCCCTGGCCGCTTCGATGATGCCGAGCCATCCCGATGCCGCCCGCTGGACACGTCGTAACGTCGAGCTCCTGCTTGCCGCGGCGGCCAGGCCGGCGGACCTCACCGGCCGCGAGACCATCAACGGTATCCGGCTGTCATCCTGGTTGCGGGGAACGAACATCGCCGACGACGGAACGCTGGAGAACCACGCGCGGCTGCACCCGCTGTACATGGTGGCCTTCGACCAGAGTCTCTACCAGGGCTTCGTCTTCGGCCTCGCCAACCGGGCGGCGCCGAGGGCCGCTCTGCACAACATCAAGCAGACGTATTCCGCCCTGGTCGACAAGGAGTTCCCGCTGCCGGGCGGAGGCACAACTCCCATCTACCGACCGGGCTCCGCGGAGATCCACTACCCCGAGGGCAACGACTGGGGTACGCATTTCCCCTTCTACTTCGGCAACTTCGACCTGCTGGTCTCACTCACCGGCCAGGACCGTGGCATCACCCCGCGCGCCGCCGAGTGGGAGCGACTGCACAACGACGCCCAGCTCGCCCTCATGTCCCGCTTCGCCGACGGCCGAACCTACGGCGCCGCCGGGGAGAACACCTATTACGGGCGGGAGCACCGCATCGGTGCCATGGCGGGGCAGCTGTATCTCACGCTGTTCCTGGCCCGCAATTCGACCGGCAACCGACTGCGCTGGAGGTGAGACCGGCCCCAACCGGCGGTCGGCCGCCTCCTGTTGTGCGGTGTCGATCCGGCGGAGCCAACGTTCACAACCGGACTACGGCCTATTGGGGTGAAATGCCCGTGCCGTAGATACAGTCGAAGACCTGTACCCGGCCAGGGGGTGGCCGGCGGAGCAGGAGGGGGTACGCGTGCAGTCACGCTTCCGGCACAGTGTGAGCAGACCTTTTTTCATCACAGCCGTGGTGGTAGCCGTTTTCTTCGGCGCCGCACTGAGCGTCCAAGCGGCCAGTTTCGACAACATGTTCAAGACCGACAACACGGACTGGAACTGCCACGACGGTGAACCCGGCGAGAGCTTCCACTGTCGCACCGACAACGGCTACCTCACCTTCGGTATCGAGCCCGGCATGACGTCGACCGGCGACAGCGACGTGCGGGAGGCCATGCGCGACGAGTACGGCCCCACGGACCTCGAGGTGCATGAGCACCGTGGCAGCGACATCGTCTACAGCGGCTCAAGCGAGACAGACATCATCTTCGACTACAACGACCCTCCACTGCCTTCCAATGTGCTGGGCAGGACGTGGTGCAACGACGCGACCAGCGACTACGAATGCGACCAGCACTACATCAGCTTCGACAACAGCAACAGTGACCCGTGGAAGGCAACTGTCTGCCATGAAGCCGGACATGCGGTCGGCCTCACCCACGGCGAGTACGCATCTCCCGATCAGGGCAACGGCATCAGCGCCTTGGGCTGCGTACGCACCCCGCTCCAGAGCGGCTACCGGGACCTCGGGTCCCACAACGTCGGCCAGATCAACGGTGCGTACGCCAAACCGTGACCGGTCGCCCTCCATGGTGAGGAACCGAACCTGACGAGAGGTCGTCAAAGGGGCGAGCCGCGCCAAATCCTCCGGAAGGGGCATCCGACATGTTCCGTACGACCACCGAACGGGCTGCCGCAGGCGGCCACCGCTGGCTACCCGCATCCCGCCGCGGGCGCGTGACCGCCCTCGCCGTCGCGGTTGCCGTAGCGGCCGGAGGAACCTTCGCCGGTGTCGCCGCCACCGGCGACGACGGTGACAAGGGCCCGCGGGTTGTCGCGGCCGGCTCGGCCGAGGCATACGAGACGGTCACCGCGTCCGACTGGGTCACCCATGGGGACCATGCCGTCGTCCTCAGCGTGGTGCCCGGCAGTGAGCACAAGAGCTCCACCCCTGAGGACGAGAAGGACAACGGAGAGGGCCACGTCCCTCGTACCGCCACGATGAAGGTCGACGAGGTGCTGTGGTCCAAGCCCGGCGCTGAACCGGCACCGACCACCTTCGAGATGCAACTCCTCGGCTGGTGGTGGGAGGGAGACAGCCAGAGGGAGTTCGCCTGGCAGGGCGAGCCCCGGTTCGAGGAGGGGCACAAGTACATCGTCCTGCTGGTCAAGGGCGACGGCGAGTGGGGCGCCACCACGCATGCGATGCCGTACGACAACAGCAAGGTCGGCAACGGCGAGATCGCCGGCAGCGTCGTCTCCGCCCGCGGCACCGGCGAACTGGAGGGTCTGGCGAAGGACGCCGACGGCAAGGACGCCGCCGCGGTGAAGCAGCTTCTGAACGCGGCCCAGCCGGAGAAGTTGTCACCGAGGGCGACCAGGTCAGCACGCTCGCACGGCTCGACTCTCCGGGACGCACCGCCTGCCCCGTGGCGAGCCGTGGGTCTGCGACGCTGACGGGGCGTCGTATCACCGCCTCTGAGCCAGGAGCAGCCATGACGGACACCGCGCCGGGTCATCCCCGGCCGATCGCCCCGGTCGGGCATGTCGAGCCGGTACCCCGGCGTATCCGAGCCTTCGTGGGTGGGCGGGCGGTGATTGACACCGTACGGGCGCGGTACGTGTGGGAGTGGGCGGGCTACCCGCAGTACAGCATCCCGCTCGACGACGTGGCCGAGGGTGCCCTCCTCGACGAGGATCATGTCGAACGGCTGACGCCAGGCACGGCGCGGCGGCAGGCGCTGCTGGCCGGCGGTCGCTCGCGGCCCGCCGCGGCGTGGCTGTGGGGCGACGACGCGCCCGATGGCCTCGCAGGCACGGTCCGGTTCGAGTGGGACGCGCTCGACGCGTGGTTCGAGGAGGACGAGGAGGTCTTCGTCCACCCGAGGAGCCCCTACACGCGTGTGGACGCGCTCCGTTCGAACCGGGTGGTGCGCGTCGAGCGGGACGGCGTGGTACTGGCCGACGCGCCGTCATCGGTGATGGTGTTCGAGACCGGACTGCCCACTCGCTGCTACCTCGACCGCACGCACGTCGACTTCACGCGTATGACGCCCACCGACACGGTCACCGCCTGCCCGTACAAGGGCCAGACGAGCACCTACTGGTCGGTCGACACCGGCGCCGCCACCCATCAGGACCTGGCCTGGTCCTACGACTTCCCGACCCGCCAACTGACGCCCATCGCAGGCCTCGTCTGCTTCTACAACGAGCGGGTCGACATGTACATCGACGGAACGCCGCAGCCTCGGGCGGTCCCGGCACACTGACCCTGGCGATCCCCACGAGTGGCGGGAGGATCAGCCCGAGGGCCGCGAGGACTTCCAGTGCGCCGATCATCCTGATCCGGGCCGGGGCGAAGTCCTCGGTCCAGGCGAGGCCGGAGGCGGCCAGTTGTTGCGCGGTGCGGGCGAGCTAGAAACTTCAACCTTCGAGTGATCGTACTCCATATTCACTTCACGCTTAGATAAAACTCGGGATGCATTTACTTTTAGCTTGAGGTATACTAAGCGGAAGTGCGGTTCGGGAAGATCGATGTGCTGGAGTTCTCCCCGCATGCGGGGCTGACCATGACCTCGCCCCGGGAAGTGACACTGGAGACCCTGCGCCCGCAGGTCGACAGCCTGCTCTACGGGGCGGTCGCCGCCACCCAAGCCGTCCTGCCCGCGATGCTCGAAGCCGGTTCCGGCACGCTGCTGTTCACCACCGGTGGCGGTGCGATCAGCCCCTACCCAGTGCTCGCCACCGCCAACATCGCCCAGGCCGGGCAGCGGAATTGGGCGATCAACCTGCACAACACCCTTGGGGAGAAGGGCATTTACGCCGCCAACGTGGCCATCAACCTCATGATCGGCACAGCGGCCCAGGCCCCCGAAGGTGTCCCCTTCCGTGCGCCGGACGAGATCGCCCAGGATTACTGGGACCTGCACACCCGTTGCGACACGGCCGAACACCTCATCGGCTGACCGGCCCCGGGAGGCTGCAAGAGGTCGGCGAGGGCGGGGAGAACACCTCCCGCCTGTGGGAGATCCCGGTCCGGGCCGTGCCCGGCCGGAATGCGTCCCTCACTTCCGATAGCTGAGTATCGGTTGTGTTACGCTCCGAACAAGAGATAGTCAGTTATCACTTAGTGGTGGGCGCGCGCCCGCAGACGGCGGCCCCACCCCTCTTGGCGCACGCCAGCGAGGAGAGAAATGACCGCCCCCACCTCCGCACCGCAGCTGCCCTTCGCCCGCCCCAACGCCCTTGACCTGGCGCCCCTGCTCACTCTGCTGCGCGAACAGGGCCCACTCGCGCCGGTGACGACCCCAGCCGGTGACCCGGCCTGGCTGGTGACGGCCTACGACGAGGCCCGCGCGATCCTCGGCGACAAGCGGTTCGGGAAGTCGCACCCCGCTCCCGAGCAGGCGTCCAAGATCTCCGGTGCCGCGATCCAGTCCGGGCCCACGGGCACCTTCGAGGACGAGGAGCGCGAGCACGCACGGATGCGCAGGGTCCTCACTCCCGCCTTCTCCGCCCCGCGCATGCGGCGACTGATGGACCGGATCGAGGAGTTGACAGAGCGCTGTCTCGACGAGATGGAGCAGGCGCGCGCCCGCGCCCCGCGGTCGCCGGTGAATCTGCACGACTTCCTGTCGTTCCCGCTGCCCGTGCAGGTGATCTGCGAACTCCTCGGCGTACCGCAGTCCGACCGCGACCTGCTGCGCGACTGGTCCGACCGGATCGGCATGCTCGACGGCGGCGCCGACGCGCAGAAGGCCATGGCCGACTTCCAGGCGTACATGGGCCGGCTGGCCCTGACCAAACGCGAGCGTCCCGGCCAGGACGTCGTCACGGACATCCTCAAGGTGCAGGCCGAGGACCCGACCTTCACCGAGGACGACATGACCCGCCTCGCGGCGGGCCTGCTGTTCGCCGGCCACGAGACGACCTCGACCCGTATCGACTTCGGCACCCTGTTCCTGCTGAGCGATCCCGCGCGGCGGGACCGCTTCGCCGCCGACCCCGAGGGGCTGGTCCATTCCACGGTCGAGGAGATCCTGCGCATGTCCGCCCCCGGCGGCCTCGGCCTGATGCGCTACGCCCGCGAGGACGTCCAGGTCGGCGACACCACCGTCGCCCGCGGTGACGCCGTCCTCATCGCGATCAACGCCGCCAACCGGGACGACGCCGCGTTCGCCGAGCCGGACGCCTTCGACGCGTCGCGCTCCCCCAACGCGCACCTGGCCTTCGGCCACGGCGGCCACTACTGCATCGGCAACGCCCTGGCCCGCACCGAGATGCGGATCGCCTTCACCGCGCTGTTCCGCCGCTTCCCCGGCCTGCGTCTCGCGGCCGACCCGCACGCTCTGCCCGAGCACTCCGAACGGCTGACCGGCGGTGTGGCCGAGGTACCCGTCGAGTGGTGACCCCTTCCCGGCGCCCCCTGCCCTGGTAGAAGAGGAAGCGATCCCCGGTGGAGGAATCCCTGTTGAAGGTGGAGGAGACGGCATGAAGGTGGAAGTCGAGCAGTCCAAGTGCGTGGCGTCCGGGCAGTGCGCCATGACGGCGCCCACGGTCTTCGATCAGAACGACGACGACGGGACGGTCGTCGTCCTCGATCCCGTCCCGGCGGCCCCGGTGCACGGCCAGACGAGGCAGGCCGCGGCCATGTGCCCCGGCTCGGCCATCGTTCTGCACGACGCGCCGTAGTTCCGTAGAACACGTTGGCCCCGTAGAACCGGCCCCGGCGGAGGGTTTCTCCTCCGCCGGGGCCGGTTCAGTGTTCCGGGCTGTGGAGCGGGGGTACGGGGGTGGGCAGGGTGCTGGCGGCGGCCGGGGAAAGGCTGTCGAGCAGCAGCGTGACGTAGCGCTGCCAGCCGCTCGCGCCGGGCTCCATGGTCCACAACACGCTGAGCAGCATGACCATGATCCGGCGCATGTCCTCCGGCACCAGGTCGTCCCGGATCACGCCGGCCCGCTGGCCCCGCCGGACGAGGGGATCCAGGGCGTCGAAGAACCGTTCGCCGACGTCACCCGTCAGTACGCCGGCGTTCCTCGCGGCGGTCAGCACGTGGTAGTCGGCGATCGCGGACGACAGCGCGGCCTCCAGCACGACGGCCAGGCCGCGCAGGGGATCCTTGCTCTGCTCCGCCCGGCCGAGGGCGGGCACCATCTGCTCGGCGAACCGCTGATCCAGCACCGCGCGCAGCAACGCCCCCTTGTCGGGGAAGCGCCGGAACAGCGTCGCGATCCCCACACCGGCGCGCCGCGCGATCTCGTCCAGCGACGCGTCGGGGCCCCGCTCGCCGTACACCTCCCGCGCGGCCCTGACGATCTTCTCCGAGTTACGGGCCGCGTCGGCGCGCAGCGGCTTGGGGGTATCGGTCGGCATGCCACCATCGTAACAAGTGATAGTCAACCATCGCTTGATGTGCCGGTCCGGGCGGACCTCGTCAGCTGGCCACGGACGATGCCCACAGCGGGGCGGCGGATCGCAGGGCGGTGTTGTTGTGCAGGTGGAGTTGGAGCAAGGCGTTGGCGCCGGTCTGGAGTATCTCGGCCTGGAGCCGCTTCATCTCGTCGGAGGGCTCCAGGCCCAACTCCTTTTTGAGGATGCGGTACAGGTTCTGGTACGCCTCCAGGGCCGCTCCGCGGCGGCCGACGCGGTGCGGCCATGATCGAGCAGGTCAGGAAGCCCTCCTGAACGGCCCCTTACCTCCAGGTAAGTGGTGACTTCAGGGTCAGTACTTGGCAGACCGTCAGATCGGCGGAAGGATCGATTCAACCCCTGGGTGCGGCTGTCGATCCAGCCCCCATGAGCGGCTGATGACCGGTTCGCCGAAGAACGAACACAAACGGATGATGGAGAGGACAAAATGAACGATCACGCCCCCCGGCCCGCTTCGGACACACCTGTCACGGTCATCGGACTCGGCTCAATGGGGCAGGCGATCGCGGCGGCTTTCGTCGGGGGCGGCCACCCCACGACCGTATGGAACCGAACAGCTTCCAAGGCCGACGCGCTTGTCTCCAAGGGCGCGGTCCTCGCGAAGACCCCCGCCGAGGCGATCGAGGCCGGCGGACTCGTCGTGGTCTGCGTTCTGGACCGGGGCTCGGCCCAGGAGATCCTCGGCCCCGTCACCGACCAACTGGCCGGCCGCAGCCTGCTCATGCTGACCAGCCTGACCCCGACGGAGGCCAATGAGACCTCCGCGTGGGCGGCGGAGAAGAACATCGAGTTCCTCGGCGGGGCGATCATGGCCACCCCGGACCTGATCGGGAACCCAGAAGAGGCGTCGCTGCTGTACGCCGGTTCGTCCGCCGTGTTCGAGAGCCACAAGGCAGCCCTGGAGCTGCTGGGGACCTCGACGTACCTCGGAGACGTAGCCGCCCGTGCGTCGTTGCTGGAGACGGGCCTGCTGGCGTCGATGTACTCGATGTTCACGGGCTTCTTCCACGGTGCCGCACTCGTGGGCACGGAAGGGATCACGGCCAAGGAGTTCACCGCTCTGGCCGTGCCGTGGCTGAAGGCGATGACCACGTTCCTGCCCGGCCAGGCGGAGTTCATCGACAAGGGTGACTACACCACCGACGTGCAGAGCCTGGAATTCAACAAGGGCGGCCTGGACCACATCATTCACATCAGTGAGGACCAGGGCATCGGTACCAGCGTCATGAAGCCCGTCGCCGAGCTCATCGACCGCCAGATCGACCAGGGCCACGGCCCCGACAGCCTCGCCCGAATGATCGAGGGGATCAAGAACCCCAAGGCGTGAGCGTCCCGGCACGTACGTCTTGTTCGAGGAATGCCTGAGCAACGCCTGAGGGACGCGTGAGGGGCGCTTGAGAAGCGCTTGAGGGGCCGTCAGTTCGCTGACGACCCCTCTTCGTATGTCCGGAATGCGGACGCGGGGGACATCGACGCCTGGACGACCGTGATCCCGCGCGCCCGCAGACCCTCGACGATCCCGGGATCGGCCCCGTCGTCGGTCACCAGCGTCCAGTCCGGCCTGAGCGGGGTCCAGGCGTGGAAGGGGCGGCGGCCCAACTTCGCCGCGTGCGCCAGCACGTACACCCGGTCGGCCCGCCGTGCCATGAGTTCCTTGAGACGCGTCTGGCGCAAGTCGGCCTCGCAGATGCCGTGTTCGGGCGAGACACCGTCCGTACCCAGGAAGAGGCGGTCGAACGTCAGTCGTTCCAGGGCCGCTTCGGTCAGCGGTCCCACGAATCCCTGGCTGAGCGGGCGCAGCGTACCGCCGAGGCATTCGACATGGACGGTCTCGACGTCCGCCAGTTCCTGAAGGGCGGTCAGGCCCGTGGTCGCGACGGTCACGTCCTTCGCCGCGCGCAGTTCGTGGGCGAGCGCGCCGACGGTGGAGCCGGCATCGAGCAGCAGGGACTCCCCCGGTCTGACCTCCGCCGCCGCCCATCGCGCGATGGCCTGCTTGGCCTCGAACGCCTCGCCCGTACGCTGGCGCAGCGACGCCTCGGGGTGGGCGACCAGGGCCATGGCTCCGCCGTAGGTGCGGGCGAGTTGGCCGTCGATGGTCAGTTTCGCGAGGTCACGGCGGATGGTGGACGCCGTGACGCCGAACAGCTGGGAGAGCTCCTCCACACTCGCGAGTCCGGTGGTCGTGGCGAGGTGGACGATTCGGTCGCGCCGGGCCTTGGATCCGATCGCAGACATCAGTCTTCTGTCCTCAGTCTTCTGTCCTCAGGTGCGGACGGAACCGGTGATCAAGGGGCCGGGGTGGTGGACATCTCGGCGGCCTGGCGCAACGCCTCGACCATGCTACCGGCCTCGGCCCGGCCGGTGCCCGCGATGTCGAAGGCGGTGCCGTGGTCGACGGAGGTGCGGATCACCGGCAGTCCGACGGTGAGGTTGACGCCTGCTTCGATGCCCATGACCTTGACGGGGCCGTGGCCCTGGTCGTGGTACATCGCGACGATCAGGTCGTAGTCGCCGCGCGAGGCGAGGAAGAAGGCGGTGTCGGCGGGGAGCGGCCCGACGGCGTCGATGCCGTCGGCGCGCAGGACCTCGACGGCCGGGACGATCTTCTCCTCCTCCTCGCCGTAGCCGAACAGGCCGTTCTCTCCGGCGTGCGGGTTGATGCCGCACACCCCGATGACCGGGTTCGGCACCCCGGCGCGCACCATCGCCTCGTGTCCGCGGCGCACGGTCCGCTCGACGAGTCCGGGTTCGATGCGGTGGACGGCGTCGATCAGACCGATGTGTGTGGTGACGTGGATGACCTTCACCTTGGGGGTGGAGAGCATCATCGACACTTCTTCGACGCCGGTGAGGTGGGCGAGGAGTTCGGTGTGACCGGGGAAGAGGTGACCGCCGGCGTGCAGGGCTTCCTTGTTGAGCGGGGCGGTGCAGATGCCCTGCACATCGCCGCGTACGGCGAGTTCGGCGGCGACCCGTACGTACTGGTACGCCGCGTCGCCCGCGACGGCGGACAGCTGTCCCCACGGCAGGTCGGCGGGGAGCAGCCCGAGGTCGACGACATTGATGCGGCCGGGGGTGAACTCGGCTTCCGCCGGGGTCTCGACGGTCGCGATCTCACAGGTGACGCCGAGGATACGGGCAGCCTGGCGGAGGCGTTCCGCGTCCCCGATGACGACGGGACGGCAGCGGGCCACGGTGTCGGCGTGGAGCAGCGCCGGGACGATCACCTCGGGGCCGATGCCGGCGCCGTCGCCCATGGTGACCGCGATGATCGGCAGCGGCCGGTCGGCCGTCTCGGTCTGCGCCACGGACGCGGTCGTCGGGGCTGCGTTCACTGGTTTTCTCCTTGCGGTACGGATGACACGGGCGATGAAGGGACGGCTGGCGCGGGGACGGGCGGGGCGGAGTCGGACGCGGCGAACTCCACCGCCCGTGCGAGGGGGTGGAAGGAGTGGAAGGGGCGCAGGGCGCGGGCGATTCGCAGCAGGGACCCGGTGTCGCCGAAGCTTCCGGGGCGGGTGACGACGGAGCGGCCGTCGAGGGTGCGGCAGTGCACGGCTCCGTGGTGGATCTGTCCCACGGGCCTGAGCCGGCTGATCCCGAGGGCGTCCAGTACGCGCCGGGCCGTCTCGCCTCCGGTGAGGACGAGATCGGCGGGACGGTTCACCGCGGCGACGCTCCGGGCGAGCCCGGCCACCACCGGGCGGGCGGAACCGGGCCTGATGCCCTGGGAGTTGTCGACGCTGACGACCGTGATGCCGGACGGATCGACCGGAAGGGGGAGCGCCGCACCGGGCTCCGCGAGCAGATCGGGGGGCAGGGCGATATGGCGCACTCCTGCCTCGGTGAGTTGCGCGATCTGCGCAACTGCGATGGGTTCCGCCGTGCCGACGACGATCAGCAGCGGCCTGTCCCCCTCAGGAGAGCTGTCCCGTGACGGCGCGTCAGCGTCACCCAGCGCCCGGCCCAGGGCCGAGGCGAGTCCGCCCGTCCCCATGAGGCGTATGCCGGGGCCGAGTTGGAGCACGGCGGCGGTGATCGCGTCGAGGTCGGCGTCGGTCTCCGTGTCGCACACGGGACGCAGCCCCGCCTCGACGAGGTCGTGGAGCCGGCCGGTCAGATCCCGGCGGGGAGCGCGTACGGCGGCGAGCGGCACGGACGCCGTACGCAGGTCACCGAGCGCCGCCGCCACCGACCGCGGTACGGGTGAGGTCTCGGCGCGCCAGGCGTCCGTGGCGTGCAGCGGGATGCCGTGCAGATGGACGACACCGTCCCGTACGGTCCGCCCGGCCACCGGCAGCGCGGGGGCGATCACGAGGCCGTCCGCGCCCTGCGCGTAGGCGGCGGCCTCGGGCGCGAGGTTGCCGCGCAGCAGCGAGTCCGTCTTCTTGATCAGTACGGTGCCGGGCACGACGTCCCGTACGGCCTCCCGGACGGTGCGCGCGGCCTCCTCGGCGGTGAGCTGGCGGCTGTCGAGATCGAGGACGAGCGCCTCGCCCTCCGCCGGTGGCTCAGTGGCCGCCGGGCCCAGGACGATCCGGCCCGGCAGGTGCAGCGCCGCTGCCGTCTCTGCCGCGCCGGACAGGTCGTCGGCGAGGGCGAGCACACGGCGCGGTGCGGGCCCGCTGTGGGGCTTGACCAACACGCGTACCTCCTCCGGGCGGTCCGGGGTCGGGCCGCTTCGGTGCCTGATGATGACACAAGTTGCGCGAAGTGCGCGAGACCTCTTGCACGAAACACGCAATCGTGCCACCTTGTGCGGCGCGACACCTGTTGGTGCCGGACAGCCGGAACAGAGTCGGCTGAACCCGCCGCCAACAGCTTGAGCCGGTCGCTCCCAGAACCCCGAGAAGGTCGACGATGACCCCAACTCCTCACGGCGGTCCCCCGGACGCCACGGCCGCCACGGCCGCCCTGAACACTTCTCCGGACACCCCGAACGCCCCGCTGCGCGAGCCCTTCAGCCGCCGCACGCTGCTGCGCTGGAGCGCCGCCGGCGGCGCGGGCGTCGCTCTCGGCCCGCTGGCCGCCTGCGCGGGCCCCACCGGTGCCCCCGGCCCCGGCACGCTCACCCTCGGTCTGAACCGCTCCCTGGTGAGCCTCGACAACAAGCTCAACCAGTTCGACGCCGCCGTCACCGTCCAGCGCGCCGTACGGCAGGCGCTCACCCGTATCGGCCCCGCCATGAAGCCGCAGCTCGTCCTCGCCGACCGGTTCGAGATGACCGAACCCACCGCCTGGACGGTGCGGCTGCGCGAGGGCGCGTGCTACTCCGACGGCTCCCCCGTCACCGTCGAGGACGTCGCCACGGCCCTGCGGCTGTACGGGAAGGTCAACGGCTCGTTCCTCCTGGGTCTCTTCCCCGAGATGCCCACCGTGGAGAAGACCGGCGCCCGCACCTTCCTGCTGCACACGCGCAAGCCGGTGCCGGTGCTCGACCGGCTGATGGCCAACATCCACGTCACCCCGGCAGCGGCCAACCGGCCCGAGGAGTTGCAGAGCGGTCTGGGCTCCGGCCCGTACCGCGTCCTCAAGGCGAACTCCGGCGCCGGTGAGTACACGCTGGGCCGCAATCCGAAGTACTGGGGAACGCCCGCCCGGATCGAGACCGTACGTGTCCGGTTCGTCCCCGAGGAGTCCAGCCGGGTCGTCGCACTGCGCAGCGGTGAACTCGACGTCGTCGACACCCTCACCCCGGACTCGGCCGAACAGCTCACCGGCCTCCCCGGCGTCCGCGTCGAGGAGACCTCCGGTGTCCGGATGTGCCAGCTCTTCTACAACTTCCGCAAGCCCGCCGGCCATCCGCTCGCCGACCCTCGGGTGCGGCAGGCCCTGACGTACGCGATAGACGGCCGGGCCCTGGTGGACGACGTCCTGAGCGGCCTGGCCGAGGCCGCGCGGGGCGTGGTGCCGCTCGCCCTGGACGGGGCGGTGCCCACCGGCTCGTACACCTACGACCCCGGTAAGGCCCGTGCGCTGCTGAAGTCCCTGGGTGCCACGGACCTCCGGATGAAGATCATCTGGGAGTCCGGCGAGTTCGCCGCGGACACCTCGGTCATGGAGGCAGTCGTCGACATGCTCAAGAGCGTCGGCGTACGCGCCTCGCTCCAGCAGTTCCAGCCCGGCGGCAACATCCTCACCTGGCGTCAGGGCCGGGCGGGCGACTGGGACGTCATCGGCAACGGCTACGGCAGCCCCACCGGCCTGGCGCTCACCATGCTCCAGGGCATGTACGGCGGGACGGAGGCGAAGGAACGCACCCGCGACGCGTTCATGGGGTACGTCCTGCCGCATGTCGAGCGGCAGCTCACCACGGCCTCCACCCAGGTGGACGACGCCGAGCGCGCCAGGCAACTGGCGGCGGTGCAGAAGACCATCTGGGAGACCTGGCCCAGCATGTGGGCCTTCGCCCCCAAGACCCTGCTCGCCCGCAGGACACGGGTCAGGGACCTGTCCCTGCTGCCGATCAACTCCTACGACCTGTCCGCAGTGCGGCTGGAGGGCTGAGCCGTGCCGAAATATCTCGCCCGCCGGCTCGGCCAGAGCCTGCTGACCGTCTTCCTGACCCTGACGACCGTCTTCCTGCTGGTACGTCTCGCCCCCGGCGACCCCGCGTCCGCGTACGCCGCCCCGAACGCCACGTCCGCCGATCTCGCGCGGATCCGCGAACAGTTCGGGCTGGATCAGCCACTGTTCACGCAGTACGGCATCTTCCTGCGCGACCTGTTCACCGGGAACCTCGGCACCAGCTACTCCTTCCGCGCCCCCGCCCTGGACGTGGTGCTGGAGCGGATGCCGTACACCATCACGCTCGCCGTCTCCGCGATCGCCGTCACCGCCCTGGTCGCCGTGCCGCTCGGCGTGTGGATGGCGCGGCGCGCCGACACCAAGCGCGAGCTGGGCGCCAACGTCCTGACCATCACCGGTCAGTCCATGCCGGACTTCTGGACCGGGGTGATGCTGCTGACGGTCTTCGCCGTGCTGCTGCCCGTGCTGCCCGCCTCCGGCTTCACGTCCTGGAGCGGCCTCGTCCTGCCCACGGTCACCGTCGCCATCCTCCAGCTGGCGCTCATCTCCCGGCTGGTACGGCGCGAGATGACCGCCGCGCTCAACTCCCCGTACATCATGGTCGCCCGCTCACGCGGCTTCTCCGAACGCGCCCTCACCTGGCGCTACGCCCTCGCCAACTCGGGCGTCCCGCTGCTCACCGCCATCGGTACGCGCTTCGCCGCGCTGCTCAACGGCGTCGTCGTGGTCGAGGTCGTGTTCGGCTGGCCCGGCGTCGGCTCGCTCGTCGTCCGCGCCCTGGAGACCCGCGACTATCCGCTCATCCAGGCCACCGTTCTGGTCACCGCGACCCTCGCGATCCTCGTCCAACTCCTCGTCGACCTCGCCTACCCGCTGCTCGACCCGCGGGTGCGCCTCGGAAAGGCGGCCTGAGACATGACCACCACCCTGCGTCCCGCCGCCTCCTCCGGCGGCTCATCCCCCGGTGGCCCGTCCTCGGGCGCCCGGCCGAGCGCGGTCACCGCGCGCGATCTCGCCCGTGCCACCGCCACCCGCCAACAGCGCGGCTCCCGGATCAAGTTGTGGGCGGGGGCGATCTGCACCGCGCTCGTCGTCCTGCCCGTGATGCTGGCGGGAGTGCTGCCGCTGCCCGGCGCCGACGCACAGGATCTGTCGCGGCGCCGGCTGCCCCCGCTCAGCGAGGGACATCTGTTCGGCACCGACCAGCTCGGCCGCGATCTGCTCTCCCGCATCCTGCACGGCGGCCAGGTGTCGCTGACCGTCGGCATCCTCGCCGTCCTCGTCTCGGGGGTGATCGGCATCGCGGCGGGCGCCGCCGCCGGATTCTTCGGCGGCTGGGTCGACACGGTCGTCTCGCGGCTGCTGGAGGCCCAGCTCGCCCTGCCCCTGCTGATGATGCTGTTGCTCGTCGTCGCGCTGTTCGGTCCCTCCGTCACCGTCATCACCTGTGTGATCGCGATCGCCCAGTGGCCGGAGGTCGCGCGGCTCACCCGCTCGCTCGTCCTCGTGGAGCGCGAGAAACCGTACGTCGCGGCAGCCCGCGTACTCGGACTGCGCGGCTGGTCGGTGCTCCGCCGCCATGTCATCCCTAATGTCATCCGCCAGGCCAGCCTCGTCGTCCTGCTGCTGCTCGCCCAGGCCGTCCTGCTGGAGAGCGCGCTCAGCTTCCTCGGCGCCGGTCCGCAGCGGCCGTTCGCGACCTGGGGCCGGATCATCTCCGACGGTCAGGACTACATCACCACCTCATGGTGGCTGGTGACCCTGCCCGGCCTGGTCATCGCCCTGCTGGTGGTCGGCGTCAACCTGGTCGGCGACGGACTGCGCGACCGTACACGTACGACGAAGGCGCCGCGCGGCGCGCGCGTACCGCGTGGCACACGCCCGGCCCGCTTCAAGAAGGGAGCCTGAGCCATGACGGATGTTCCGCTCCTGGACGTGCAGAACCTGCAGATCGAACTCATCACCCCGCACGGCGTCGTCCGCGCCGTGGACGGTGTCAGCTTCACCGTGAGCGAGGGTGAGACCGTGACGCTCATCGGTGAATCGGGGTCCGGCAAGTCCACCACCGCCATGGGTGTGCTGCGGCTGCTGCCCGAAGGGCTCGCGGTGCTGTCCGGCACCGTGCGCGTCGCGGGCCGGGACGTCGTCGCCGACCCCGGCGCGGCCCGTGAGGTACGGGGCCGCACCGTGTCGCTGATCCCGCAGGATCCGATGACGGCCCTCAGCCCGGTCCATACGATCGGCCGCCAGCTCGGTGACGCGCTGCGGCTGCGCCATCCGGAGATGTCGCGCGCCGATGTCAGGGAGAAGGGGACCGATCTGCTCGCGCAGGTCCGTATCCCCAAGCCGGAGACACGCTGGAAGGCGTACCCGCACCAGTTCTCCGGCGGCATGCTGCAACGCATGCTCATCGCCGTGGCCCTCGCGGGTGAACCGCGGCTGCTGATCGCCGACGAGCCGACGTCCGCGCTGGACGCCACCGTGCAGGCGGGAGTCCTCGATCTGCTGATGGAGCTACAGGAACAGGAGTCGATCGGGATGCTGATGATCACGCATGACCTGGGGGTGGCCCGAGTCGTCTCCGACCGTATCCATGTCATGAGGGAGGGCAGATTCGTGGAGTCGGGATCCGCTCAGCACATCGTGGACCGGCCGGTCGAGCGGTACACCCGCGATCTGCTCGCCGCCGTGCCCCGGCTCGGCGCCTGGGACGAGGACGCGCCGCCGGAGGGCGCCGTGGCGGACGCGGAGTCCGGGACGAGCGCGCGGGAGGTGTCCCGGTGAACAGGACCAGTAACGCCGGTGGGGCCGGTGCCCGGTCCGATGAGCCCGGCAAGGGGGCCGACGACCGGCCGTTGCTGAGCGTCGAGGACCTCGTCGTCGAGTACCAGACCGCCCAGGGCCCGTTCCGGGCCGTCGACCAGGTGAGTTTCCAGCTGTCGCGCGGCGGGTCGCTCGCCGTCGTCGGTGAGTCGGGGTGCGGCAAGTCCACGCTCGCCCGCGCCCTCGTAAGGCTGCTGAAGCCCAACTCGGGCCGGATCGTGCTCGACGGCACGGACATCGCCACCCTCCCCGAGCGGCGGCTGCGCCCGCTGCGGCGGCGGGTGCAGATGGTCTTCCAGGATCCGTACGGTTCCCTCGACCCGCATCTGACCGCCGAGGAGATCGTGGCCGAGCCGCTGCGCCTCTCGGGCGTCCGGGACAAGGCGGAACGGGCCAGGCGAGCGGCCGGGTTGATCGACCGCGTCGGGCTGCCGGCGACGGCGCTGCGGCGCCGGCCGCCGGAGTTCTCCGGCGGGCAGCGCCAGCGCATCGGCATCGCCCGCGCGCTCGCGTCCCGGCCGGAGGTGCTGGTGTGCGACGAGGCGACCTCCGCCCTCGATGTCTCCGTACAGGCCCAAGTACTTGAGCTGCTGCGGGAGTTGCAGGACGAGACCGGCATCGCCTATCTCTTCATCGCCCACAACCTCGGGGTGGTCCGCGAGATCAGTACCGATGTCGTGGTGATGCACTCCGGTCGGATCGTCGAGACAGGCCGGACGGGCGCCGTACTGGCCTCACCCGCCGAGCCGTACACGCGGGCGCTGCGCCGCGCCGCGCTCGATCCCACCGCGATCCGGGGGGTGAAGCCCCGGCATCTGCTCAGCGCCACGGGCGCGGCCACCACGGCCACCGCGGACAGCTCGGTCAGCGCCCCTGTCGGCGCGGCGGCCGGCGCCGAAGGCAGTACCCCAGTCAGCCCAGCAGTCAGCACCGCACCGGAAGGCAATCGCTCGTGACCACCGGCATCGGCACCGGCATCGACCTGCCGCACATCCCCGTTCCGCTCTCCCGTCTCGTCCTCGGCACCATGACCTTCGGTGACACCGTCGACCGGACGGGCGCCGCGGCCATGCTCGACACCGCGCTCGACGCGGGTGTCACCGGCGTCGACACCGCCAACGGATACGCCGGCGGCGAGAGCGAACGTATCCTCGCCGCCCTGCTGCCCGGCCGCCGCGACCGGATCGTCCTGGCGACGAAGGCCGGGATCCCGCACCCGGACCAGGGCGAGCACGCACCGCTGTCCGCCGCCGGGATGCGCGCCGCGCTGGAGGGCAGCCTGGGGCGCCTCGGTACGGACCACGTCGACCTCTTCTATCTGCACCAGCCGGACCGGTCCACCCCGCTCGCGGAAACCCTCACCGCCGTCGCGGAGTTCGTCGCCGAAGGCAAGATCCTCGCCCTCGGTGTCTCCAACCACGCGGCCTGGCAGATCGCCGAACTCGTGCGTACGGCCGACGAGGTGGGGGCGCCGAGCCCGGTCGTGGCCCAGCAGTTGCACAATCTGCTCGCGCGTCGCCTGGAGGAGGAGTACGTCGAGTACGCCGCCGTCACCGGCCTGCGCACCATGGTCTACAACCCGTTGGGCGGAGGCCTGCTGACGGGCCGTCACAACTTCACCCAGACCCCGGACTCCGGCCGGTTCGGTGACTCCAAGCTCGCCGCGATGTACCGCCAACGCTACTGGGACGAGCGCCTGTTCGACGCGGTCGGACAGCTCGGCCGGATCGCCGACGAGGCCGGCGTCCCCCTCACCGAACTGGCACTGCGCTGGCTGCTGGACCGGCCCTCCACGGACGCGCTGCTGCTCGGCGGCTCACGCACCGAACACCTGCGGGCCAACATCGCCGCCGCGCAGGCCGGACCGCTGCCCGCCGAGGTGACGGCCGCCTGCGACGAGGTCGGCGCCGCGCTGCGCGGTCCGATGCCCGCGTACAACCGCTGACCCCCGCCTTCCGGCGACGGCACCTCGCCCTCGCACTCAGGGCACCGACCGCTTCACAAGGAGTTCTCCCCATGACCCGCGACATGTCCGGCACGCCGGCGGCCTTCGCCGCCGCGCTCCGCGCCCGCGAGCAGCTCATCGGCTACTGGTCCGTCCTCGACTCCCCGGTCTCCACGGAGCGCATCGCACGTCTCGGATACGACTACGTGGCGCTGGACGCCCAGCACGGTCTGATCGAGTACTCCGGCCTGCTGGCGTCCCTCACCGCCATCGACACCAAGGGGAGCACCGCCGTCGGTCTCGTCCGTACCGAGGCCAACGACCCGGCGCCCATCGGCCGCGCGCTCGACGCGGGGGCGGCCGGTGTCATCGTCCCGCTCGTCGACACCGCCCGTGACGCGGCCGACGCGGTGGCCGCCGTACGCTACCCGCCGCTCGGCCGCAGGTCGTACGGCCCGATGCGCTCCGCGCTGCGGATCGGCCCGAACCCGGCCGACGCGCACGAGCAGACGGTCGTCCTCGCGATGATCGAGACGGCGGAGGGCCTGGCCAACGTCGAGGAGATCTGCGCCACCGACGGCCTCGACGGTGTCTACGTCGGCCCTTCCGACCTGCGTATCGCCATCGGCGGCGCCACCTCCACCGACCCGGCGGTGGACGACGAGTTCGAGGCCGCGCTCGTCGCGGTGCGGGAGGCGGCAGCCGCCGCCGGGATCGCCGCGGGCATCCACAACGCCGACGGAGCCTCCGCCGCCAGACGGCTGGCCCAGGGCTTCACGTTCGCCACCGTCTCCAGCGACCTGACCCATCTGGAGCAGGTCGTGGGCGCCCACCTGGCCGCCGCCCGTTCCACCGGAGAAGCCAAGTGACCACGACACCCGCCACCGCACCCGTCGACGCCGACGGCGTCATTCGCCCCTGCCCGGAGGAACCGGGCCGCGCGGAAGCCCATCTGGCCGCGCCCGCCGCGCAGAACCATGCCGCGAACCTGATGGTGCTGCCGGGCGGGGACCTGGGCTGCGTCTGGTTCGGGGGGACGCAGGAAGGCGTCGCGGACATCTCCGTATGGTTCTCCCGGCTCGTACCGGGCGGCGACACCTGGTCGGCGCCGGTCCGGCTCTCCGACGACAGCACCCGCTCCGAGCAGAACCCGGTGCTGTTCCCCACTCCCTCGGGCGAGTTGTGGCTGCTGCACACCGCGCAGCGCGCGGGCCACCAGGACACGGCCGAGGTACGGCGGCGGGTCAGCCACGACAACGGCGTGACCTGGGGCCCGTCCGCGGTGCTGTTCCCGGCCACGGCCGGCGGCGGGGTCTTCGTACGCCAGCCGGTGACCGTCCTGCCGTCCGGGCGTTGGCTGCTGCCCGTGTTCCGCTGCGTCACGGTCCCCGGTGAACAGTGGTCGGGCGGCCAGGACACCAGCTCGGTCATGGTCAGCCACGACGCGGGAGAGACCTGGGACGAGCGGCCGGTGCCCGGCTCCACGGGGCTGGTGCACATGAACGTCCATCCGCTGCCGGACGGTTCGCTGGTGGCGCTGTTCCGCAGCCGCCGGGCGGATTCCGTGTACCGCTGTACGTCGCGGGACGAAGGGGAAACGTGGACGGAGCCCGAGCCGTTGGACGTGCCCAACAACAACTCGTCGGTCCAGTTCGTCCCGTTGGGCGACGGGCGGCTCGCTCTCGTACACAACGCCAGCAGCGCCGCCGACGCCACCGAGCGCAGGGTGTCGCTGTACGACGAGATCGACGACGACGGTCTGAGTGGTGACGCCGGGACACCCGCCGCGTCTCCGGAGCCCGCGGAGCCTTCGGAGGCCGCAGGGGTGGCAGAAGCCGCGGGAGCCGCGGGAGCCGCGCCGTTTGGCGCCGCGTTCTGGGGCGCTCCCCGTGCCCCGCTCACCCTCTCCGTGTCGCCGGACGGCGGCCGTACCTGGCCGGTGAGCCACGACCTGGAGACCGGCGACGGCTACTGCCTCACGAACAACTCCCGCGACGGTCTCAACCGCGAGCTGTCCTATCCGTCCATCGCCCAGAGCCGGGACGGGGCGCTGCACATCGCCTTCACCCATCACCGGCGCACGATCAAGTACCTGCGCCTGAGCGCCGATTGGACGGACGGGACACTGGGCGCCTGAGGGGACCACAGTGCTTCGGAGCACACCCCCGTGGCCCTCCGCAAGAGTGCCCCTCCGGACGTATTCGGGCCGCAGAGCGACGCCGTCCTGGATGCGGAGTTAAAGATTCAGCCATTTCGAATGCACGGGTAATCCATTCGAAAGCGACGCAAACGCACCAGTCGCGGAAGCCGTACCGCCCCGCTCGGGCGCCCCACCGGACGCAGCACACACCGGTCTGCCGGGCGCCCGACCGGACGGCGAACCGCGTGTGTTCGCGATGTGACCCTTCGCAACGCTCACGCAAAGAGACGGCAAACAGACTCAAACCTGCCGCCCTTCCGAGGAGTTCCCGGTATGGAACGCGCAAGTCCGGCAGCCCGCACGCGCTTTGCAGCAACGCCACGAAGCGCGGGCGCGCGCCGCCGGCTCGGGGCCGGGAGCGAGCCGGCCGCGTAGAAAGCGATTCTCCGCCCGCGGACCGGAAGTCGACCTTGCGTCGGGAGCGGCGGCGGTCAACCATTCCATCCGCACAGCTTGACAGGTCCACGCCTAGCAACCGCCGGGTGTGGACCTGCGCGCACGGCCGCCCGCCCCACCCGACGGGCTGTCCATCCCCCATACCTTCGGAGGATCTCGTGACCTTCTCACCCCTCACCGGCATGTCCAGACGAGCACGGCTCCTCGCGGTGGCGTCCGGTCTGGTGACCGCCGTCGCCCTCGCCACCCCCTCGGCCGTCGCCGCCCCGGCCCCCGAGGTCAAGGCGACCGCCTCGCAGCTCGCCGACGCCAGCTCCGCCGTGCTCGAAGCGGACGTGGCCGGCACCGCCTGGTACACGGACGCGAGCACGGGCAAGATCGTCGTGACCATCGACAGCACCGTGTCGAAGGCCGAGCTGGCCGAGGTCAAGAGCGCGCTGGCGGACTCCAAGGCCGACCTGACGGTCAACCGCACCAACGGCAAGTTCAGCCCGCTGATCGCCGGCGGTGAGGCCATCACCACGGGCGGCAGCCGCTGTTCGCTCGGCTTCAACGTGACGGTCGGCGGCGTGGCCCACGCGCTGACCGCCGGTCACTGCACCAACATCAGCAGCAGCTGGTCCATCGGCACGCGCACCGGTACCAGCTTCCCGACCAACGACTACGGCATCATCCGCCACTCCAACCCGTCGGCGGCGGACGGCCGGGTCTACCTGTACAACGGCACGTACCGGGACATCACGGGGGCCGGCAACGCGTTCGTGGGCCAGTCCGTGCAGCGCAGCGGCAGCACCACCGGCCTGCGCGGCGGTTCGGTCACCGGGCTCAACGCCACGGTCAACTACGGTTCCAGCGGCATCGTGTACGGCATGATCCAGACCAACGTCTGCGCCGAGCCGGGCGACAGCGGCGGCTCGCTCTTCTCGGGCAGCACCGCGCTGGGTCTCACCTCCGGCGGCAGCGGCAACTGCAGCGTGGGTGGTACCACGTTCTACCAGCCCGTCACCGAGGCCCTGAGCGTCTACGGCGCCACGATCATCTAGTTCATCTCTCCGGGGTTCGCCACAGTTCAGGAGGCACCTCTCCATGATCCGTTCCCGTCACCGCGGTACCTCGCGGTTGCTGGGAGTCTGTCTGGCGGTCGGATTCGCCGTACAGACCGCGTTCACCGCCGCACCCGTATCCGCCGCCGCTCCCGCGGCTGACGTCTGTGCCGTCAAGTCGAAGCCCACCGGCAAGGTGCTCCAGGGCTACTGGGAGAACTGGGACGGTGCCGCCAACGGCGTGCATCCGCCCCTTGGTTGGATACCGATCACCGACAGCCGTATCCAGAGCAACGGCTACAACGTGATCAACGCGGCGTTCCCCGTCATCCGCTCGGACGGCACCGTCCTGTGGGAAGACGGGATGGACGCGACGGTGAAGGTGGCGACCCCGGCCGAGATGTGCCAGACAAAGGCGTCAGGGCAGACGATCCTGATGTCCATCGGCGGCGCGACGGCCGGCATCGACCTCAGCTCCAGTGCTGTGGCCGACCGGTTCGTCGCGACGCTGGTGCCGATCCTGAAGGAGTACAACTTCGACGGGATCGACATCGACATCGAGACCGGTCTGGTCGGCAGCGGCAACATCAACACGCTCTCCGCATCACAGGCCAACCTGATCCGCATCATCGACGGTGTACTCGCGCAGATGCCCTCGAACTTCGGGCTGACCATGGCACCGGAGACGGCCTACGTCACGGGCGGCAGCGTCGCGTACGGCTGCTCCGGCGACTCCTACTCCGCGGGCACCGTCCAGGGCTTCACCGCCCAGACGGACTGCCTGAACAAGGGGCTGGTGATCCAGGGCACCACCATCAAGGTCCCGTACGACAGACAGGTCCCCGGCCTTCCGGCCCAACAGGGCGCGGGCGGCGGCTACATGAGCCCGAGCCTGGTGGCCCAGGCCTGGAACACGTACGGCAACGGCCTCAAGGGCCCGATGACGTGGTCCCTCAACTGGGACGGCTCGAAGAACTGGACCTTCGGCAACAACGTCAAGGCGCTCCAGGGCCGTTGACCCTCACGGTGACGCACGATGCACAACCGGCGCACCAGGTGAGTACGCACCCGCACCGGGTTGAGCATCGGCGCCCAGGCACCGGCCGCACCTCATGTCGGGTCCACTCGCTGGAGCTTGGTCCAGCCGGTCCAACCGCGCTTCTCCAGCAGCTCGATCAGCCGGCGGGCCGGCGGAGCGGTGTCGAACGCCAGCGTGTCCATCAGCCTGGCGAGCGGTGGCTCGATGTCGGTGTCATCGACGTAGTCCACGCCCTGCTCGTCGGCCATCCGCGTGAGGTAGGCGGCCAGTTCGTCGGCCAGCTCGACCAGTCGCGGGTCGTCGTCGGTCCGGTCGAGTGCCTGGCCGAGGGTGAGGTAGAAGCCCACCAGCCGCGGGTCGCTGATCTGCTCCCGTTTGCGTGCCATCCATTCCGGCACTCGCTCGGGTGAGTGCGCGGCCAGCGGGATCCAGCCGTCGCGTTCGACCCTGACGATCCGCTCGTCGACGCCGAGCTCCCGGAGCCGGCCGAGATACTCGACCACCTCCGGGGGCAGCGCCAGGCTGTCCCCGGAGGCGAGGCGGGCGATCCGTTCGCGGTGTCGGCGCAGCTCCCGGATCTGCGCCCGCAGCTGCTTGTCGATGTCCGCGACGGCGGCGGCGAACTCTTCCTCGTCCGCCCGGAGCAGTTGACGTACGCGCGCCAGGGGGACGCCGGCTTCGGCGAGGGTGCGGATCCTGATCAGTTCGACCACGGCGCCGGCGCCGTATCTGCGGTAGCCGGAGTGATCCCGCTCCGGCTCAGGCAGCAGCCCCTTGGCGTGGTAGTGCCGCACGGCGCGCACCGTCACTCCGGCGTACGCGGCCAGCTCGCCGATGGTCAGCATCGGCCCAGTCTCCCAGGAGCCGCTTACGGGGTCGGCCCGCCGAGCCGGCGGCACGCGCTCCGGATGATCTCCGCGATTTCCGGGGCGTGGGTGAAGA
Organism: Streptomyces sp. NPDC050433; assembly: GCF_044458565.1. Lineage (NCBI taxonomy): Bacteria > Bacillati > Actinomycetota > Actinomycetes > Kitasatosporales > Streptomycetaceae > Streptomyces > Streptomyces sp. NPDC050433. The sequence goes on along the minus strand of NZ_JBITIB010000022.1, from coordinate 5,677 downwards.
CCAGCCGGTGGTCGGCTTCGAGCCAGGCCGTGGAGATCTGCGGCCGGTCACGGACGAGCCGTGCGATACCGTCCCGCCAGAGCCGGTTGTACCGCGATGCACGCTCCGCTTCGGCGCTGTCACCGGCCATCGAGGTCGACATGATCATGCTGATGGGACGGTCGATCTTCCGGTACCGGTCGAGGATCACGGACCGGACCGCGTCGATCTCAAGGTTCAGGCCGAGGATGTCCTGTGCGGTGAGCAGCACCTGACGCGCGGTGCCGTTGGCCCGCCCGGTCTGTTGCCGCGTCACCTGGTCCTCCCACATAGCGCGGAAAAGGGGCAGGTCCGCGTCGGTGATGAACGGTTCGGGCAACGGGTTCGCCCCGTCGATGAGCACAAGTCCGGCGATGGCGTCGGGATGCTCGGAGGCGTAGTGCAAAGCCAGGTCCGCGCCCAGCGAGTAGCCCACGAGCACGGGCGGCGAGGGCAGCTGGAGGCGGCCCAACTCCGCCATCACAGCGCCGAGATCGCTCAGGAACCCGTCGAAGGAGTACCGGTCGGCGGCCGAGGCGAGGCCATGGCCCCGGAGGTCGAACGTCACCACGTCGTGGTCGCGCCGAAGGAGCCCGGTCAACTCGTGCAGGTCGGACCGGGTCACGCTCAGCCCGGGACACAGGACCAGCGGCCGGCCCCGGCCGCCGCGGGAGACCGGGAGGGTGACGTCGTCGTGGTGGACGGTGAAGTGCCTCATCGTCCGGTGGCCTCGTCCGGCGTCCTCGCTCGCATTGGTTTGCGTCGTCATGCCGACCATGGTGAGAGGTTGCCCCTGCGTCAGGGTCAACCGCCGAGGGGGACGACGAATCACTCCGATGACCGGAGAGCCTGTCGCGCCGTCAGGCGGAGGCCCGTTGGCTCCGGTTCAGCGCGCTGCCGCGGGCGCGGCGCCGTCCCGCCGTGGCCGGGTTTCGGCAGGGGCGTCGGTCATGCCGAGGCGGAGGTGTTCCACGTGGTAGAGGGCCTGGTCCAGAAGGCCGGCGACGTGGTTGTCGTGGAGGGCGTAGACGACGGAGCGGCCCTCGCGGGTGCCGGTGACCAGGCCGAGGTTGCGCAGCAGGCGCAGTTGGTGGGAGCAGGCGGACTGTTCCATGCCGACGGCCGCGGCCAACTCGGTCGCCGCGCAGGGCCCTTCGCGCAGTCGGGCCAGGATGAGCAGACGCGACGGCGTGGCCAGCGCCTGGAGGGTGGTCGCGACCTGTGGTGCGTTCTCCGGGGTCAGGCGGCTGCGCGGCGTCGCGCTGTCGTCAGCGTCGCTGGTGTACGCCTCGTTGTCCGGTGTGTTCGCTCCGTGGCCCATGGGCTCCATCTTACGGAATGAACACATGAATAGCTGTTCAAGCATTCCTGTATGGTGGGAGTCACGCCCTCCTCCCGCGAAGGACTTCCCCTGCCATGACCTCCACCCTGACCAAACCCGCACCTCACCCTCCCGCGAAGGCCGCCACGCCCCGGCGGCGCACCCGCGTCCTGGCGCTGCCCGAGGCCCGCTGGGCGACGGCTTCCCTGGCGCTGTTCCTGATCGCCCTCCCGCTGGACCTGCTCGGAGCACCCGCCTGGACATGGGGGCCGCTGTTCGCCGCCACATACATCACCGGTGGTTGGGAGCCGGGTTGGGAGGGCCTGAAGGCCCTGAGGGACAAGTCCCTGGATGTGGATCTGCTCATGGTGGTCGCGGCCCTCGGCGCCGCCGCCATCGGGCAGGTCCTCGACGGGGCACTCCTGATCGTCATCTTCGCCACCTCCGGCGCCCTGGAGGCGATCGCGACCGCCCGTACGGCGGACTCCGTGCGCGGCCTGCTCGATCTCGCGCCCAGCACCGCCACACGGCTCCTGGGCGACGGTACCGAGGAGAGCGTGGCGACCGAGGACCTGGTCGTCGGCGACACCGTCGTGATCCGCCCCGGTGAGCGGATCGGGGCCGACGGCCGTGTCCTTGAGGGAGCGAGCGAGGTCGACCAGGCCACCATCACCGGTGAACCCCTCCCCGTGGCCAAGGAGGCCGGTGACGAGGTCTTCGCCGGCACCCTCAACGGCACGGGGGCGCTGCGGGTCGAGGTCGAGCGGGACGCCTCGGACTCCGTGATCGCCCGCATCGTGAAGATGGTCGAGGAGGCCTCCGAGACCAAGGCCCCCACACAGTTGTTCATCGAGAAGGTCGAGCAGCGGTACTCGATCGGCATGGTCGTCGCCACCCTCGCCGTGTTCCTGGTCCCCCTCGCCTTCGGCGCCGAGCTGACCGCTTCACTGCTGCGGGCGATGACCTTCATGATCGTCGCCTCGCCGTGCGCCGTGGTGCTGGCCACCATGCCGCCGCTGCTCTCGGCGATCGCCAACGCGGGCCGGCACGGTGTGCTGGTGAAGTCCGCCGTGGTCATGGAGCGGCTCGGCCAGGTCGACGCGGTCGCCGTGGACAAGACCGGAACACTGACCGAGGGCACCCCGCGCGTCACCGACATCCGGCCGCTTGACGGGTCCGGCCTGGACGAGGACGGCCTGCTCACGCTCGCGGCGGCGGCCGAGCACCCCAGCGAGCATCCGCTGGCCCGCGCGGTGGTGGACGCCGCCCAGGCCCGCGGGCTTGTCCTGCCCACCGCCCGCGACTTCGACTCCGCCCCCGGTATCGGCGTCACGGCCACCGTGGGCGGCGACACGGTCGCGGTGGGCGCCCCCGCGCGGCTGCTGAACGGGCACCAGGGGACGGGGACATCGCCGGCCGCCGTCCTCGCGGGTGGGCTGGAGGAGGGTGGCCGCACCGCCGTGCTGGTCACGGTGAACGGCACACCGGTCGGCGTGCTGGGCATCGCGGACCGGCTCCGGCCCGACGCCGCCGCGACCGTTACGGCCCTGACGAGGCTCATCGGCAGCACCCCGGTGCTGGTCACCGGCGACAACCCGCGCGCCGCCGCGCGCCTCGCCGCCGAGGTCGGCATCAGCGACGTACGCGCCGGGCTGCTGCCCCAGGACAAGGTGGCCGCCGTCCGGGAGCAGGAGAAGGCCGGACGTAAGGTCCTGGTGGTCGGTGACGGGGTCAACGACGCTCCCGCGCTGGCCGCCGCCCACACCGGCGTCGCGATGGGCCGAGCCGGGTCCGACCTCGCGCTGGAGACCGCCGACGCGGTGATCGTCCGCGACGAACTCGCCACCGTCCCCACGGTCGTCGCGCTCTCCCGTCGCGCCCGCGCCCTCGTCGTACAGAACCTGGTCATCGCGTCGGTGTTCATCACCGGTCTGGTGGTCTGGGACCTCGTGGGGAACCTGCCGCTGCCGCTCGGTGTCCTCGGCCACGAGGGGTCCACCGTCATCGTGGGCCTCAACGGCCTGCGGCTGCTGCGCGAGAGCGCCTGGCAGCGCGCCGGCACCGAAGCCACCATGTGAGCCGCCGCGCGACCCAGTCCTCACGGTGAGGCTCCACGTACGGCGGCGCCCGTCACCTCGCTCGCGGCGAGTGCCGACACGACAGCCGGCGGGGGTGTGCGGGCGCCGCCGGACCGGGACTCGAAGTCCCTGTCCGGCGGCGCGGGGAGTGGGCGGGTGAATATGAGCAGGCGTCAGAGAGCTTCTGCCGTACTGGAGTTGTCCCGAGCCTTGTCGGACGGGGCCGCCCCGTCCGCCGCGGCAGGCGCCGGGGCAGGGCTGGTGCGCAGCGTGAGCCAGGCGATGACCGCACCGGCCGCGGCGATGGCGGCGGCACCCACGAACGCGGCCGAGAATCCGTCGGTCAGGGCGACGGGGTTGCCCAGTTCCTTCGCCCCGTACGCGGAGGCCACGGCGGTCATCGCGGCCAGGCCGAGTGCCGAGCCCACCTGGTAGCTGGTGTTGACGATGCCGGAGGCGAGACCGCCTTCCTCGGGACGCGCGCTGGACAGCGCGGTACCCAGGGAGGGGATGAACGCCAGGGCCATACCCGCGGCGGCGAGGAGCGAGGCGGGCAGGACGTCGACCCAGAAGTTGCCGTCGGGACGGGCGAAGGACAGCCACACCATGCCCGCCGCGAGGGCGAACAGGCCGGTCACGATCAGCGGTTTGGGACCGAAGCGGCCGATCATCCGGGGCGCCAGGACGATCATCATGATCATGATGGCGATGGTCATCGGCAACAGCGCGGATCCGGAGGCGAACGCGCCCAGGCCCAGGACCTGCTGGAGGTAGAGGTTGAGGAAGAACCACATCGGGATCCAGGCACCGGCCATGAGGAGTTGGGCGATGTTGGCGCCGGCGAGGTTGGGGGCGCGCCAGATGGCCAGCCGCATCAGCGGCTCGCGGCGCTTGGCCTGGATCGCGACGAACGCGCCGATCAGCACCACACCCGCGGCCAGCACCAGCCAGGTCTCGGCCGAGGCCCAACCGGTCTCCGGGGCGCGGACGATGGCATACACGGCGATGGCGAGACCGGCTGTGACGGTGACGGCTCCGGCGAGGTCGATCGAGCCGCGGCGTGCGGGGGCGGAGGGCATGACACGCGGGGTCAGGGCCAGGACGATCACCGCGATGGGGATGTTGATGTAGAACACCCAGGGCCAGCTGGCGTACTCGGTGATGACGCCGCCGAGGAACACACCGGCCGTACCGCCCGCCGGCGCCGCGGCGCCGTACAGGGCGAGCGCCTTCGTCAGCTCCTTCGGGTTGCCGCCGAAGAGCATCATCAGCAGCGTCAGGGCGGAGGGCGCGATCAGTGCGGCGCCGACACCCTGGAGCGCCCGGCCGGTCAGCTCGACCCAGACCTCGCTCGCGAGGCCGGCGGCGAGCGAACCGGCGGCGAGGACGATCCATCCGGCGGTGAAGAGCCGCTTGGCGCCGAAGAGGTCGGAGAGGCGTCCGCCAAGGAGCAGGAGTCCACCGAAGGCGACGACGTACGCGTTGAAGACCCAGGACAGGTTCTCCTGCGAGAAGCCCAGGTCGGTCTGCATCTTGGGAAGCGCGACGCCGATGATCGAGGTGTCCATGATCACCATGAACTGCGCGAGGGCGATCAGCGCGAGCGCCGTCCAGCGGCGCGGATCGGCCGGAGCTGTGGGTAATGACATGGTGTTCTCCTATACGGGAGGGGGGTATGCCGACTCTGAATGAAACAGCATACCCATAGGGGGTATTTCCTGTTCGGTGTGAGGTCTTCAAAAGCACAGAAAGGGGCGGGAGTTGGAACTTCGCGGCCTTCCGCTCCGAGCACGGGAGGAGATCAGGAGCGGACCAGCCGGGCAATCGCCTGGGACGCCTCGCCGACCTTCTCCTTGGCCTGGTCGCCACCTTGACCGATGGCTTCGGACACGCAGCAGCTGAGGTGCTCGTCCAGCAGGGCGAGCGCCGTCGAGCGGAGGGCGGCCGTGGTGGCGGAGACCTGGGTGAGTACGTCGATGCAGTAGGTGTCCTGCTCGACCATCCGCTGGAGCCCGCGCACCTGGCCTTCGATCCGGCGCAGCCGCCGGAGGATGTCGTCCTTCTGTTCTTTGTAGCCCGGCATTGATGCCTCGTCTCGCGGTCTGGTCCGGGGGGCCGGGGCCGGCATCGGCCCCGACCGCCGGGAGCAGCGGATTCAGGATGCGGCCTTGAAGCTGCGGAGTCGTAGGGAGTTGCCGACGACGAAGACGGAGGAGAAGGCCATGGCGGCGCCGGCGATCATGGGGTTGAGGAGTCCTGC
>NZ_JBITIB010000021.1:8115-151874 GCF_044458565.1 Streptomyces sp. NPDC050433 | reverse complement strand
TGGGCGTACTCGGATGCCTTCGAGAGCGCTGCCAACGCGGCGAGCGTGCGTGCCGGGCGTCGCGCGCCAGGCGGGATTTGTCAGACACGGCCTAGTGGCCGGACGTGGCCTTCAGGCCCACCACGGCCACGAGCAGCAGACAGACGAAGAAGATCCGGGCGGCGGTCGCCGGCTCACCGAGGGCCACCATGCCGACGACAGCCGCGCCGGCCGCGCCGATCCCGACCCATACGCCGTACGCCGTGCCGATCGGCAGCGTCTTGGCGGCCTGCGAGAGCAGCACCATGCTGACGACGATTCCGGCACCGGTGAACAGGCTCGGCCACAGCCGGGTGAAACCTTCGGTGTACTTCATCCCGATCGACCAGCCGACTTCGAGCAGACCGGCGACGATGAGCAGGACCCAGGCCATGACGGCACCTCCGAGCAACACGCAAAACGCGGACAAGGGGTGCGTCGTCTTTCGCTTGACCCGGTACGGCGCGTCTCGTCGGGGTCCCTCAAACGTAGCAAAGAGACGGCGGAAGGGCCCGGTGACGATGGTCACCGGACCCTTCCTTACCGACGTGCGTGCTGTGGCTAGAGGTAGAGACCCGTGGAGTCCTCCGACCCCTCGAACCGGTCGGCGGCCACCGCGTGCAGGTCGCGTTCCCGCATCAGTACGTAGGCCACGCCCCGGACCTCGACCTCGGCACGGTCCTCGGGGTCGTACAGCACCCGGTCCGCGGGCTCCACCGTCCGCACGCTCTGGCCGACGGCGACCACCTCGGCCCAGGCGAGGCGCCGGCCGACCGCGGCGGTGGCCGGGATGACGATGCCGCCGGACGAACGCCGCTCGCCCTCCGGGATGTCGGTCCTGACCAGCACCCGGTCGTGCAGCATCCGGATGGGCAGCTTGTCATGGGAGGTGTCGAGGGAGTTGTCGCTCACGCCCACGAACCTACCCGCCCGAACACGTCCCGTACGCCAGAGGGGTGGCCCCCCGGCCTCAGACCCGGCTCAGACCCGGCGACGGCGCACCGACATCGCGAGCAGCCCGACCACACCGACGGCGACCAGCGCCACCGGGACGAGCCGCTCCAGCCGGGGAGCGCCGTCGTCCGAGACGAACCTGTGCTTCACACCTGAGACCGTGCGATTCACCGCGACAAACGCCTTGCCCGCAGTCTGGTCCACACGGGAAACCATCCGGGCCTTCGCGTCGCCCACGATCGTCTGCGGGTGCACCCGCACGCCGATCTCGTCGAGTGTCTCGGCAAGCTGGTCGCGCCTGCGGACGATGTCCGCCTCGATCTGCGCAGGGGTCCTGGCATCCGACACCGCGCTGCCTCCGTCGTCGTGTCCGGTTGGTTGATCCTTCGATCCTTCGCCTTCGCGGACAGTCTGTCAGCTCGACCGCCGTCGCACCCCGCGGCGCCCCTACTACGCTCGGCCCGATACACCTGGGCGACCTGCCCGCCCCCGTACCGAGGAGAACCATGAGCGAGCGACTTCAGCCCGGCGACACCGCCCCCGCCTTCACCCTGCCCGACGCCGACGGCAACGACGTCTCGCTCTCGGACCACAAGGGACGCAAGGTCATCGTCTACTTCTACCCGGCCGCCCTCACCCCCGGATGCACCAAGCAGGCCTGCGACTTCACCGACAACCTCGACGTGCTGGCCGGCGCGGGCTACGACGTCATCGGCGTCTCGCCCGACAAGCCGGAGAAGCTCGCCAAGTTCCGCGACAAGGAGAATCTGAAGGTCACGCTGGTCGGCGACACCGACAAGGCCGTCCTCACCGCGTACGGCGCCTTCGGCGAGAAGAAGCTCTACGGCAAAACGGTGACGGGCGTCATCCGCTCGACGGTCGTCGTCGACGAGGAGGGCAAGGTCGAGCGCGCGCTGTACAACGTCCGGGCAACCGGCCACGTCGCGAAGATCATCAAGGATCTCGGTATCTGAGCTCTGTCCGGCGGAGTACGAGCCGGAGCCCCGCGCTGCCGTGGCTCCGGCTTGCGGCCCCCGCGGCACGGTGCGGAGGCTTTCCCGAGGACTCACGTCCCCGAGGAAAGGAGACCGGACCATGGCGGCACCCGAGCGCGACCAGGTTGCCGACTCTCCGGCGGCCCGCCGTCACCCGCATCTCTTCCGCGCCCTCCGGCGCCGCAAGAACCCACGACTGCGCAGGTCGGACGTCACTGTCACCGACGAAGCAGCCGTCAAGCGGGCGGTGAAGGCAGCCTCGCTCGGCAACGCCATGGAGTGGTTCGACTTCGGCATCTACAGCTATCTGGCCGTCACCATCGGCCATGTCTTCTTCCCCTCGGGCAACGACACCGTCCAACTGCTCTCCTCCTTCGCGACTTTCGCGGTGGCCTTCCTCGTACGGCCACTCGGCGGCATGTTCTTCGGTCCTTTGGGTGACCGGATCGGCCGCAAGAAGGTCCTGGCCATGACCATGATCATGATGGCGATCGGCACCGGCACGATCGGGCTGATCCCGTCGTACGACACGATCGGCTTCTGGTCCCCCGCTCTGCTGATCCTCTTCCGGCTCGTCCAGGGCTTCTCCACCGGCGGCGAGTACGGCGGCGCGTCCACCTTCATCGCCGAGTACGCCCCCGACAAACGGCGCGGCTTCTTCGGCAGTTTCCTCGAATTCGGCACCCTCGCCGGCTACGTCGGCGCGGCGGGGCTCGTCACCGGGCTCACCGCCTGGCTCGGCTCGGACGGCATGGCCGCCTGGGGCTGGCGCGTACCGTTCCTCGTCGCCGCGCCGCTGGGACTCATCGGCCTCTATCTGCGGCTGAGGCTGGACGAGACCCCCGCGTTCGCCAAGTTGGAGGAGGGCTCGGCACGCGCGTCCGAGGCCGCCGACGCGGTCGAGACCAGCACGACCTCGGACCTCGGCAAGATCTTCCAGCACCACTGGCCGAGGCTGATCCTCTGCGTCTGCCTCGTCGGCGCGTACAACGTCACCGACTACATGCTGCTGTCGTACATGCCGACGTACCTCTCCGACCAACTCGACTACAGCGACACCCACGGGCTGCTCATCCTGCTCGGCGTGATGGTCGCGCTGATGGGGATCATCAATCAAGTGGGCCATCTCAGCGACCAGTTCGGCCGCAAGCCGCTCCTGATGACCGGCATGCTCGGATTCCTGGTCCTGTCCCTTCCGGCGTTCCTGCTGATCGAGCAGGGCAGCTACCTCGCGATCATCGCCGGGATGGCGATGCTGGGCCTCTCCCTGGTCTGTCTCCTCGGCACCATGTCGGCGGCCCTGCCCGCGCTCTTTCCCACGCGCGTCCGCTACGGCTCCCTGTCGGTCGGCTACAACCTCTCGGCGTCCCTCTTCGGCGGTACGACCCCGTTCGTGATCACCGGCCTGATCGGGCTCACCGGCGACAAGCTGATGCCCGCGTACTACGCGATGTTCGCGGCCCTGGTGGGCGTCGTCGCGGTGGCCTGTATGAGGGAGACGGCGCGTCAGCCGCTGGAGGGATCGCCGCCGTCGGTGCAGACGAAGGAGGAGGCGGTGGCACTGGTGCTGGAGCAGGCGCCGGGGGTGAGGTTGTGAGCGACCGCCCGGTAGGATGACGGGCGTCTCGCGGCGGTGGCGCAGTGGCGACGCAGCAGACTTAGGATCTGTGGCCCGTGAAAAGGCTTGAGGGTTCGAATCCCTTCCGCCGCACAGCAACGGCCTACGAATCAAACCCCATGGGTCATCGATGCGTAGGCCGTTTCTCGTGCGCGGCAGGGTCGCGACAGACGGGTCTCAGCCCAGCAGCTCCCGCACCGCCGGCACCAGTGCACGGAAGGCCTTGCCGCGGTGGCTGATCGTGTTCTTCTCCGCCGGGGTCAGTTCCGCACAGGTGCGGGTGTCGTTCTCCGGCTGGAGGATCGGGTCGTAGCCGAAGCCTCCCGTGCCCGCAGGGGAGTGGCGCAGGGTCCCGCGGAGTTGGCCCTCGACCACCCTTTCCGTGCCGTCCGGGAGCGCCAGCGCCGCCGCGCAGGTGAAGTGGGCCGTGCGGTGCGGGGGTGCGATGTCGGAGAGTTGGGCCAGGAGGAGCGCGAGGTTGGCGGGGTCGTCGCCGTGGGTGCCCGACCAGCGGGCCGAGAAGATGCCGGGGGCGCCGCCGAGGACGTCCACGCAGAGGCCGGAGTCGTCGGCGACGGCGGGGTGGCCGGTCGCGCGGGCCAGGGCGTGGGCCTTGAGCAGGGCGTTCTCGGCGAAGGTGACGCCGGTTTCCTTGACGTCCGGGATGTCGGGGTAGGCATCCGCGCCGACGAGGTCGTGGGTGAGACCGGCGTCGGCGAGGATGGCCGTCAGTTCGGTGAGCTTTCCGGCGTTGCGGGTGGCGAGGATCAGGCGCGTCATGCGTCGATTATCCGCCAGTGGCCGGGGGGGCCGTTACGGGGTGCAGACCTTGCCTATCTCGGTGGCCGCGTCCGTCACGGGGCTGAGGTCGGGGGTGGCATCGCCGTTCTCGATGGCCTCGCGGACGGTGCCGACGCCGGTGTCGAGGTCCTCGACCGCCTTGCTGAGGTCGGCGTTGTCGGTCTTGTCCTTGAGATTGTCGAGTTCGGTGTCGATCTCGTTCAGGGCCTCTTCGGCCTGCGTCGGGTCGTCCGCCGCGGTGGAGATCGCCTGTTGGAGCTTGTCCACGCTGGTGGCTATGGCGTCGGCGGTCTGGACGCAGTCGAGGGCCTTGTCGAGTGCGCCGCAGCCGGCCGCCCCCGTGAGCGTGAGCAGGACGGCGGCTATGGTCGCCGCGGTGCGTCGGCGCGAGGCCATGGGTCGGTTCCCTCCCTTGGTGCGGAAGGGCGGTACGGGCAGGTCCGTACGCCCTTGAGAGTCGCGACTGTAACGACGCCGCGCCCTGCCTCTTGGTTGCCTCTTCACCTGACGGGGGTCTCTTCCAGGACAGCGGTCTGGAGGGCGGCGAGGTCCGTGCAGCCGCTGGTGGCGAGGTCGAGGAGCACGCCGAGTTCCTTGCGGTCGAAGGGTTCGGCCTCGGCGGTGCCCTGGACCTCGACGAAGCGCCCGTCGCCGGTGCAGACGACGTTCATGTCGGTGTCGGCGCGCACGTCTTCCTCGTAACAGAGGTCGAGCAGGGGCGCGCCGTCGACGATGCCGACGCTGATCGCGGAGACGGTGCCGGTCAGGGGCTTGCGGCCGGCCCGGACGATCTTCTTGGCCCTGGCCCATTCGACGGCGTCGGCGAGAGCGACGTACGCGCCGGTGATGGCGGCGGTGCGGGTGCCGCCGTCGGCCTGGAGGACGTCGCAGTCGAGGACGATCGTGTTCTCGCCGAGTGCCTTGTAGTCGATGACGGCGCGCAGCGAGCGGCCGATGAGGCGGGAGATCTCGTGGGTGCGCCCGCCGATCTTGCCGCGTACGGCTTCGCGGTCGCCGCGGGTGTTGGTGGAGCGGGGCAGCATCGAGTACTCGGCGGTGACCCAGCCTTCGCCGCTGCCCTTGCGCCAGCGCGGGACGCCTTCGGTGACGGAGGCGGTGCAGAAGACCTTGGTGTCGCCGAAGGAGATGAGTACGGATCCTTCGGCGTGCTTGCTCCATCCGCGTTCGATGGTGACGGGTCGGAGCTGTTCAGGGGTGCGGCCGTCGATTCGAGACATGGGTGTGAGCCTAGCCGGAGCTGACTGAGGGGCTCGTTCCGGTTCTCCGCCCCGGGTACGGCGGCTGTCCGGATCGCGCCCCTCTGGCAGTTGGTCCCTCAGCAGCTCACATCATGTCTTCGATGTCGGCGGCGATCGGGTCGGCGTCCGTTCCGATGACGACCTGGATCGCGGTGCCCATCTTGACGACGCCGTGGGCGCCGGCGGCCTTCAGCGCGACCTCGTCGACCTTCTCCGGGTCCACGACCTCGGTACGGAGGCGGGTGATGCAGCCTTCGACCTCTTCGATGTTCTCGATGCCGCCGAGCCCGGCGACGATCTTCTCAGCCTTGCTGGCCATGTCTTGCTCCCTGCTGCTCAAGGGGTTCCAAGGGGCGGTGTCCCGGTTCGCCGCACGTTCGCCACCTGTCCGATTTTTCACGTTAACTCACGGTTGGCCCATCTTCGCAGGCGGGTGATCGACCCGTACCGAAAGATAACGGTGAGCGTATCGCAACTGGTCTACACCACTGTGCCACGGGAGGACGCCGATGAGTTCGACGGGTGCCGACGCGTCGGTCGGTTCCCCGGCGCCCCGGCGACGCTGGTGGAACGGCCTCTTCCAAGGGCTCCAGAAAGTTGGCCGCAGCCTCCAACTGCCGGTGGCCGTGCTCCCCGCGGCGGGACTGCTGGTCAGCCTGGGCAATCTCTTCGACGCGTATCTGCACGGGCCCTTCTGGGACAAGACGACCAAGGTCTTCCTCCAGGGCGGCACCGCGATCCTGGACGGGGGCTTCGGTCTGCCGCTGCTGTTCTGCATCGGGGTCGCGATCGGCTTCGCGAAGAAGGCGGACGGATCGACGGCGCTGGCGGCCGTGGCGGGTTTTCTCGTCTACCACAATGTGCTGGTCGCGTTCCCCGCCGACGGCACGGTCACCGACGATCTGCCCGAGGGCACCCCGCACAATCCGGGTGTGCTCGGCGGGATTCTGATCGGTCTGCTCACCGCGGTGGTCTGGCAGCGTTTCCACCGTACGAGGCTGGTGGACTGGCTCGGCTTCTTCAACGGACGCCGTCTGGTGCCGATTCTGATGGCGTTCCTGGGGGTGATCCTCGGGGTGCTGTTCGGGCTGCTGTGGCAGCCGGTGGGTGACGGGCTGACGTCGTTCGCCAAGTCGCTGATCGATCTGGGCGCGTGGGGCGCGGGCATCTTCGGTGTCGCGAACCGGCTGTTGATCCCGATCGGTATGCATCAGTTCCTGAACACCTTCTTCTGGTTCCAGGCGGGCGAGTTCACGGCGAAGGACGGGACCGTCGTCCAGGGGGATCTGACGCGGTTCTTCGCCCAGGACCCTTCGGCGGGGCAGTTCATGTCGGGCTTCTTCCCGATCATGATGTTCGGCCTGCCGGCCGCCGCGATCGCGATCGCGCACTGTGCGCGGCCGGAGCGGCGGAAGCAGGTGGCGGGCCTGATGCTCTCGGTCGCCCTGACATCGTTCGTGACGGGCGTGACGGAGCCGCTGGAGTTCTCGTTCATGTTCGCCGCGCCCCTGCTGTACGGGCTGCACGCGCTGCTGACGGGTGCCTCGATGGCCATCACCTGGGCGCTCGGGGTGCACGCGGGCTTCAGCTTCTCGGCGGGGCTGATCGACTACGTCGTCAACTGGCATCTGGACACGAAGCCTTGGCTGATCATTCCGATCGGGCTCTGCTTCGCGGTCGTGTACTACGTGGTCTTCCGGTTCACGATCACGAAGTTCGACTTCCAGACTCCGGGGCGGGAGCCGGAGGACGTGGAGAAGGAACTGGAGAAGGAGAACATGGGGCGGTGAAGCGGGCGGGGTGACAGCCCGCGGGCCACCGGCAGGGCCCTCGGACCTCTTGGTCCGGGGGTCCTTTCACATGCGGGTGGCGGGCCTGCTCCGTCTCGGTCGCACGACGTCGAAGCATCGAGTCCGGATCGCGATATTCCGAAGGTTCCTTATTCAACCCTCACCGTGTTAGAACTGGTCTACACCACTCAAAGGTTTAGACCACATGACCGGTGCGCCGTGTTTCCGCAGGTGCCTTGTCCTCTGGAGGAAGTTGATGTCCACGGCCAGCGCCGCCCCCGCGGCGAAGAGTAAGGGCTCCGGCGTGATGTCCGTCATGCAGCGCATCGGCCGCAGCCTCATGCTGCCCGTCGCCGTGCTCCCCGCCGGCGCCCTGCTGGTGCGCCTCGGCAACCCCGACATGCTCGGGCGCGAGTCGTTCCCCACCTTCATCACCAAGATCGCCGGTTATATGGCCGCGGGTGGCGGCGCGATTCTCGACAACATGCCGCTGCTGTTCGCCGTCGGCATCGCCATCGGCTTCGCCAAGAAGTCGGACGGCTCGACCGCGCTCGCCGCCGTCACCGGCTACCTGGTCTTCCAGAAGGTCCTCGCCACCTTCACGGACGGAAACCTGCCGCAGGTCGCGAGCGTCGTCGACGGCAAGATAGTCATGTCGGACGCCCCCGTGAACGCGGGCGTCCTCGGCGGTGTCGTCATGGGCATCGTGGTCGCCCTGCTCTACCAGAAGTTCTACCGGACGAAGCTGCCCGACTGGGCGGGCTTCTTCGGCGGCCGTCGTCTCGTCCCGATCCTGTCGGCCTTCGCCGGTCTGCTCATAGGCATCGTCTTCGGTCTCGTCTGGCCCGTCCTCGGTGCCGGTCTGCACAACTTCGGTGAGTGGCTGGTCGGCTCGGGCGCGGCCGGCGCCGGCATCTTCGGTGTCGCGAACCGCGCGCTGATCCCGATCGGCATGCACCACCTGCTGAACTCGTTCCCGTGGTTCCAGGCCGGTTCGTACGAGGGCAAGAGCGGCGACATCGCGCGCTTCCTCGCCGGGGACCCGTCGGCCGGGCAGTTCATGACCGGCTTCTTCCCGATCATGATGTTCGCGCTGCCCGCCGCCTGTCTCGCGATCTACCACTGCGCCCGCCCCGAGCGCCGCAAGGTCGTCGGCGGCATGATGTTCTCGCTCGCGCTGACCGCCTTCGTCACCGGTGTGACCGAGCCGATCGAGTTCACCTTCATGTTCATCGCGCCGGTGCTGTACGCGATCCACGCCGTGCTGACCGGTGTGTCCATGGCGCTGACCTGGGGGCTGGGCATGAAGGACGGCTTCGGCTTCTCCGCCGGCGCGGTCGACTTCTTCCTCAACCTGGGGATCGCGACCAACCCGTGGGGCCTGGCGCTGGTCGGGCTCTGTTTCGCGGCCGTCTACTACGCGGTCTTCCGCTTCGCCATCGTCAGGTTCAACCTGCCGACGCCGGGCCGGGAGAGCGACGAGGAACTGGCCGAGCTGCAGAAGGCCGAGGCCAAGTAACACCCCCGTGGACGCGGTTACGTGACGGTGCCCCAGGGCCTTCGAAGGCCCTGGGGCACCGTCACGTTCGCTCGCGTACGCGTTCAGACGTCGTACGCGTTCAGACCTCGTACACCGCGCCCGGCGTGGCCAGTTCGGCCGGTCCGCCGTACACCGCGCGCGCGTCGTCCAGGTTCCGCCGGGCGTCCGTCCACGGCGGGATGTGGGTGAGGACGAGCCTGCGCGCCCGCGCGCGGGCGGCGTGCTCGCCGGCCTCGCGGCCGTTGAGGTGGAGGCCGGGGATGTCCTCCTTGCCGTACGTGAACGCGGCTTCGCAGAGGAACAGATCCGTGTCCTCGGCCAGCTCCACCAGGGCCTCGCTGACGCCGGTGTCGCCGGAGTACGTGAGCGATCTGCCGTTGTGCTCGACGCGGATGCCGAAGGTGTCGACGGGGTGGGCGAGCTTCTCCGTACGGACCGAGAAGGGCCCGATCTCGAAGGAACCCGGCTTGAGCGTGTGGAAGTCGAAGACCTCGCTCATGGACTTGTCCGTCGGGGTGTCGGCGTGCGCGGTGGTGAGGCGCTGCTCGGTGCCGTCGGGGCCGTACACGGGGATGGTGTCGCAGCGTCCGCCGTCGTGGCGGTAGTAGCGGACGACGAAGTAGCCGCACATGTCGATGCAGTGGTCGGCGTGCAGATGGCTGAGGAAGATGGCGTCGAGGTCGTAGAGACCACAGTGACGCTGCAACTCGCCGAGGGCACCGTTGCCCATGTCGAGGAGCAGCCGGAAGCCGTCGGCCTCTACGAGGTAGCTGGAGCAGGCCGATCCCACGGCGGGGAATGAGCCCGAGCAGCCGACGACGGTGAGCTTCATGGAGCGTGAACCTCCGTGGCGTGGAAGGGGGGCGACGGGGGTCGTTCGGTCTGTCGAGCGTAAGGCGCTAAACGGCTGGTCGCTCCTCCACACCGGCCTGTTGTGGGGGAACTCACCTGCTGCGTCACCGGTTCGGGCGGACCGCGCCGCCGGGCGGCGGGCCGGGAATCGCACCGCGGACGGGCGGGGCGCGGCGGTACGGTCTGGGGCATGGACACGTCCTGGTGGGTGGCTCTGATCGTCGTGGTGGTGCTGGCGATGGTCGCCACCGTCGTGGACGGACGGGGCCGCAGTCCCCGGCCGCCGGGCGGGCGCACCCGGCGCACCCGGCTCTCGCGCCCTCCGGGCCGTACGGACGGCAGGCCACCGCGCGGGCCCGTCGGCCGGGGGCCGAAGCCGGGTGAGGTCTGGTGGGCGATGGTGCCGTACGAGGACGGGCCGGGGGCCAAGGACCGGCCGTGTCTGGTGCTGTCGGTACGGGGCCGTACGGCGCTGGTCGCGAAGATCACCAGCAAGTCGCACGCGGAGCGCCCCGGCGTGATCCCCCTGCCGCCGGAGGCGGTGGGCGACGCGGCGGGCCGCCGGAGCTTCCTGGAGACGGACGAGCTGCGCAGGGTGGACACGCGGGCGTTCCGTCGCCGGGTGGGCACGGTGGATCCGGGACTCTGGCGCCAGGTCCGACACCTGTCGGGCTGACGGGCGTGTCCGCACAGCACGGTGAGGTGGCCTGGCGGCTCGGGGGCGCTATGGCAGTGGGGCCGTCGGGTACTGCGGTGGGATCTGTCGGTGGGGGGTGTGGCGGGTCAGGGCGAGGGCTACCAGCATCGCCGCACCCGCCGCGAAGGAGCTGGTCAGGCTCCAGCCGACCATGGAGTCCTCGTAGTAGTCGAGGAGCCGGTCGTAGTTGACGCCCGCGAGTTCGCGGAGCTGGATGTACGCGGCGATGCCGAGCAGTGCGAGTGCCGCGCCGCGGGCGGCCGGGGTGTTACGGAGCAGCAGGACGCCGACGACGAGGAACGCCGCGATCAGGGCGCTGTGGTAGTAGCTGAAGCCGGCCGAAGTGCCGTACCCGCCACGGGCGTTGATGTTGAGCACTTCGTGCCACCACTCGTCGAAGGCTCCCCGGCCGCCGTCGCCCGTACCGAGGGCCTGGTTGAACTCCCGCAGGCTGCGCGCGTACCAGAACCCCTGGAGCGCGCCGATCAGGATCAGCAGGACGCCCGCGGCGCGCCGGCCGCCGGTCGCGGGCTCCGGTGGTACGTCGCGTTCGCGGGCGAGCAGCAGCAGGGTGATCACGGTGGCGGCGGCGAGGAAGGCGAACACGTAGCTGAGCACGATCAGCGTGCCGTGTTCCGAGGCGAACATGACGTCGCGGTACTCGGCCCTGGTCAGGCCGTTGATCTGCCGCGCTCCTGCGCCGAGCAGCAGGAACGCGAGGAGCAGCGCGGCGCCGCGCGCGGTGCGGCGCAGGCGGAGGGTGGCGACGCCGACGACGAGCAGGGCGATGGTGAAGGCCCATTCGTAGGCGGTGAACACCAGCAGCGGCTGAACCGGGTCGTTCTTGACGAGGCTTTCGAGGAGCGCGTCCACGTCGACGCGGACGTTGATCGCGGTGTCGGCGATCCAGGCGCCGAGGACGCACGCGAAGACGATGAGCAGGATGCCGGACGTGACGTACGCGCCGAGGTGACGGCGGGATGCACGACCGTCGGGTTCCGGCGGTGCGAGCGGCTGTGGCGGGCCGAAGCCCGGCGGGCCGTAGCCGTATCCGGAGCCTGATGCGTGTCCCGCACCGCCCGCGCCACCCCAGCGGTCGTCCATCTGTGTCCCCCGTGGATCGGTGTTCGTCTCGATCGACACCGATCGTCGCTCCTCGGAGCAGTGGTGCAACAGCCACGGGGCGGGGACTGTTGCACCACTGTTGCCGCTCAGGGTTGCCGCTCAGGCCCAGAGCTGGCCCTGAAGGGTCTCGATGGCCTCTTCGTCGGTGGCCGCCGTGTAGACGCCCGTGGAGAGGTACTTCCAGCCGCCGTCGGCGACGACGAAGACGATGTCGGCGTTCTCCCCCGCCGTGACGGCCTTCTTGCCGAGGCCGATCGCGGCGTGCAGCGCGGCGCCGGTGGAGACTCCCGCGAAGATGCCCTCCTCCCGCAGGAGTTGGCGGGTGCGGGCGACGGCGTCGGCGGAGCCCACGGAGAAGCGGCTCGTGAGGACGGACTCGTCGTACAGCTCGGGTACGAAGCCCTCGTCGAGGTTCCGCAGACCGTAGACCAGGTCGTCGTAGCGCGGCTCGGCGGCGACGATCTTGACGTCGGGCTTCTGCTCGCGCAGGTAGCGGCCGACGCCCATGAGCGTGCCGGTGGTGCCGAGGCCGGCCACGAAGTGGGTGACGGACGGCAGGTCGGTGAGGATCTCCGGTCCGGTGGTGGCGTAGTGGGCGCCCGCGTTGTCCGGGTTGCCGTACTGGTAGAGCATCACCCAGCTCGGGTTCTCGGCGGCAAGCTCCTTGGCGACGCGTACGGCGGTGTTGGAGCCGCCCGCCGCCGGGGACGGGATGATCTCGGCGCCCCACATGGCGAGCAGCTCGCGGCGTTCCTGCGAGGTGTTCTCCGGCATCACGCAGATGATCTTGTAGCCCTTGAGCTTCGCGGCCATGGCGAGCGAGATACCGGTGTTGCCGCTGGTGGGCTCCAGGATGGTGCAGCCCGGCGTGAGCCGGCCGTCCTTCTCGGCCTGCTCGACCATGCGCAGCGCCGGGCGGTCCTTGATGGAGCCGGTCGGGTTGCGGTCCTCCAGCTTGGCCCAGAGCCGGACGCCGTCCGACGGGGACAGGCGTGGCAGCCGTACGAGAGGGGTGTCGCCGACGACGGCGAGCGGGGAGTCGTACCGCATCAGAGCGTGGGCATGTCGAGCGTCGGCATCTCGGGCACGCTCTCAAGTGCGCCGCCGGCGACGGCCGGGAGGATGGTGACGCTGTCGCCGTCCGTGAGCTTGGTGGAGATGCCGTCCAGGAAGCGGACGTCCTCGTCATTGAGGTAGACGTTCACGAAGCGGCGCAGCTGGTCGCCGTTGGCGCCGTCGACGATGCGCTCGCGGATGCCCGTGTGGCGGCTCTCGAGGTCGGTGAGCAGCGCGGCGATGGTGTCACCGCTGCCCTCGACGGCCTTGGCTCCGTCGGTATAGGTGCGGAGGATGGTCGGAATGCGGACCTCGATGGCCATGGCGTGGGCTCCTGTCGGAAAAGAGGCGTGACGGGCGCGCGGCTCTGCCCCCGCGCGAGGGTGGTGCTCGGAAGGGTCGTCCTGCCGCGACTCAGACGGCGGCGGCAACGACGGCGGCAGCGCCGACCGTACACATGGCGCTGGCGAGTCGGCACAGATCGACGTGCAGACGCGCCACCAGCAGATCGCCTGGCGCCATTTCGCTCACGTCGTGGGAAACCATGGGGTCATCGTATCGATTCCCGGTCCGCATCCCGGTATGTGATCTCAGATGATGGACGTTTGGCGTTCGTCAGTTGGACCGCGGCAGATAAACGACGGTGGGGGCGCCGGTCCGGGGGTGCGGTGTGACCTCCGCCGCCACCTCGTAGACCTCGGACAACAGGCCCGGAGTCAGGACCTCCGCCGGGGTTCCCGAGGCGACGACGGTCCCCGCCCTGAGCACGTACAGCCGGTCGCAGTAGTACGCGGCGAGATTCAGGTCGTGCAGGGCCAGCAGATTGGTCGTACCCAACTCCCTGGTGAGGCTGAGGACTTCGAGCTGGTGGCGGATGTCCAGATGGTTGGTCGGCTCGTCCAGGACGAGGAGCGCGGGCCGCTGGACCAGTGCGCGGGCGACGAGGGCGCGCTGGCGTTCGCCGCCGGACAGGGACGGGAAGGCGCGCTCCGCGAGCGGGGCGATGCCCAGGCGGTCGAGCGCGGCGTCGGCCAGTGCGGTGTCGGCCGCCGTGTCCGCCTCCCAGAAGCGCCGGTGCGGGGAGCGGCCCATGGCGACGACCTCGCGCACGGTCAGTTCGAAGTCGGTCTGTCCGTCCTGCGGGACGGTGGCCACGCGCCGGGCGCGCGCCTTGGCCGTCATGGTGTGCAGGTCGTCGCCGTCCAGCAGCGCCCGGCCGTGGGTGGGGCGCAGCGCGCCGTACACGCAGCGCAGCAGGGTGGTCTTGCCGCTGCCGTTGGGGCCGACGAGCCCGACGGTCTCGCCGGGGGCGGCGGTCAGGTCGACGGCGTCGACGAGGTGGCGGCCGTCGCCGACTCCGTACGCCAGCCCCTCGACGCGCAAGGTCGCCGCACGAGTGCTCGAAGCGGCGCTCATACCGGGGCTCCTTCGGGGCGGCGGCGCATCAGCCACAGGAAGAACGGGCCGCCGACGAGCGCGGTGAGGACGCCGACGGGGATGTCCTGCGGCGCCGCGACAGTACGGGCGGCGAGGTCCGCGACGACGAGCACGACCGCCCCGCCGAGCGCGGCGACCGGCAGCAGCGGCCGGTGCGACGCCCCGACCACCATCCGCGCGGCGTGCGGTACGAGCAGTCCGACGAAGCCGATGGCGCCGCTCGCTGCCACCATCACCCCGGTGACCAGGGAGGCGAGGACGAAGACGGCGGCGCGGAAGCGCGCGGTGTCGAGGCCGAGCGCGGTCGCGCCCTCCTCCCCCACCAGCAGCAGGTCGAGCGGCCGGGCGAGCGCCATGAGGACGGCGGTCCCGGCGACGAGGACGGCGGCCGGGACGACGAGCGTGCTCCAGCGGGCGCTGCCGAGGCCGCCGAGCGACCAGAACAGCGCCTCCTGGAAGTGTTCGGGCCGGGCGGAGACCACCAGGATCAGCGTGGTGAGCGCGGACAGGATGTACGAGACGGTCACCCCGGCCAGCACGAGCCGCCCGCCGGTCATCGTGCCGCCGCGCCGGGCCAGCGCGTAGACGAGGACCATCGCGACGAGCGAGCCCGCGAAGGCGGCGGCCGGCATGGCGACGGTGGTGGTGATCCCGCCGCCGATGCCGCCGCCGATCCCGAGGACCAGGACGAGTACGGCGCCGGTGGACGCCCCCGAGGAGATCCCGAGCAGGAACGGGTCGGCCAGCCGGTTGCGTACGAGGGCCTGGAGGACCGTCCCGACGACGGCGAGTCCGGCACCGACGACGGCGCCGAGCAGCACTCTCGGCAGCCGTACGTCCAGGACGATCGTGCGGAAGGGGCTGGGCTCCGCGCCGCCGGTGAGGATCGTGACGACCTCGCCGGGCGGGATGCGGACGGAGCCGAGCGCGAGCCCGGCGACGAGGGCGCACGCGAGGGCCACGGCGAGGCCGCCGAGCACGAGGGCGTGCCTCAGCCGCCGCCGGGCGGGCGGGGTCCGGCAGGTCATGGCGGGGTCCTACTCGCCCGTCTCCGGGTGGAGTTGGTCCGCGAGCCGCCCGACTGCGGCCGGGGCGCGGACGCCGAGGACGGCGTCGGACAGCGGCATGACGGCGAAGCGCTTGTTCCTGATCGCCGGGACGTCCTTCAGTACGGGGTCCTCCAGCAGCCGCTTCTTCTTCTGGGCGACGGTGGTGGCGCCGTAGTCGTAGATGACGATCACCTCGGGCCTGCGCGCGACGACCTGCTCCCAGGTGGCGTCGCCGAAGGGCTTGCCGAGGTCGGCGAAGACGTTGCGCCCGCCGGCCCGTTCGATCAGCTCGTTGCCGATGCCCGCGCCTCCGGCGGTGAACGCGGTCTTGTCGCCGCTGTCGTAGACGAAGACGGAGACCGGCTTCACGCCCTTCAGCCCGGCGGCGGTGGTGGCGAGGGCGGTGCGCGCCCCGGCGGTCCACTTCGCGGCGCGGTCGGCGACGCCGAAGGTGCGGCCGACCTCCTCGATCTCCCGGAAGACGTCGTCCATGGAGGTCTTGCCGTCGGTGCAGCTCTCCAGGTTGAGCCGGGTGTCGATGCCGGCGTCCTCGAGGTCGTCGCGGGTGCGGCCGTCCTTGGCGGCGAAGGCGCTGGAGTAACCGCCGTAGACGAAGTCGGGGTTGACGGCGAGGAGTTTCTCCTTGGAGGGGTACTCCTTGGCGACGACCGGGACGCTCCGGTACGCCTTCTCGTAGGCCGGGAGGACCTTGTCGTCCAGCCAGGCGGTGCCGACGAGGGACTTGGCGAGTCCCAGCTCGATCATGATCTCGGTGACGTGCTGGTTCATCGTGACCACGCGCTCCGGGGGTGCCTCGAAGGTGGTCTTCACACCGCAGTTGGTGACGGTGTACGGGAATCCGCCGGCCGCGGGCCCGGTGCTCCTGACGGGGTCCGGGGTGGTGGAGCAGGCGGCGAGCGGGAGCAGCAGGGGAAGCAGGGCCGCCGGTATGAGGGCGTGGCGCCGCGAGGACATGACTGGGCCTCCTCCGGGGGATTTCCGCGTCCCCTGGCATGGTGGGAGAAGGGCGACAGGTCAGTTCCTGGCTCCCAGGGCTCCCGCTCGCGCGGAAGGCCTGGTCACAGTGGCGGGACCGTGCCGGATTCGCACCGGCTTCCTGGGTCCTGCCGCCCCGGTTTCGGCGTCAGTGTGTCAGACGACTTTGACTTCCTCTTCCGTGACCTCGCCGTCGACGATCCGGTACGAGCGGAACTGGAACGGGCCCAGGTCGTCGGTGTCGGCGGTGGACACCAGGACGTAGTGGGCGAACGGCTCCATGGCCAGGCCGATGTCCCTGCGGGAGGGGTACGCCTCGGTGGCGGTGTGCGAGTGGTAGATGACCACCAGGTCCTCGTCGCGCTCGCGCAGTTCGTTGTCGAGCTGCTTGTGCTCGGTCGAGTCGAACTCGTAGAACGTGGGCGAGCGGGCCGCGTTGAGCATGGGGATGAAGCGCTCGGGCCGGTCGCTGCCCTCGGGGCCCGCGATCACGCCGCACGCCTCGTCGGGGTGGTCGGTCCGCGCGTGGGCGACGATCTTGTCGTGGAGCGCCTGGGTGATGGTGAGCATGAGGTGAAGGATAAGCAGGTGGCCTCCGCGGGTGAGACGCGGAGACCACCTGGTGAGACAGTTCGTGAGACGGCGCGTGAGACGGCTGACGCGGCAGCCGTCGCGGGCCCGCCCCCGTCAGTCCGTGGCCTTCGCGTACTCCGGCTCGTACGGGCCCTCCGGCTCCCCCGGCCCGCCGCCCGCCAGGACGGCCTCGCGGCGCTTGAGCAGTGCCCAGCCGCCGACCAGGAACACCACCCAGACCGCGCCGACGTACAGCGACACTCGGGCCTCGGGGTCGTACGCGATCAGACACGTCACGAAGCACAGGAAGGCCAGCGCCACCCAGCTCAGGGCCGAGCCGCCCGGCGCCGGGAACGAGGACGCCGGCAGCCGCCCGGCGACCACGGCCGAGCGGTACTTGATATGGCTGACGAGGATCATCATCCAGGTCCAGATACCGGCGGCGGTGCCCACCGAGGTGACGTACAGGAACGCCTTCTCGGGGACGAGGTAGTTGAGTACGACTCCGATGCCCATCAGCGCGACGGACGCCGCGATGCCGAAGGCCGGAGTCCTGCGGGAGTTGAGCCTGCCCAGGGCCTTCGGGGCCTCGCGGTTGGCGGCGAGGCCGCGCAGCATCCGGCCGGTGGAGTACATGCCGGAGTTGCAGGACGACAGGGCCGCCGTCAGTACGACGAAGTTGACGATTCCGGCACCGAGCGGGATGCCGATCCTGGCGAAGGCGTGCACGAACGGGCTCTCGCCCTCGCTGAATTCGGTCCATCGCACGACGGCGAGGATGACGGTGAGCGCGCCGACGTAGAAGACGATGATGCGCCACGGCAGCGTGTTGATCGCCTTGGGGAGCGTCTTCTCCGGGTTCGCGGACTCGCCCGCCGTGACGCCGACGAGTTCGACGGCGAGGTAGGCGAACATCACGCCCTGGAGGGTCAGCAGGCTGGAGCCGATGCCGTTGGGGAAGATGCCGCCGTGCTGCCAGAGGTTGCCGGTGGCGGCGGATTCGCCCGCGTTCGAGAAGCCGAGGGTCAGGACGCCGAGGCCGATGACGATCATGCCGATGATGGCGGTGACCTTGACCATCGAGAACCAGAACTCGACCTCGCCGAAGATCTTGACGGAGATCAGGTTGACGCCGAAGAGCACCACGAGGAAGACGAGGGCGCTGACCCACTGCGGGATCGCGGGGAACCAGAAGTGCGTGTAGATCGCCGCCGCCGTGAGTTCGGCCATGCCGGTCACGATCCACATGAGCCAGTACGTCCAGCCGGTGACGTAACCGAAGAACGGGCCGAGGAATTCGCGCGCGTACTCCGCGAACGAGCCGGAGACCGGGCGGTAGAGCAGCAGTTCGCCCAGCGCCCGCATGATGAAGAAGATCACCACGCCGGCCAGCGCGTACATCAGGATGATGCTCGGGCCGGCCTTGGCGATGTTCGCGCCGGCGCCCATGAACAGGCCGACGCCGATGGCGCCGCCGATCGCGATCATCTGGACCTGGCGGCTGCCGAGTCCGCGTGCGTAGCCCTCCTCCGAGGCGCCCGTGGAGGGGCCTTCCGAGGTGTTGTCGACCTGTGGGGAGGTCATCGTGATGCGCCCTTTCTCCCTGTCTGTGCCGGTGGTTGTGAAGATTTACCACGGGGCGGGCGCCGATCCGCGCACGTCGCCGTGGCGCGGCAGACAGGAAGAGCCAGGGGGCAGGGTCAGAGATCAGGGGTCAGAGACAGGGACAGGGTCAGGGCATCATCGTCTCGACGAGCGTCTCCTGGAGCGCCCCGAGCCACAGGTACGCCATCACCATCGGCTTGCGCGGATCGGAGTCCGGCAGCCGGTACAGGCCCTCCCCCTCGTCCTCGTCGGAGACGTCCAGCCTGCTGCCGATCGTCAGCCGCAGGTCGTTGAGCGCGCCGAGCCAGTGCCGGCAGTCCTCGGGCGCGAGTTTCAGTACGGCTCCGCCCTCGCCCGCGGCGGACAGCGCGTCCAGGGTGCGGACGACGGCGAGGCCGTCCTCGCGCTTACGGGTGCGCAGGTCGTTCTCGGTGAAGCGCCTGAACTCGGCTGCGTACTCCCGCAGTTCGTCGTCGGTGTCGTCGCCGAAGCCGTACGCGTCCGGGAACAGCCGGGCCAGCGCGGGGTCGGCCGGCGGCTTGCTGGGCCCCTCCGCGAAAAGCGCGGCCAGTGGGTCCTCGCCCTTGGCCGGTTCGTCGCCGGGGCCGATCAGCTCCAGGAGTTGTACGGCGAGGGAGCGCAGGATGGAGATCTCGACCTCGTCGAGCGCGATCGCGGCGCCACCGCCGGGGATCGCCTCGAACTGCCCGGCCATCAGCTGTGATCCTGCGAGAGCGTGGCCCACAGGCCGTATCCGTGCATCGCCTGCACGTCGCGTTCCATCTCCTCGCGGCTGCCGCTGGACACGATGGCGCGGCCCTTGTGGTGAACGTCGAGCATCAGCTTGTGCGCCTTGTCCTTGGAGTAGCCGAAGTACGTCTGGAAGACGTACGTCACATAACTCATGAGGTTGACAGGGTCGTTGTGGACGATCGTCATCCACGGCACGTCAGGTTCCGGGACGGTGAACGTCTCCTCGGCCGACTCGGGAAGTTCGATCTCTGTCGGGGCAACACTCACTGTTCGGGACGACCTTCTTCTCCGCCGGGGGTCCAGGGGCGCGCCCCTGGGATGCACAGCCTCACAGCCCCATGCTGCCACCAGGAGGGGCCGGTCGCACAAACGGTGGTCCGAGCCCTCATTAGAAATCGTCACTCTGACGAGATCCGCTGTAGCATCGTTGGCATGAACTCTGCGGACCTTGAGAAGGGCCTTGAGATGGGTCCTGCGAAGGACGAGGGCGGCCGACGGCTCGGCGTTCCGTCGACGGCGCTCTTCACCGACCAGTACGAGTTGACGATGCTCCGGGCGGCACTCCGGGCGGGGACGGCCGAGCGCCGCTGCGTCTTCGAGGTCTTCACCCGGCGGCTGCCCGAGGGCCGGCGCTACGGAGTCGTCGCGGGCACCGGCCGGGTCCTGGACGCCGTCGCGAACTTCCGCTTCGACGCGGACGTCATCGGCTTCCTGCGCGAGCAGGGCATCGTCGACGGGCCGACGCTCGACTGGCTCGCCGACTACCGCTTCAGCGGCGACATCTGGGGCTACCGCGAGGGCGAGGTGTACTTCCCCGGCTCGCCGATCCTGCGCGTCGAGGGCTCGTTCGCCGAATGCGTGCTGCTGGAGACCGTGGTCCTGTCGATCCTCAACCACGACTCGGCGATCGCCGCCGCCGCGTCCCGGATGTCCGCCGCGGCCGGCGGGCGCCCGCTGATCGAGATGGGCGCGCGCCGTACGCACGAACTGGCCGCCGTCGCCGCCTCGCGCGCCGCGTACATCGGCGGCTTCGACACCACGTCCGACTTGGCGGCCGGGTTCCGCTACGACATCCCGACGGTGGGGACCAGCGCGCACGCCTTCACGCTGCTGCACGACAACGAGCGGGACGCGTTCCAGGCGCAGGTCGACGCGCTCGGCAGCGGCACGACGCTGCTCGTGGACACCTACGACGTGGCCGAGGCGGTCCGGACCGCCGTGGAGGTCGCGGGGCCCGAGCTGGGCGCCGTACGCATCGACTCCGGCGACCTGCTGCTCGTCGCGCACCGGGTGCGCCAGCAGCTGGACGAGCTGGGCGCCGTGAACACCCGGATCGTGGTCACCTCGGACCTGGACGAGTACGCGATCGCCTCGCTGGCCGCCGCGCCGGTGGACGCGTACGGGGTCGGCACCCGGCTGGTCACCGGCAGCGGTCAGCCCACCTGCTCGATGGTGTACAAACTCGTCGCCCGTGCCCACTCCGCCGACCCGAAGGCGCCGCTGGACGCGGTGGCGAAGAAGTCGACCGGCGGCAAGACGTCGATCGGCGGCCGGAAGTGGGCGGCGCGGCGGGTGGACCCCGAGGGGTACGCGGATGCCGAGGTCGTCGGCACCGGCCCGGTCCCCGCCGACCTGCTGGACCGGCAGCTGCTGGTGGAGCTGGTCAAGGGCGGCGAGATCGTCGCGCGCGAGCCGCTGGACGCGGTCCGCGACCGGCACGTCGCGGCGCGGGCGGGGCTGCCGATGTCGGCGATCCAGCTGTCGCGCGGTGAGCCGGTCATCCCGACCGTCTACCTGTGACATGCCCGAGGCAGAGGAGAGGTGCGGCAGGCATGAACGGAGAACGACCGGGAACTCCAGGCACCAAGAGGACAATTTCCAGGCTCAGTGACCCGCACCGGCTCCCCATCGAAGGACACCCGCCATGCACCGCGCATTGATCGTCGTGGACGTTCAGAACGACTTCTGTGAGGGCGGCAGCCTCGCGGTGTCGGGCGGTGCCGACGTGGCCGCCGCCATCACCGATCTCATCGGGCAGACGACGGCCGGTTACCGGCATGTGGTCGCGACGCGTGACCACCACATCGACCCCGGTGACCACTTCTCCGTCCGGCCCGACTTCGTCCACTCGTGGCCGGTGCACTGCGTGGCGGGCACGGAGGGCGTGGGCTTCCACCCGAACTTCGCCCCGGCCGTCGCGTCCGGGTCGATCGACGCGGTCTTCGACAAGGGCGCCTACGCGGCGGCGTACAGCGGCTTCGAGGGCGCCGACGAGAACGGGGTGACGCTCGCGGAGTGGCTGCGGGCGCGCGACGTGGCCGAGGTCGATGTCGTCGGGATCGCCACCGACCACTGCGTACGGGCTACCGCCCTGGACGCGGCCCGTGAGGGATTCACCACACATGTGCTGCTGGATCTGACGGCCGGCGTCGCCGAGGAGACGACGCAGCGGGCCCTGGAGGAGTTGCGCGCGGCGGGCGTGCGGCTGACCGGCAAGCCGGTCGTGTAGTCCCCGGCCGGGGACTTCCGGACCGCCGGCTACGCGGCGCTCACGTCCGTCCCGCTGCCGCTGCGCAGATCCCGTCGCGGGCCACTCGTGAACGGCGTCGGCAGGGTGCCGGTCGACGCCCCCGCAGACGGCCCGGCCAGCCCCGCCGAGGACGCCGCAGGCGCCCCTGTGCGGCCGTACCGCTGCTCGGCCGGGAGGTCGGTGCCGTAGCGCCGCGCGGGGCGCAGCAGGGCCCGTATGGGCTGCCAGAGGTCCTGTGCGCACGCCGGTGTGGCCCGCCAGAGCAGGCCGTCCGGGTGGTGCAGCACCGCCGTGATCTCGTCCGGTGTCGGCGGTTCCGCGTTGCCGCGGAGATAGACGGCGCGCAGCCCGAGATTCCGCAGCCTGGTCAGGGCGCGGGCACGGTTCATCGCGTGGACCAGGATCCGGACCGGACGGCCTTCGGCGACCGGGCTGGGCACGGTCACTGCCACCACCACGGTCCCGCTCGGGAGCCTGCTGAAACCTCCACCTGCCATGTGTTCCTCATCCCCCCGGTGAGACGTCGTGTCAATAAGAGTCGCTAAGACGCACCTAAACACGATCGGCCACCGCCCCGCTAGGGGGCGATGGCCGATCATGGTTTGACCTGCGACGATGCCTTATTACTTGGTCGAGCGGTCCACCTTGACCGTCACCGTGGAGCCATTGAGCGGCTCGTCCACGATGGAGATCTTGGTGTTGGTGTCAGGAACGTCGACACTGGCGGTGGGGTTCTCCTCGTACCAGTACGTGCCCTTGCGGTCGTCGAAGACCGACACGCCCGGCTGGGACTTGATCCGCTGCCCGGCGTCGGCCTTGTGCAGCTGGAAGGCGTCGGTCGGGAACCGGCTGAACGACGAGTCGAACGACTGGATCCTGTTGCGCATCAACGTGCCGTCGGCCCACTTCATGGGCTTGGCGTGCGCGTCGATCGGCAGGATCAGACCCTGGCCCGGGTGGGCGCTGGTGTTGTTGTCCTTCTGCGAGGTGTCCCAGAGCCAGATCATCAGACCGTTCTGGTACGCGTAGTGCTCGACCCAGCCGTCCTTCGGAGCCTTGAAGCCGAAGTTGTACGGGCCCGACTTGAGGGTCTTGTCGTAGCTGACGTACTGCCGGTTCTCCGCGATGTAGAACTGCTCGTAGTCCTTGGTGAACGACTCACCGACGCGCGAGAAGCCCGTTGCGGTCCAGCCCGCGTCGTCCGCCTCGGCGTTGTCGGTGAAGAGCGGGGCGCCGTCGGCGACGACACTGATCGTGTCGGCCGCGAAGCCCTTGCCGGCCACGCCGCCGTCCGTCTGGTAGCGGAAGCGGAGGTCGACCTTCTTCCCCGCGTACGCGTCCAGCGTGTAGACGAGCTTCTTGTGCGCGCCCGAGACACCGGTCAGGGCCGGCTTGTCGCTCGCGTCACGCGTGATGGCCTTGCCGTCGGCGGTGCCGTCGACCGGGGTCCAGTTGGCGCCGTCCTCCGACACCTCGGCGTACAGGTAGTCGTAGTCGGCCTCGATGTCCCACCAGCCGTCCAGTTCCAGCGACGCCTTGGTCTTGCCGGTGAGGTCGACGGAGCGGGTGAGGGTGTTCTTGAGGTCGTCACCCATGTCGCTCCACCACTGCGTGGAGCCCTCGGCGGGCTTCACGACAGTCGTGGTGACCGGCTTCTTCGGCAGCTCGACGACGAGCGCCTGCGGGTTCGCGGTGTTGTACTCGGACACGCCCAGCTTGTGGGTCGACGCCGTCGCGGCCTTGGCCTCGTCGTAGTCGAGCCAGCCCAGCTGGAGCTTGTCCCACGCGGTCATGTCGCCCGGCAGGTCGCCGATCTCGCCCTGGCCCTTTCCGAGCCAGGAACCGGAGGACATCAGGGACCAGAAGCCGGTGGAGTTCTCGCCGCCGCCCGAGGTGTCGTACAGGTCGGGCAGGCCGAGGTCGTGGCCGTACTCGTGCGCGAAGACGCCGAGTCCGCCGTTCTCCGGCTGCATCGTGTAGTCGCCGACCCAGATGCCGGTCTCACCGATCTGCGTGCCGCCGGACTTGTTGTCCGCCGGGCCCGTCTTGCCGGCGTCCGTGCCGTAGGCGTACCAGCGGTGCGCCCACAGGGCGTTCTCACCCTCGGCGCCGCCGCCGGCCGACTCGTCCTCGCCCGCGTGGACGATCTGGAAGTGGTCGATGTAGCCGTCGGGCTCGTTGAAGTTGCCGTCGCCGTCGAAGTCGTAGCGGTCCCACTCGTCGTACGACGCGAGGTCGGCCTTGATCTCGGCGTCCGTACGGCCCTTGGCCTTCTGGTCCTCGGCCCAGGCGGTGGTGCCGTCGCGTACCGCGTCCCAGACGTTGGCGCAGTTGGAGCTGCCGCAGTAGTTGGAGCCGTAACGGGCCTCGTTGTACTTGACCTTGACCCAGTCGGAGACCTCACCGTCGACCGAGTAGCGGCCGGACGAGGTCTTCTCGTAGTAGGTCTTCAGCGACTCCTTGGGCTTGCCGTCGGCGTCGGTGCCCTCGCCGAAGTACAGGTCCTGGAAGTGCTGCTGGTTGTAGTCGGCCTGCCAGGCGGTGGAGTTGTCCACCGTCCGGTCGGGCTCGGCTATCTCGTTGTGCTGCGGGCCGGGCTCGCCGCCGTACTTCTTGACGGGGGCCTCGGGACCGTCCGGGCCGTCCGGGTCGAACATGGTGGTGTCGTCGACCTCGTCGCCGAACTCCACCAGGATCGTGAAGATCTTGTCGGTCTTCTCCCGGCCCAGCTCGACGTACTTCTTGTCGTCGAGCTTCACGACGTTGGAGCCGCCACGCTTGAGGATCTTGGCGTCACCGGCGAGGACCTGCTCCAGGGCGGCCTTCCGCTGCCGCTCCTGCTGCTTGCTGAACGGGCCTTCGAGGTCGTGCTCGACCTGGCCCTTCTGCGGCGCCGGATCGCGGCGCTCGATGCTCGCCGTACCCGTTGCGGTGTTGCCCTCGGCCTGGGCCGGGGCGAGCGCCGATGCTGTCGCGGCGGCCGTGGCGAGGGCCACGAACACCGCGGACGCTCTGATCGCCCGTCGATTGATGGTCACTTGATGTTGTCCTCTCCCCGCACCCGGAGTCCGCGGACCGGCTGTGTGGGGATCCGCGCGCGGGGTGCGCGTCACAAGTGACGACATTCGACCGGAGTTGAAGCAGAAAAGACAGTCCTTGACTTGCACCGGCCAAGTGCACTATGTACAAGGCCAGTCCCGGTATCCGGACGTCCTCCCCTCATCCCGCGGACCGGACGGTGGGCGCATCGATGTGTCATATAGCGGGGGCGCGTGACTCCGTGCGCCCCCCATGCTCCGACCCCGTGGGTTAGGTCACGCTTACTGTCGGTTCCTGCCGGGCATTCACCGTCGTAGGGTCATGGACAGAGCGACCCGCGCAGACACGCGAGACACCCCCAACACCCCCCGAAATCAATCCCGATCGCCCCGAGGGACGGATACAGCCATGCCGCGTCCGACTGCCGCACAGCTTGCCTACGGTTCCGCCACCGTCGTCCTCGCCACACTCGCGATGCTGCTGCTCTCCGGCGTCACGTCGGTCGTCGGCATCGCGGTGATCGCGCTCGTCGCCCTCTGTCTCGGCCTGCTGGTCTCGGTGAAGGCGGTGCAGCCGAGCCGTTCGAAGGTGGCGCCCCCGGTCGGCACGAGCCGTACGGACCACGCCACCACCGCCTCCGTCGCCTCCGCGCCGGGCCGGCCCGCCGGCTCACCGTCCGCCGCGGGCACCCGAGTTCCGGCGTCACTGCGGCGCTGACACCACGACTGTTCTCGCCGCCTTGTCGTGCAGACCCTGCCGGTAGGGCCGGTCGAGCAGGATCAGGATCAGCAGGAGCAGCGGCCACAGGCAGGCGCAGCAGACCAGCGTGGGCACCCACAGCACGACGGCTCGCACGAACGAGGACCGCGAGTCGGGCACCCGCCCGTCGTTGAGCATCGCGACGCGGGTCTTGAACAGCCTCTTGCCGAGGGTCTGGCCGGACCGCTGCGTCATCACCGTGTCGTAGCCGACGTACGCCACGATCGTGATGATCCGGAAGACCCACTGACCGCCGCCGTTCATGCCGTTGACCGTGTCGTCCCAGCTGTTGGACTCGTCCGACCAGTGGCTGAAGACCTTGAACGGAATGCTGATCAGGGCGAGTGGGATCGCGACGATGATCAGGTCGACGATGCGCGCGAGGATGCGCTTGCCCACGGACGCGAGCGGCGGCATGCCGCGCAGCGGGTCGTTTCCGCCGTACGGGTCACCGGGGGGCGGTGGGGCCGATCCGCCGTACGGGTCACCCGACGGCGGCGGATTGCCACCCCCGTACGGGCTACCCGGCGGCGGCGGGTTCGCGCCGCCGTACGGCTCACCGTGGCGGGGTGGCTCACCGCCGCCCTCCGACGGGCCGCCCCCGGACGGCGGCGGCCCGTCCGGGGGCGGCTGCTTGCGGAACGGGTCGTCGTCGGGCGGCTGACCGGGCGTCGGCTGATCGTTGCTCATGGGGGCAGTGCACCGCGCCGCGTGGATGCCCGCAACGGATCAACGGCCGTTCGGAGGAGCCGCCGCCCGCGCCTCGGGCCTCGTCCCAGCCCTCGTCCCGGCCCCCGTCTCAGCCCGCGACGAACGTCCGCGCCACCTTGTCGTGCCAGCACTGCCGCCACGGCCGGTCGAAGAGGCACCACAGCACGTTCAGTACGCCGATGACGAGCACCCCGAGCACCCCGTACACCAGCCAGCGGCGCAGCGCCGAGCCGAAGGACGGTGCCTCGAACGACTCGATGTCCCGCACCTCCAGACCGCACAGCTTCTTGCCGAGTGTGCGGCCCCACTTGGCGGTCGGCAGCGCCTCGTACAGGACGCCGATGACCAGCAGCGCGGCGAGCACCCCGCCGAAGTAGCCGGCCGTCGTGCCGTCGATCAGCCAGACGGTGACGGTCTCGCCGGTCTGCTTCGCCGCCTCGACCTTTTCGTCGATGTGCGCGAGCGCCTTGGACACCAGAGGTACGGAGAGGGCCCCGACGACCCCCAGGAGGACGACGCTGTCGATCAGCCGGGCGGCGAACCGCTTGCCGAGCGAGGCGGGCCGGGCCGACGCCTGGGCCTGGGCGGCCCGCAGGAACGGGTCGTCGACCGGCGGCTTCCACGGCACGACCGGCTGCCCGGCGGCAGGGTCGGCACCCGTCAAGGGCATGGGCGGTGCGGTCGGCGCCTGCGACGGCGGCTGCGCGAGTTGGTGCACCTGCTGCGCCCAGGAGGCCGAGCCGCCGCCGGGACCGGGGGCGACGGGGCCGGGGGCGACGGGGCCGGGGGCGACGGGGCCGGGGGCGACTGGACCCGCGGCCGGGGGCTGCATCGACCGGGACGGAGGCTGGGGTGCCTGGGTCTGCGGCGGCACGGGCGCCGGGCCGACGGCGCGGGGCCGCACGGCGCGGATGGCCATGGTGCCCTCGGCCTGCCCCGTACGGCCGGTGGCCTGTTCGCCCTGCGCGGTGCCGGCTGCCGGGCCGACCGGGCGGATGGTGACGGTGCCTTCGGCGGGCGCCTCGCCCTCGTCGGTACGGGGCGCCTGGCTCTGGTCCGGGCCCCCGCGTCCGGGGCGCGGCACGCGGATCGCGACCGTGCCCTCCCCGGCGGGTGAGTCGTCGTCATCCCGGCCGGCTCCGGTGCCGGGTCCCAGGGACCGTACGCCGGGCAGCGCGCCGCCCGTGGGGTCGGCCGAGGGGGCCGACGTCTGGCCGGGCACCCGGGGGTCGCGTGTGTCGCCCCAGGAGACGCGGGCGTCGCGCTCGCCGCCGAAGCCGGTCTGCCGACGGGTGTCGGCCTGCCAGGCGGAGGCCGGTTCCTGACGGGGCTCCTCGGCGGGGTCCTCGTCGAAGAACATCGGCCCCGTCTCGTCGACCGCGGGGGTCGCCGGGGCCGGAGTGGGCCGGGCCGCCTGCGGAGGGGCCGGCTGCGGGGCCGCCGCCGTCGCCCCGGGGGGCGGCTCCGGCATGGCCTCACCGGCCCGCGGCGCCGGCCGGCTGGTGCCGGGTACCCAGGACCCGCCGTTCCAGTACCGGACGTATCCGGGGATGGACGGGTCCGGGTAGTAGCCGGGGGAAGGGCTGCCGTCTCCGGTTGCCGAGGTCGGGGCGCTCATCACCGTGGTCCCGTATCTCTTCGATGGGCTCAACTCAAGGGTCCACATCTATCAGACCACCGCATGGCCCAGGACCCATCCCGCCGTTTGGACCTCGATTCGGTCACGAAAGAGTCACGGTAGGTCGCGAGAGCAAGTTCTTGCCCGAAGTCGCGTAATGGCGGCGGGAGTCGGCGCTCTCCATCGGTACGGCCCATTCCCTGGGCGTCGCACGAGGAAGGAAGCACCTGACATGCACACAGTGGTGGAACGCGAACTGGAACTCAATCTGGTGCTCTCGCCCGAGCGCTGCATCCCCGTCCCCGCCCGGCTGACGTACCGCACGGAGGATCCGTACGCGGTGCACATCACCTTCCACATCAGCTCGGACACCCCGGTCAACTGGACGTTCGCACGCGAACTGCTGATCGAAGGGGTGTTCCGGCCGTGCGGCCACGGAGACGTACGGGTCTGGCCCACGAAGGTCGACGGCCGCGCCGTCCTGTGTGTGGCGCTCTCCTCCCCCGACGGCGACGCGCTCCTGGAGGCGCCGTCGGCGGCGGTCTCGGCGTGGCTGGAGCGGACGCTGCGGGTGGTGCCGCCCGGTACCGAGACGGACCGGCTGGGGCTCGACGGGGAGTTGGCCCAGCTGCTCGCCCCGATGCCCGCCGACGATCTGTGGCTGCGGGACCCATGGCCGTCCGACGAGTCCGCGGACGGTGAGTCCTGACCGCCCCGCCGACGGTGGATCGCACGGTGCCCGGCGCCTCTTCAGTCGATGACGTACGTACGGGTGATGAACTCGATCGAGTGGCCGTCGGGGTCGTCGAGATAGACCCCGCGGCCTCCGAAGAGATGGTTGACCTGCT
Source organism: Streptomyces sp. NPDC050433 (assembly GCF_044458565.1). Taxonomy (NCBI): domain Bacteria; kingdom Bacillati; phylum Actinomycetota; class Actinomycetes; order Kitasatosporales; family Streptomycetaceae; genus Streptomyces; species Streptomyces sp. NPDC050433. The sequence goes on along the minus strand of NZ_JBITIB010000021.1, from coordinate 123,251 downwards.
GCGGTTTCTGGTGCATCGGCCCGCCCCAGTACGGGAGTTCGCGCTCCGCCATGCGTGCGAAGATCTCGTCGAACTCGTCCTCGGACACCAGGAAGGCCAGATGCTGGCTGACGATCTCCGAGGGCGAGTCGAGATAGTCGAGCGTGACTCCGCCGTCCAGCGGCAGACTCGCGAACGGCCCGAAGGCCTTGGGCTCGGGCTCCCCGATCAGCCCCGCGAGAAAGCGCGCGGACGCGAACCGGTCGCGGCTGTGGACGATGGTGTGGTCAAGGCGGGCGGGCACGGTACCTCCCGGATAGAGGTGCGGTCGCCTGCGGGCGACCTGCTGCCTGTCCTGTCGACGGTAGGCCGCCCCGTCCCGCCGTGCCATCGGACCTTGGCCGTACGCCGCGGGCCGTACGCCGCACTCCCACGCCCGGCAGGACCGGAACCCGGTCAGAACAGCTTTCCGGGGTTCAGGAGGTCCAGCGGGTCGAACGCCTTCTTGATGCCGCGCTGCAACTCCATGCCAACCGGGCCCAGTTCCCGGGCGAGCCACTCCTTCTTCAGGACGCCCACGCCATGCTCACCGGTGATGGTGCCGCCCAACTCCAGCCCCAGCGCCATGATCTCGTCGAACGACTCACGGGCACGCCGGGACTCGTCCGGGTCCGAGGCGTCGAAGCAGACGGTCGGGTGGGTGTTGCCGTCGCCCGCGTGGGCGCAGACGCCGATCGTGAGGTCGTACTTCACGGCGATGCGGTCGATGCCCTCAAGGACCTCGCCGAGCCGCGAGCGCGGGACGCACACGTCGTCGGATGTCTGCTCTATGGCACGAGCTGCACAGGATGACCTGGGGCTATGCCCAGGGGTCGGGCTCCCAGAAGGGATGCACATCGACCGTGGGGGCGCTCTGCAGCACCGGCGAGCCGTACCCGGCCCCGGTCGCCCTCGACGCGCGCGGGCGCCGGGTGTTGGGAGTGGCCGGCGGTACTCGACCTCGTGCGCACCCTCGATGAGGTGGAGCAGCGCGAGGCGCTGCGGGCCGCGTAGCGATGACTATGCGCAGGAGCAGGAAGAGACCGCGGGATGGATATCGCGAAAGAGTCCCCAACGTGGACTGTTCTCTTATATGGTATCGTTCATGAGCATCATCAAGCCCAACGGGCACCGGCTCAGGCTGGCCGGAATCGCGGAAGCTGCCGACATTTACGACGCAGACAAGAGTCTCGTGCGTCGCGTCTTGGCTAGCCCTAGAGCCCCCCAACCGATCGACGTGCTCGCCAGCGGACCGGTGTATGACCGTGACGATCTCGAAGAGCACGCCGCAACCCGAAACAGGAAGATCGGACGCCCCATGGCCAGAACCTTTCCCGCCTCCATGCGGATCGCCGACACCGATCCCCTGTGGGACGACCACGACGGCGGCAGCGGGCACGACGGACTCCCGCAATGGCAGCCCGGCGACATCGGGAAGGCCCTCGCCTACTGGGAGACACTAGACAGGAAGGGGCAGAGCGTTCTCGCCTACCTCTTCGATCATCCCGGGCGACTCGTCAACCACAGCGAGCTCGTAGAAGAGCTCCGCCTCGACCCCGAGGGAAAGAAGAACGCCGCGAAAGTGATGGCGGGCGCGCTCACCAAGATGGGCACCGCGAGCCCGGAGACCGACCGCTCGTACCCGTACCGCTGGTGGAAGACCCCGAACGGCACGGTCTACGCTGTCAAACACGAGGTCGCCGAGATCTTCAAGGCCGCCTTGAAGCAATAACTCGCCCCACAGCAACAACACGGGACACATCGCGAGACGCAACCTAGAAGCACCACCCGCGCCGCTCGACCGGCGCCCCACAATCAAGCGGGCCGACCGGGGGCTCCACTCCCCGACCGACCCTGACCACCCCGGTGATCTCCGGGGCACTTACCGCCGGGTTCGCGCTCCTGGCGTTCCGCCTGTCGTTCGCCGCGCTCGCCGTCGAGCACGGCGTCGAGTCCGACGTGGTGTGGATGTTCGCCGTACTCGTCGACGGGGGCGCCGTCGTCGGCACGGTCGGCGTGGTCATGGCTCGGCGCAGCGGGTGCTCGGCGTGGCCGTACTGGGCGACGGTCGTCGCTTTCGCCGCCGTGTCGCTCGCGTTCAAAATCGCGCACGCGACGGTACGACGCTCGGCGTCGCTATCGCCGTGACGCCGCCACTCGCGCAGCTCGTCGCCACCGAGCTAACGCGGTGGTCCGTTCGGGCAAGACCATCGCCTCCCTGTTAGCGTTCCTGCTCGCCGTCGCGGAAGCGCCGCCGTCCGGTCTGATCGTGGTGCAGACCATCGAGCGGAACGTGTTCGAGCCGCTCGCCGACCCCGCCCTGTTCGGGCCCGTGGTGCGGCACATCCGGCACACCCGGGGCGCCGCTACCGCGACCGTGCTCGGCCGCACTGTGCACCTGATCGGGGCCGCGGACGCACCGCGCCGAGGGACGGCTGCGCGGGCTGACTGCCTCACTGGCCTACGTCGACGAGGCAACCCTGTTGCCCGAGGCGTTTTGGACGCAGCTACTCGCCCGCCTGTCCGTCCCCGGCGCCCGCCTCTTCGCGAGCACGAACCCGGACAGCCCGCGCCACTGGCTCAAAGTCGGATACCTCGACCGCGTGGCCCCACCCGACTTGCACGCGTGGCACTTCCAACTCACCGACAATCCGAGTCCGTCGACGGCGTACGTGTCCGCGCTCACGGCCGAGTACGTCGGACTGTGGCGTCGCCGGATGATCGACGGGGCGTGGGTGGTCGCCGAGGGCCCCGTGTATGACATGTTCGACGAGGCGCGGCACGTCGTCGACGAGCTGCCCTCGATGCGGCGCCGCTGGCTGGGCGTGGACTACGGCACCACGAACCCATTTTCAGCCCTCCTCTTGGCGCTCGGCGACGACGACCGGCTGTACGTGATCGCCGAGTGGCGCCACGACTCGCGGGCGCAGCGCCGGCAGATGACCGACGCGCAGTATTCCGCCGACCGTGCGCCGCTGGCTCGACGACCTCGGCGTCGTCCCGGAGTGGACGTTCGTAGACCCGTCGGCCGCCTCGTTCTCCGTCCAGTTGTGGAACGACGGCACCCCGGCACCGCCCCGGCTCGCAACGATGTCCTCGACGGCATCCGGTCCGTGTCGACCGCCCTCGACTCCGGGCTGCTGCGTATCCACCGCTCATGTACCGGGCTGCTCGACGAGCTACCGGGCTACGAATGGGACCCCGCGGCATCCGACCGCGGCGAGGACAAACCGCTCAAGCGCGACGACCACAGCGTCGACGCGCTGCGCTACGTCGTGCACTCCACGGCGCATGAGTGGCGCCACATGCTCACCACATCCACCGGTGCCGGGGAACCGGGATAGTCCGCCCCCTCCGGGCCCTCCACAAGAGCACGGAGCAGTAGACCCAGCCGAACAGGGAGATCAACCCAAAGAGGATGCCCACGGCTCCAACGAGCGCAGCCGAGGGGAACGCGCGCAGATACCCCAGCGCCAGGGCCAGGCTCTCAACCAACAGCAACCACAGGTTCCAACGTCGCTTCTTGTGAATGACCCTGACGTAGTCTTCAAACCTGCGCTGCTCTGCTGCCTCTTTGGCCGTCTCTTCATCGAGGATGCGCCGCTGCCGTTCGCTCCAACGTCGTTGCGTCTCCGCTACCCCCGGGTCCACCGGCGCAGCGGGCGAGGTGAACACAACGTCGCCGTGAATAGCACCGGACTGCACGACGGGGCCCCCGACGTGGCCACTCAACTCGTTGCGTATGGACGGCTGTTCACTCATGAGGCGAAAGATACGCGCGTAACTCACAAGATCACCATCGAAGCGGCCGATGCTACTGCCCGCGAACACACTTGGTGACCGCCTCCATCGTCTTCCCGGAGAACGGCGCACCGTGGCCGCCGCCGGCGTGGGCCCCGCACTACCGCCAGGCTCAGGCCTGACCGGAAGGTGTCCCGAAGCTCAGCGAGCCCACGTTGCCAGCCTGAATCACTGGGCCGTGCTGCACGCCCCCGCTGATCGTGTTATGGACATCCACAACTTGTTGATCACCCTTTGGGGGCGCCAAGTCATCGAGCATTGCCCGCAGTTCGGAAGCCGCAGCCGGATTGGCCAGCAAAGTGCGCCGCAATCGTGTACGCCACTCAGCCTGGACATCCAAGGCGGTCTGCTCGTCGCCAGCCTCCATCGCCGCCGCCAGCTCTCCGCGCGAGGTCTCCAGCTCCCCCTCGATCACGTCTTCTTCAGCCCCACCGCGACGCGAGAAGAACGAGACCATCCGGTCACGAACTTGCTCCCAGGAGTCCACCGCCATCTGCTGAACCAATGCCGTGGCGCCTGAGGTAGCAAGTGCCACCAACTCCGCTTCCATCCAACCCCCTTCGTAGCAGCTGAGGCAGCCACCGTACCCCGTGACACTCGACGACCACAGCGTCGACGCCCTGCGCTACGCCGTCCACTCCGCGGCGCACGAATGGCGCCACCTGCTCGCCCATCAGCTATGCAGGATGGGCCTCTCGTACTTTCCTGATTTCGTCCCTAAACCTCGACAACCGTTCGTGTAACCCCTCTCGAAAGCGCTCGTGGTTACGTTGCCACCGACGAGGCACGTCCGCTTCTTTCTCCGAAACGATCTCCGAAGAGATATGCAAGGCAACCAAGCCCGCGCTCACAGAACAGGCAACGCCATAGGCGCTTTCGGGACCGATCATCTGCACGGCATACTTGAATGGCCTGAGCCGTTTGAGAGAGGCGCCGTCGTGGCTCAAATTGGAGCGGAGCATGTAAAGCTCACGATGGGTCCAAATTTTAGGTCGGACAAATTCCTCGGCTAACAGAGCAGTCGTATTCAGCTGTTCGGACAGCGCTTCCGCGACTTCCAGAAACGATGCGTATGTAGACAGCCGCTCCGCGCTCAACGACCTAGCATGCTCGATCCGTGCCCGTGCTGCTGCGTCGAGCACCACATCGCCATGCACTGCCCCCGCCTGGACTACGTGGCCCGTGACCGACCCGCTCAAGTCGTTACTGCTGCGCTCCACCATGCGAGAAAACGTACGCCAGTTCCGCGGCTCGTCAGCCCGTCTAGTCAAACTGTGAGGTGAGCCGTGCCGCTGCCTGAGTCCAACATCGCCTGGCCACCTGAGCAGTTCGCGCCCCTGTTCCGCGAGATCTGCACCGACGACGCGTGGTGCTCTGGGGACCGCGAGCGCCTCGCCAAGCTCTACAGCAACGCCCCGCGTCGCCTCGACGGACAGCGCCGTCTGTGGGCCCGTCGCCCCGCCGAGCCGGGCCGCCCGGACCCGCGGCTGCACGTGCCGCTCGCCGCCGATATCGCCACCACGAGCGCCGACCTGTTGTTCTCCGAGCCGCCGACGTTCACCGTCGAGGACACCGCCATGCAGGCCCACGTCGACGAGCTCGTCGACGCCGGGGGCATCGGGAACACCCTCCTGGAAGCCGCAGAAGTCGCCGTCGCGCTCGGCGGGGTGTTCCTGCGCGTCACGTGGGACCGGAGCATCGCGGACCGCCCGCTGCTCACCACCGTGCACACTGACGCCGCCGCCCCGGAGTTTCGATTCGGGCACCTCGTCGCCGTCACCTTCTGGCGTGAGCTTCCGGGGAGCGACACCGCCACCGTGTGGCGCCACCTGGAGCGGCACGAGCCGGGCGCAATCGTGCACGGCCTCTACCAGGGAGACCGCGACCGGATCGGCGTCCGTGTGCCGCTCACCGAGCATCCCGATACCGCGCCGCTCGTCGAGGCGCTCAACGCCGGCGGCGACACCGTGCCAACCGGTCTCCCGGACGCGCTCACCGCCGCGTACGTGCCCAACATGGGGCCCAACCGGCGTCACCGCGGCGCACCGTGGGGGCGCTCGGGCCCGCGCTCGCGCAGCTCGGCCCGCCGCTGCAAACCCTGATCACGGCACTCACCGCCGGGCTGCAGCCCACCGTGGCCGCGCTCGGCCCCGTGCTGTCCGCCGCGGCGGGCGCGCTCGGCCAACTGGTGACCGCGGTCGCGCCGTTGCTGCCAATGATCGGGCAACTCGCCGCCCCCTGTACGGCCGAGCATGGCCGTATGGGGGGCGTTGCGTCGTTTCCCCGCGCCGTCTGCTCGCCGTAGCCTCGAACCGGCCCGCACGCGGACGGCCCACCCCTCGAATGCGGTCTCGGGGGCGGGCCGCGTACAGGGAGCCTGTCAGCGTGAGGCGCCCTCCGGCCACAGCACCCGGACGGGGACGCCGGTCCGCTCGGCATACGCCACGACGTCCGCCGTGCCGCCGTGCCCCCATGCCGGTTTCCCGTCCCATACGGCGACCAGCTCGTCAGCGAGCCCGACGAGGATTTCAGAGCCTGTCATGTGCGCCTCGGAGTCGGACGCGGTCATGCCGGTCTCGTGCACGTCGCTCGCGCGGGACATCAGCGCGTCGTACGTGGAGTGGTGCCGCTCCGGCAGGCTGTCGCGGTACTCGGTGGCCGGGACGACGACCTCAAGGCGTCCGCCGGCGGACAGCACGGCTTCGGCGAACCATGCATCAGGGCCGTCCGCGATGCACGAGACCGCCACCAACTCCGCCGCGTCGTACCCGCTCACCGCATCGGCCAGGAGCGCCCGCACGCGCTCCTCAACCTCTGTGCTCAGTCCGCGGTGACCGGTGATCCCCACCCGCATGTCTGTCCTCCTACAGATAGACGCCGTGCAACCGCTCGTCGAACTCGCGCACCACCTTGGGCGGTGAGCTGGTGGTCAGCGACCGGCGCACGGCGCGCGCCCTTTCCACGGTCCGGCCGGAACGGTAGCGGAGCCCGGTTTCCAGCGCGCGGGAAGCGAGCGCGAACGCGGCGTCAACGCGCCCGGCGGCGAGGTGACCGGCCGCGATGTCGAGCACCAGGAGCGCGCGTTGTTTGTCGTGGCCGGTCGCGAGGGCTTCGGTGTCCTCGGACAGGACCCAATCCGCGAGGCCGAGACGGGCCCCGCACGCTACCCGCGCAGCGGCGACCTTGGTCGGGGTGAAGGTGAACACCCACGGCCACGGCGGCGCCTCCTCGGGCAGGTTCTCGGCACCCGCGCGGGCTGCCGTCAGCGCCTTGTCCGCGGAGCGCCGGTCACCGGCCACCGCATGCGCGAGAGCTTCGACGGACGACAGCCACGCATCCGCGACGGCCGGGCGGGAGGACCCGAGTACGCGCCGGGCCTGACGGGTGAGGTTCAGGGCCTCCACTCCGTTCCCGGCGTGCGCCTCGAACTGGGCGAGACTCCCAGCCTGGTAGGCGGTCAGCAGCGGGTCACCGGCCGACCGTGCCGCCTTGACCGCCAACCCGTACCAGGAGCGCGCCGATCCGTTGTCGCCCGTGTCCCACGCGAGCCACCCGGCGAAGCTCGCGGCCTCGCTGCCGACGGCGGCCAGGCGGCCCCGCTCCGCGTCGCCGGTCGCGGTGTGCGTGATGGTCCGGATCAGCCGCATGTGCGCGCGCACAGCCTCCGACAGATCCCGGCTGGGCGTGGTGCCGTCGAGTCTGCGATACGCCGTGGTGGACAGCCGGAGGACTGCGGCCTGCCCACCGGTCGCGTCTGCGGTTTCAGGGAGGACGGCCAGGGCGGGGGCTGCGGCTGCGGCCACCGCTCCGCCGATGAATCGTCGTCGGTTCACGTCGTCACCGTCGTTCTGTGGCCCCAACGGTCGGCTGTCGGCCAGTCCCACCAGTGCCGGCGGAATCTCCAGGTGCGCCGCTGCCGCCGCCAGGATGTCCGTGCTGTACGCGCTCGTGCCCTTCTTCTCCAGACGCGACACGGCGGACTGGCTCATGCCGAGGGCCTGTCCCAAGGCCGTCTGCGTCATCCGCCGGTCGTTGCGGACGAGTTCGATCACTCGCCCGTAATCCCCGGTCCGGGATGCCTCCCGGACCGGCCCTGTCTGGAAATCCACGGCGCACCCCCACGCTAAGAGTCCCTGCGGCGTCGCGCTCCTACCCGTACCCGCTCAGCGCATATCCGTATGCGGGTACCGCATGAGTGATGGTCGCATGACTCCTGGTGATCGTTGACTGTCTGTCAGTGCAACGCCCGCCCTCACACGGGGAGTTCGGGCGCTTGTGCGATGGCGGCCCGCCCCTCGTCCCCCCGTAGGGGGGCGGCCTGCTTCCCCCGCCCCCGGACCAAGGCGTGATCCATGACGATGACGGCAAACAGAGCCCGCGCGACGGGATACCCGGGCTACTGCGAGACCCACCAGCGCACGAAAGAGACGGCATCTGTGGCGCGCGGCCTGGTCCGCACGGCGTGCGCCGCGTGGGGCCTCGGCGACGAGACGGCGGAAGCCGCCGCGCTGGCGATGTCCGAACTCGTCACCAACGCCGTGAACCACGCCCGGGGGCACAGCCTGCGCGTGATCGTGGACCGCCCGGCGGATGACCGGCTGTACCTGGCGGTCGTGGACATGGCCCCGTCCCGAGTGCCGATGCTGCGCACCCCCGGCGGCGACGACACCGACGGGCGAGGCCTGGTCCTGGTCGACGTTCTTGCCGACCGGTGGGCTACGACCTGTTGGGCCCCGCGCGGCGGCCGAACCGCAAGCGCTGCTGGGCCGAGATGAAGGCGGCCCCGTGATGCTGCTCGACGGCTTGGCCGAGGCGGTGAAGGAGGCCACCCGGCCGCCGCGTCGGCGCACTCGTCGGCGGCGAACCCGGGTCGGGTTGTGGCAGGTGACAGTTCAGGTCGCTTACGTCGTGTTCTGGGTCGTCGTGGTCGCCCTCTTCCTGTGGCCGACTCAGTGATCTCCGGCGACCGGGCGGTGTGCGTGAGGGTCCCGCCCGGACGCCGGTCTCCGGCTCCGTCCCGCCCCCAAGCAAAAGGAGACGGCATGTCAGTTCAGGAACTCCCCCAAGTCCGAATCGAGGTCATGGACATGAGCGCACGGAACATCGTCAGCGACACACAGACCGCGTCCTGCTACTTCCGAACGTCGGTCACCCACCCCCACCGGAAGGCGCTCGTCCAGATCACCGAGCGGTGCAACCTCAAGTGCGCGCACTGCTTCGTATCGGCCGGCGACTACGGCGACGCGATGCCGCTCGCCGAGATCCGCGACAAGGTCGTACCGCGCCTCGCGGAGGCCCGCGTCACCCGCGTAACGCTCACCGGCGGCGAGCCGTTCGCACACCCCGAATTCCTCGACGTCGTCGATGCGTTCCGCACGGCCGGTATGGGCGTGGGCGTCTGCACAAACGCCACCACGGCCACCGACGAGGAGATCGCCGCCCTTGCCCGGCAGGGCGTACACATGAACGTGAGTCTCGACGGGTTCGCCGCGAACTCACACGGCAAGTTCCGCGGCAACCGCGAGTCGTTCTATACGACCGTGGCGACCGTGAAGAAGTTCGCCGCCGTCGGCATCCTGCAGGGGCTGCTGTGCACGCCGAACAGCCTCGCCGAAGACGAGGAGTACGCGCAGCTCTGCACGTTCGCCAAGGAACAGGGCGCCCGGTACGTGCTCATGAACCCCTTGTCGAGCATGGGCCGCGGCGTCAAGGCCCAACGCAAACTGGCGAGCCCCGAAGAGCACATGCGCCGCGTCCACGCCTTAACCGCGCCGTTCGACGGCGACGACCTCGACATGGTGCACATCCGATTCCCCAACGACGACAAGCCCCTCGCCGGATGCGAAGCGGGAACCATCATCTACGTGTTCACCCCCGGAGAGGTGACCGTCTGCCCCTACCTCGTATTCGCCGCGCGAACCCCGCAATCCCAGCACCCCGACACTGAGTTCATCGTCGGCAACATCTTCCGCGACGCCGACCTCGCCGAGCGGCTCGACGCCTACAAGTTCCACGACCGCTACAAGCTCGGCGACAACGACAGCTGCCGCTCGTGCGCCATGGCCGACGGCTGCGGCAAGGGATGCCCCGCCGCAGTCGTCGCCGCCGGCGAGCGTATCGGCACCGTGGACGCCGAAGTCTGCCCGGTCACCACCGCCGGCCGCCGTCTGCTCCCGGTGGTCACCGCGTGACCGAGCCCCAGCATGAAGGCGTGTTCGTCACCGTGGACGGCCCCGGCGGCGCCGGTAAGTCCACGGTGACGGCCGCCGTCGCCGAGCAGCTCGGCGCCCTCGACGTCCCCGTGCACGCCACCCGCGAGCCCACCGATACCCCGCTCGGCAACCTCGCCCGCCATGGCACCGACACCTATCGCGGCCTGGCTATGGCCCACCTGATCGCCGCCGACCGATACCAACACCTCACCACCGAGATACGCCCCGCCCTCGACCGCGGCGACGTCGTCCTATGCGACCGGTTCATCGCCTCGTCACTTGTTCTACAACGCATCGACAGCCTGAGCACCGACACGGTGTGGGAGATCAACCGCCACGCAGACCAGCCCGACCTCTCCGTGATCCTCACCGCCGACCCCGACGTCATAGCCCGTCGGCTCACCGACCGCGGAACGCACAGCAGATACGAGCGGCTACCCGACAGCAGCCGTACCGAAGTCGTCCTGTTCGCCGAAGCGGTCGAGACCCTCGCCGCCGCCGGATTCCGCACACTCGTACTCGACGCGACGAGCACCGCCCCCGACGAGCTCGCCCGTATCATCACGGCCCAAGTCACCGCACTACGAACCGGGGGCACCCCGTGACCACACCCGAACCGCTCGGCGTGCTGACGTTCAATCTCAACAACCCCAGCCGCGAACGGGCCGGGCTCCAACTGCCGTGGCTCGCCGACCGCCCCGAACGCGTCCTCGTCCTGACAGAGACCGTCGCGAGCAAGGGCTGCGACTTCCTCGCCGAACGCTTCACCGCCGCCGGATACGCGGTCAGCTTCCCCACGCCCGGGGCCGGCGAGCGCGGCGCAATGATCGTAAGCCGACTACCGCTCGACGGGCCCGCCCCCTGCGCCGTCGACTACCTGCCGCACCGGGCGACCGCCGCCACCATCAAGACCACAGGGGGCCCGCTCGACGTCATCGGCCTGTACGTCCCCTCACGCGACGCGACCCCCGCCAAGACCGAGCGAAAGCGCCGGTTCCTCGACGCCTGCCGCGCCACCATCCCACCCGGCACCGTACCGGCCGCGCGCCTCGTCCTGGGCGACTTCAACATCCTTGAGCCCACCCATGACCCGCATTACCGTTTCTTCCAACCCTTCGAGTACGAGTTCTACAACTGGCTCGGCGACGCCGGATACCGCGACGCCTTCCGGCTGCTGCGCCCCACAGCCGCCGACTACTCATGGGTAGGCCGGACCGGCGACGGCTACCGTTACGACCACGCGTTCGCCTCGACCGCACTCGCCGACAAGGTCATCGCGTGCGACTACGTACACGAGCCGCGCACCGCACGCCTAACCGACCACTCCGCCCTCTCTCTGCAACTCGCCGTAACTCCCCTGCAACCGTTGCTAGTCTCCGACCCAACCGCCACACCGGAGCCAGAGACCCTCTTCTAGGCCCCGGCACAGCCACCAGAGCGCCCGGGTAGGGGGTTCCCGGGCCGCTCGCCGGAACTCGGAGCAGCGCGTATGGAAGACACCACCTGGGACACCATCGGCCGGCTCGTCGAATGGCTCGACGCCGCGAGCGCAGCAACCCCGGAAACCGCCCGCCTGCTGCGCGTACTCAAGATCACCGAAGAGGCCGGCGAAGTCGCCGAAGCGATCCACGGCGTCACCGGCTCCAACCCCCGCAAGGGCAACAGCCACACCTGGGAAGACGTACAAAAGGAACTCTGCGACGTCATCTTGACGAGCATGGTCGCGCTTAAGACGATCACCCCCGACGCCGACAAGGTGTTCGCCGAGCGTCTCGACAACATCGCCGAGCGATCCCTCCGCTGCTGACTCCCCCACGCCCCACCCGCCCGCCACGCCCCGAGCGCGGCGGGCGGCGGTGTCTCCGGACTTGAAGAACGTCAGCAGCCGTCAGAAAACCTTGCCCGGGTTGAGAATGCCCAGCGGGTCGAACGCCTTCTTGATGCCGCGCTGCAACTCCATGCCAACCGGGCCCAGTTCGCGGGCGAGCCACTCCTTCTTCAGGACGCCCACGCCGTGCTCACCGGTGATGGTGCCGCCCAACTCCAGCCCCAGCGCCATGATCTCGTCGAACGACTCACGGGCACGCCGGGACTCGTCCGGGTCCGAGGCGTCGAAGCAGACGGTCGGGTGGGTGTTGCCGTCGCCCGCGTGGGCGCAGACGCCGATCGTGAGGTCGTACTTCACGGCGATGCGGTCGATGCCCTCAAGGACCTCGCCGAGCCGCGAGCGCGGGACGCACACGTCGTCGATCATCGTGGTGCCCTTGACCGCCTCCAGCGCGACGAGCGCCAGCCGCCGTGCCTGGAGCAGCAGTTCGGACTCGGCAGCGTCGTCGGCGGGGACGACCTCGGTGGCGCCGGCCGCCGTGCAGAGTTCACCGACGGCGGCGAGGTCGGCCGCCGGGTCGGCGGTGTCGAAGGCGCAGAGCAGCAGCGCCTCGGTGGTCTCGGGAAGGCCCATGTTCGCCAGCGAGTTGACGGCGCGGACGGTGGTGCGGTCCATCAGTTCCAGCAGGGACGGGGTGTGGCCGCGCTCCATGATCTGGCAGATGGCGTCGCAGGCGGCCGACGCGGAGGCGAACTCGGCCGCCAGGACCAGCTGTTGGGGAGGCGCGGGCTTCAGCGCGAGGACGGCCTTGACGACGATGCCGAGGCTGCCCTCCGAGCCGACGAACAGCCGGGTGAGGTCGTATCCGGCGACTCCCTTGGCCGTACGGCGGCCGGTGGTCAGGAGGCGGCCGTCGGCGAGGACGACGTCCAGACCGAGGACGTACTCGGCGGTCACGCCGTACTTCACACAGCACAGTCCGCCGGACGCGGTGCCGATGTTGCCGCCGATGGTGCAGGTCTCCCAGCTGGAGGGGTCCGGCGGGTAGTACAGACCGTGTTCGCCGACGGCGCGGGAGAGCACCGCGTTGACGACGCCGGGCTCGACGACCGCGATCCGGTCGACAGGGCTGATCTCCAGGATCTGGTCCATCTTGACGAGGGACAGCACGATGCAGCCGTCGGAGGCGTTGGCGGCGCCCGACAGGCCCGTACGCGCCCCCTGCGGCACCACGGGCACGCGCAGGGCCGTCGCGGTGCGCATCACGTGCTGGACCTGCTCGACGGTCTGCGGCAGTACGACGACCGCCGGGGAGCCCGCCTCGCAGAAGCTCGCCATGTCGTTCGCGTAGGAGGCCGTGATGTCCGGGTCGGTGATCAGGGCTTCGGCGGGCAGACCGGCTCGCAGCTGGGTGAGCAGGTCTTCCGTGGCGACGGGAGCGGGGGCGGGGGAGGTGGGGGACGCGGCCGCGACGAGATCATCCATGAACCCAGCGTGGCACTCCGGGGCCATGCGTGTGAACCCGTCTGCGATCCACATCCCCAAGGGCGGGTGTGGTCTTCGTATTGACGCACAGTAATCACATGAGCGCCAAGAACACCATGAGCACGCAGCACATGAGGCACATCAGAAGGGCCGCGCTGGCGACCGGTGTGGGGGCGGTCCTCGTCATGGGCGTCCTCGTCTTCGTACCGGACGGAGATCAGGGGCCACCCGCGCCTGGCCCCGAGGAGCGGGCCCGAGCCGCCGTCGGCGCGGGCGCGCCCGCCTCGCTGCCGGACGTGGCGGCGCTGATCAGGGACCGGGAGGCCTGGCTGCGGAAGAACCCGAAGGACGCGGGGTCCTGGGCGGTGCTGGGCGCGGCGTACGTGGAACGAGGCGGGCTCCGGGCGGACACGGCGTACTACCCGAAGGCCGAGCAGGCGCTGCGCCGCTCGCTCGATGTCACACCGGGTGAGCGGCGCAACCCGGCGGCGACGGCGGGGCTGGCCTCGCTGGCGAACGCGCGGCACGACTACGCGGCGGCGAAGAAGTGGGGCGAGGCGGTACGGAAGGCGGACCCGGCGCGCTGGACGACGTACCCGGTGCTGATCGAGGCGTACAACGGGCTCGGTGACTACCCGGCGGCGGGCAAGGCCCTGGACAAGCTGCGGGCGCTGCGCCCAGGGGCCGGTGACGAGGCCGGCACAGGCGCGGGTGCGGGCGGCGCCGGTGCCGGTGCCGATGTCCGCGTGCTCTCCGTGTCCTCGGCCGTCTACCGCGACCGGGGGTGGCGCGAGGACGCGGCGGCCAAGGCGGACGAGGCGCTGACGAAGGCCAGGACACCCGCCGAGAAGGCCGGCGCGCTGCACGCTCTCGGCGGGCTCGCCTGGGAGCGCGGCGAGTCGAAGGAGGCGCTGCGGCACTACGACGCGGCGCTGAAGGTGGCGCGGGACCACCATCCGTCGCTGGCGGGCCGGGCGCGTGTCCTCGCGGCGCTGGACCGGGCGGAGGAGGCCGGCCAGGACTACCAGGCGGCTATCGCGGAGCGCCCGCTGCCCGAATACGCCCTGGAGCTGGGCGAGTTGTACGAATCGCTGGGACTGGACGGGGACGCGCGGAGCCAGTACACGCTGCTGAAGGACCGTACGGCGAGGGCGCGGGTCGACGGCGTGAACGAGGAGTTGCTGCTGGCGCGCTTCGAGTCCGACCACGGGAATCCGCGGGCGGCGGTGGACCGGCTGGAGGCGGAGTGGCGGCGCGGCCACCGCAGCATGCAGGTGTCCGACGCGCTGGGGTGGGCGCTGCTGCGGGCGGGTGAGGCGCGGAAGGCGCTGCCGTACGCGAAGAGGGCAACGGAGCAGGGGATGCGCAGCGCCCTCTTCTCGTACCACCGGGGGGAGATCGAGCGGGCCCTGGGGATGGACAGCCGGGCGCGACGCCATCTTGAGGAGGCTCTGCGCACGAATCCGCGGTTCTCGCCGCTGCTGGCGCCGAAGGCCCGTAAGGCGCTGGACGCGCTGGGCGAGTTGCCGGGCGGTGGTCCGAAGGACATGTACGGGGACGGCGAGAGCACGCCGCTGACGCCGGCGCCCTCGCCGACCCGTCCGTCGACGCCTTCGCCGCCCGCTCCGTCCACTTCGCCTGTTCCGTCTGTTCCGTCTGTTCCGTCCGCATCGCCCGCGCGGTCGGTGGCACCGTCGGCGTCGTCGGCCCCGTCGGCGCTCCCGTCCGCGTCGTCTGCGGTCGCGTCCGCGTCGTCGACGCCTTCGAAGCCCGTATCCACACCCACGCAGCCCGTATCGATCCCATCCGCCGCCCGAAGCTGAAAGGCCCCCCTCCGCTGGGCCCGTAACTGGGCCCTGAGGCCCTGCGTCTGGGCCCGCCCTCGTCCTTACTCTCCACGTCACTCGGTGAAATTCGGGTGACGGTTTGGGTGAGGAGTCCGGATGAGCGGCCTGAAGTACCCACAGACGTCGGGGCGTCGGCGTGACAGAGGTCAGGGTGGTGTCGAGTACGTCGCGATGATAGGCGTCGTCGCGGCGATCATCGGCGCGATCCTGGCGCTGACCGTCCCCACCGACACGGCCGTCGCTCTGGAGGACGCGGTGTGCCGGATCGTCAACGCCGGTGACGGCGGCGAGGGTTGCGACTCCGGCGACGGTGACGGGGAGGACGGCGGCGGAGGTGGCGGCGGGGACGGCGAGATACCCGAGGGCACACCGGACGATCCGTTCCAGCCCGCCAAGTGCCTGCTCTCCCAGGATCAGACCAAGACCACGGTCGTCGTCCAGATCCTGTTCATCAAGATCAGCGGATCGGAGACGGTCAAGCTCCAGCAGTGGTCCGACGGCACCGTCACCCTGGAGCGCGTCGGCGAAGGCGGCATCGGCGCGACGGCCAGCATCTCCGCCGGTATCCCGGGTCTGAAGGAGTGGGGCGGCAGCGCCTCGCTGAGCGGCAGTTATATGAAGGGCAGCGGCAGCGGCGGTCAGTGGCTGTTCAACGGCAACAAGACCGGCGACCCGCAGAAGGACCTGGAGCTGAACCTGGCGGACGCCAAGCAGTTCGCCTCGTACCTCAAACAGAACGACAGCTGCCGCTACCAGAGCGGCTACAACCCCGGTGCGGCGATGGGAGCTTGCCAGTCGAGCGCGGCTTCCAACAAGCCCGACCTCGAACCGGAGCTGGCGCCGGATGTCGACATCACCAAGACGAGCACCGAGGTGTCGGGCGGGGTGAGTTTCGGCAAGTCCTTCACGAAGGGCAAGGGCGGGAAGGACAAGGACGGCAAGCCGACCGACCTCGGCAATATCTCGGGCGAGTTCGGCACCGGCACCATGACCGAGGACGTCGTCGTCATGCGCGCCAACACCGGCCCCGACGCCGGCAAGATCACCTTCGTCTACACCTTCAGCGTCGACGCCAAGGGCGGCGAACTCGCCCAGGGCAAAGCCACCCGCATGCAGCAGGTCGCCGTCACCTACGACGCGAAGACGTTCGACCAGGAGGAGAAGGACGGCAAGGAACACCGGCCCGAGAAACTGGTCATCACCACCAGCCAGGAGAACGGCGAAGGCGCCGGCGTCCAGGCCGGAGCCGGCGCCAACGTCCCCGGAACGCCCGTGACCATCGACGTCGGCGGCGGTGGCGGCACCATCAACTCCGAGATCCACACCGAGTCCGCCGAGGTCGTGCTGGACAACGACACCGACAGCAAACTCGTCGAGGACTGGCTGCGCGGACGCGGCGACTTCCCCGCCGGCGATGCCCTGCCCACCCCCTCCGACGCGGCGGAGGCACCCGGCAGCGACGCCGGACCACTGGAACGCCTGCTGCACGACAAGGGCAAGCTGTCACGCCTCGACTACAACGCCAACACCGACTGGTGGAACGCCTCACTCGGCATCGGCTTCGGCATCTCCGCCGGACAACTCACCGCAGGCTTCAAACTCTTCGGCATCGACATCACCCACGAAGAGAAGAACCAGACCATCACCGGGAACCCCACCTACGCCACCGGACCCAAAAACGGCGGCGCACGACCCTGGGTCGAATGGAAGAAGTGCACCCAGACGAAGCCGATCGCGTAGTGGGTGTCTTGTCGATCAGGCCGGATCAGGGAGCGGGGTCTGGTGCGTGCGATCGCAAGGCGGAGGAGGGAGACAACGCGGAGGGGGTACCTCCCGTGCCCCCTTGGGGGCTACGGGGGAGTTGGCGACCGACGACAACGCGGCGAGCGTGCGTGCCAGGGACCGCGAGCCCGGCAAGATCGGCAAGACACCCACTACGGGCTACGACCTTGTTAACGCGCCGCCGGTGAGGAGACAACCGACACCTCCGGTGGCAAGATCGGCGCAACTCACACACCATGTGGGCCGTTGACCCGTCCCCCCGTCCTGGAGGCGTCTTGTCCCCGCGCATCGCGTTGCCCGTCATAGCCACCGCAGCCGCCCTCGTCGCCATGACGGGATGCACGAGCACCGAGACCACCGGGTCCGACGGCTCGAAGGTGGAGCTGGTGAACTCCGGCAAGCTCACGACCTGCACCCATCTGCCGTACGAGCCCTTCCAGTCCCGCCAGGACAACAAGATCGTCGGCTTCGACGTGGACCTGGTGGATCTGGTCGCCAAGGAGCTGGACGTCACGCAGGAGATCGTCGACACGCCTTTCGAGGGCATCCAGACGGGTGAGGACCTGAACGCCCGCAAGTGTGATGTGGCCGCCGCCGGCATGACGATCACCCCCGTGCGTGAGGAGAACCTGGACTTCTCCGCCCCGTATTTCGAGGCCACCCAGGCGCTGATCACCAAGAAGGGCTCCTCCTTCGACTCGCTGGCGGCCCTGAAGGGCAAGAAGCTGGGCGTCCAGCAGGGCACGACCGGTGAGGAGTACGCGAAGAAGAACGGGAAGGACGTGGAGACCGTCCAGTTCGAGGACCTGGCGCTGCTGCTCACCGCCGTGAAGACCGGCCAGGTCGACGCCGCCGTCAACGACAACGGTGTCCTCTTCGAGTACGTGCGCAAGAACCCGGACACCGAGGTCACGGCCGAGTTCGAGACGGGCGAGCAGTACGGCGTCGGGGTGCGTACCGGAAACGACGCCCTGCGCAAGGAGATCGACAAGGTGATCAAGGCGGCGCAGTCCGACGGCCGTTACGACGCCATATACAAGAAGTGGTTCCCCGCCGCTCCCAAGAATTGAGGAACCACCACCGATGTCCATGTCCCGCCGACAACGGGCCCGCCTCGTCCGCAGCGTGCAGTACGCCGTCCTGGCCGTCGTGCTGGTCGTCATCGCCCAGGCCGCCGACTGGGGCGAGATCCAGCGTGCGTTCTTCGATGTCGAGGTCGCCAAGGCGCAGTTCCCCGACATCATCACGACCGCGCTGGTCAACACCGTCATATACACCCTGCTCGGCTTCGGGTTCGGGCTGGCGCTCGGGCTGCTGCTCGCGCTGATGCGGCTCTCGCAGGTTCCGCCGTACCGCTGGCTGGCCATCGTCTACATCGAGTTCTTCCGCGGCATTCCGGCGCTGCTCGTCTTCATCGCGCTCGGGTTCGGTGTGCCGCTCGCCTTCCAGGTGGCGCTGAACCAGTACGTGACGGTGATGCTGGCCCTGGGCCTGGTCGGCGCCGCCTACATGGCGGAGACGATCCGGGCGGGCATCCAGGCCGTGCCCAAGGGGCAGACGGAGGCGGCGCGGTCGCTGGGTATGTCGCAGGGCCGGGCGATGGTCTCGATCGTCATCCCGCAGGCCCTGCGGATCGTACTCCCGCCGCTGACCAACGAGTTGATCCTGCTGACGAAGGACTCGTCGCTGGTCTATCTGCTGGGTCTGTCCCTGTCCCAGTACGAGCTGGCCAAGTTCGGCCGGGACGCCCTGAACCAGAACCGCAGTCTCACTCCGATCCTGATCGCCGGGCTCTGCTATCTGGTCATCACCCTGCCGCTCGGCCATCTGGTCCGGCGGCTCGAAGCGCGTACGGCAAGGGCGAGGTGAGCGCGGTGAAGGAAGCGGCGGAACTGGACCGCGAGGCACCGGCCATCGAAGTACGCGATCTGCACAAGTCGTTCGGCACGCTGGAGGTCCTGTCCGGCATCGACTTCACGGTCGCGCGCGGCGAGGTGGTGTGCGTCATCGGCCCGTCGGGCTCGGGCAAGTCGACGCTGCTGCGCTGTGTGAACCTGCTGGAGGAGCCGACGTCGGGCACGGTCCTGGTGGCGGGCGCCGAGGTCACCGATCCGGAGGTGGACATCGACCAGGTGCGCCGGGGCATCGGGATGGTCTTCCAGTCGTTCAACCTCTTCCCGCACTTGACGGCCCTTCAGAACTTGACGCTCCCTCAGCGTCGGGTGCTGGGCCGCGACAAGGCGGAGGCGACAAGGGTCGCCCGCGAGCGGCTGGCGCGCGTGGGTCTGACGGACAAGGAGTCGTCCTATCCCGCGCAGCTGTCGGGCGGGCAGCAGCAACGGGTGGCGATCGCGCGGGCGTTGGCGATGGATCCGCAGCTGATGCTGTTCGACGAGCCGACGTCGGCGCTCGACCCGGAGCTGGTGGGTGACGTGCTCGCGGTGATGCGCTCGCTCGCCGACGAGGGGATGACGATGCTCGTCGTCACGCACGAGATGAGCTTCGCCAAAGAGGTGGCCGACCGGGTCGTCTTCATGGACGGCGGGGTCATCGTCGAGGAGGGCCCCCCGGAGCAGGTGATCGGCGCGCCGAGCCATGCCCGTACGCAGTCGTTCCTGTCCCGCCTGCTCGACCCGGCGGCGGCGAAGATAAGCCCGTCCGGCGACTGAGGACAAAGCACGCAGCCCGTCCGGCGACTGAGGACAAAGCACGCAGCCCGTCCGGCGACTGAGGACAGCACACGCGGCGCGGCCCCACGGGTGAACTCCCGTGGGGCCGCGCCTCGTTCAGGGGGAATCGGCGCGTCAGAGGTTGCCGCGCTTCTCCTGCTCCCGCTCGATCGCCTCGAACAGGGCCTTGAAGTTGCCCTTGCCGAAGCCCATCGAGCCGTGCCGCTCGATCATCTCGAAGAACACGGTCGGCCGGTCCTGGACCGGCCTGGTGAAGATCTGGAGCAGATAGCCGTCCTCGTCGCGGTCCACGAGGATCTTCAGCTCGCGCAGAGTCTCGACGGGCACGCGGGTCTCGCCCGCCCACTCCCCGAGCGTGTCGTAGTACGAGTCGGGGGTGTCGAGGAACTGGACACCGGCCGCCCGCATCGTGCGTACGGAGCTGACGATGTCGTTCGTCGCGAGCGCGATGTGCTGGACACCCGCGCCACCGTAGAACTCCAGATACTCGTCGATCTGCGACTTCTTCTTCGCGATCGCCGGCTCGTTGATCGGGAACTTCACCTTGAGGGTGCCGTCGGCCACGACCTTCGACATGAGGGCGGAGTACTCGGTGGCGATGTCGTCGCCCACGAACTCCTTCATGTTGGTGAAGCCCATGACCTTGTTGTAGAACGCCACCCACTCGTTCATCCGGCCGAGTTCGACGTTGCCCACGCAGTGGTCGACCGCCTGGAAGGTGCGCTTCTCCGGCGACGCCACCATCGGGGCGGCAGCGGCGTAGCCGGGCAGATACGGACCGTCGTAGCCGGCCCGCTCGACCAGGGTGTGCCGGGTCCTGCCGTACGTGGCGATCGCGGCGAGTACGACGGTGCCGTGCTCGTCCTTCAGCTCGTACGGCTCCTGGAGGCCGGTGGCGCCGTTCGCGGTGGCGTAGGCGTACGCCGCGCGGGCGTCCGGCACCTCGATGGCGAGATCAATCACACCGTCGCCGTGCTCGGCGACGTGGTCGACGAGGAAGCGGCCCCACTCGGTGGACGCCTTGATGACGGAGGTGAAGACAAAACGGGCCGAGCCGTTCGTGAGCACGTAGCTCGCGGTCTCGCGGCTGCCGTTCTCCGGGCCCGCGTAGGCGACCAGCTTCATGCCGAACGCCGTCGAGTAGTAGTGGGCCGCCTGCTTGGCGTTGCCGACGGCGAAGACGACGGCGTCCATCCCCTTGACCGGGAAGGGGTCGGCGTCGCGCGCGGTGGCCGGGGCGGAATCGAGGTTCACCGAGGTATCTGCCATGACGGCAGCGTCTCCCCGTTCCGCAAGGTGCGCAACAGTTCGCGCATTCGCTGAGCACTCTGTACAGCCAGAGGCGAGGATGACCGGACCATCTGCACAGGATGACCACCATGAACCGCCTAGGGAGGCGCCATGAGTATCGACGGGCTGGACGGCAGGCTCATCGTCCTGCTGGCACGGGAGCCGCGCATCGGGGTGCTGGAGGCGTCGCGCCGGCTGGGGGTGGCGCGCGGGACCGTACAGGCGCGGCTGGACCGGCTCCAGACGAACGGAGTCATCCGGGGATTCGGTCCGGACGTCGATCCTGCCGCTCTCGGCTACCCCGTAACGGCGTTCGCAACCCTGGAAATCAAGCAAGGTCAAGGTTCGGACGTCCGAGCCCATTTGAGCAGCGTTCCAGAGGTCCTCGAACTGCATACCACCACCGGAACCGGGGATATGCTCTGCCGACTCGTCGCTCGTTCGAACGCCGATCTTCAACGGGTGATCGACAGGGTTGTCGGTTTCGCCGGTATTCAGCGGGCCTCCACGGCGATCGTCATGGAGAACCCCGTTCCGCTGCGGATCATCCCGCTGGTGGAACAGGCCGCGCAGGACACGGACGGCGACAGATCGCCGATCGACCTGCCCAACCGGCCCGGCCCGACCGAGCGACCCGACTGATCGACCCGACCGAGCGACCCGACTGATCGACCGACCAGAGAGGAGCGCCATGGACTTCTGGGACTATCTGGCCAACCGCCACCAGCAGCTGCTCACCGACTCGTTCCAGCACGCCAGCGCCGTCTTCCAGTGCATGGTGATCGCCACCGTCCTGGGCGTCGTCATCGGCGTACTGACCTATCGCAGCCCCTGGGGCGGCAGCCTGGCGGTCCTCTCCACCGCCTCCGTCCTGACCATCCCCTCGCTGGCGGCCATCGGTCTGCTCATCCCGCTGGTCGGTCTCGGCGTCGCGCCCACCGTGATCGTCCTGACGCTGTACGGGCTGCTGCCCATCGTCCGCAACGCGGTGGTCGGACTGCGCGGCGTGGACCCTGACCTGGTGGACGCGGCCAAGGGCATCGGCATGTCACGTACGGCCCGGCTGCTCAAGGTCGAGCTGCCGCTCGCCTGGCCGCCGATCCTCACCGGCATCCGGGTCTCCACCCAGATGCTGATGGGCATCGCCGCCATCGCCGCGTACGCGTCGGGGCCGGGCCTCGGCAACGAGATCTTCCGCGGCATCGCCTCGCTGGGCAGCGCCAACGCCATCAACCAGGTACTCGCCGGCACCGTCGGCATCGTCATTCTCGCCCTGCTCTTCGACGCCGCGTATGTCCTGCTCGGCCGACTCACCATCCCGAGGGGGATCCGTGTCTGAGACCGCCGACCCGAAGACAGAGACAGGCACAGAAGCAGAGTCAGCGACAGAGACAGCGACGCCGGCCGGGCCCCTCGGCGGGGCCTCGAACGGTGTCATAGCCGGCTCCGCCGCCACGAGCGGCGCCACCATCCAGCTCGACGGCCTCACCAAGCGCTATCCGGGCACGGCGAACCCGGCCGTGGACAACGTCTCGATGGAGATCAACGCGGGCGAGACCGTCATCCTCGTCGGCCCGTCCGGCTGCGGTAAGTCGACCACCCTCAAGATGATCAACCGGCTGATCGAGCCCTCGTCCGGGCGGATCAGGATCAACGACGAGGACGTCACCGACATGGACCCGGTGAAGCTGCGCCGGCAGATCGGCTACGCGATCCAGTCGTCCGGTCTCTTCCCGCACATGACGGTCGCGGAGAACATCGCGCTCGTACCGAAGATGGTCGGCTGGTCCAAGTCGAAGGTGAAGGACCGCGTCGAGGAGATGCTGGACCTGGTCGGGCTCGACCCGCGCGAGTTCCACGGCCGCTATCCCCGCCAGCTCTCGGGCGGCCAGCAGCAGCGCGTGGGCGTGGCGAGGGCGCTGGCCGCCGACCCGCCGGTGCTGCTGATGGACGAGCCGTTCGGCGCCGTCGACCCGATCACGCGTGACCATCTCCAGGACGAACTGATCCGTCTCCAGCACGAGTTGCACAAGACGATCGTCTTCGTGACGCATGACTTCGACGAGGCGATCAAGCTCGGCGACCGGATCGCGATCCTGCGGGAGCGCTCGCAGATCGCGCAGTTCGACACCCCCGAGGCGATCCTCACCAACCCCGCCGACGACTTCGTGTCGGGCTTCGTGGGCGCGGGGGCGGCGCTGAAGCGGCTGAATCTCACGCGCGTACGGGACGTGGAGATCGCCGAGTTCCCGACGGTGACGGTGGAGGACCCGCTCCAGACGATCTTCAACAAGCTGAGCAGCGGTTCGCACAACGAGCTGCTGATGCTGGACCGGAAGAACCGCCCGTACAAGTGGCTGCGCCGCGGCGACCTGTCGCGCGCCAAGGGGTCGCTCGCCAACGCCGGCCAGCTGGTGCACGACACGGTGACCAGGGACGCCACGCTGCACGACGCGCTGGAGGCGGTCCTGACCGACAGCGGCGGCCGGGTGGCGGTGACGGGCAGACGAGGCGAGTTCATCGGTGTCGTCGACATGGAGACGCTGATGACGTCCGTCCAGGAAATGCTGGAGGCGGACCGGCTGACCGCCTTCGAGCACCAGCACGAGCTGGCGGAACAGCGCAGGCAGCGGACCGGTCAGGAGCAGGGGCCGAAGAGCGATCAGGGGCCGAAGAGCGGTGCGGACGCATGAGTTCACCCGCGCAGAAGCAGCGCCCGCCGGGCGAGTACGACGTCAAGGGCCATGCCTTCCGGGACGAGGAGTCGAGTCCGGCCACGCCGCCCGCCGCCCCGAAGCGCCGGATCACCTGGGCGAAGCTGGTGACGGTGCCCGCCGTGGTCGTGGTCGTCCTGCTCGTGACCTTCGCATGGATCACGAACGTCCCGCTCGACTCGATCGCGGAGAACTCGCTCGCCGACGGCAATGTGCGGCTGCGGCTGTGGCAGCACATCGAACTGACCGCGATCTCCACCTTCTGGGTGCTGATCATCGCGATCCCGCTGGGCATCGCGCTGACCCGGCGCGGACTGTCCAGGGCTGCGCCGTTCGTGACGGGGCTGGCCAACATCGGCCAGGCGACCCCGGCCCTCGGGCTGCTGGCGCTGCTGGTGATCTGGCTCGGCATCGGCCCGTCGACGGCGATCACCGGCATGGTGATCTACGCGGTGCTGCCGGTGCTCGCCAACACCGTGGCGGGTCTGAAGGCCATCGACCCGCAGCTGGTGGAGGCGTCGCGCGGCATTGGGATGTCGTCGCTCGCGACCCTGAGCAGGGTCGAACTCCCGCTGGCCGTACCGCTGATCCTGGCGGGCGTACGAACGGCGCTGGTACTCAACGTGGGTACGGCCACCCTGGCCACCTTCGGCGGCGGCGGCGGGCTCGGTGACCTGATCACGTCGGGCATCCAGACGCAGCGCATGCCGGTCCTGATCCTCGGCTCGGTCCTCACGGTGACGCTGGCGCTGCTGATCGACTGGCTGGCGTCGCTGGTCGAAGTGGTCCTGACACCGCGCGGACTTGAGGAGGAGCGCTGATGCGTTTCGTGAACCGGAAACTCATGACGGGCGGAGTGGCCCTGCTGCTGAGCCTCGCCACTGTCAGTGGGTGCGGTCTCAAGAGCGGCTCCCCGATGGTGGACGACGTCGTTCCGGGCTCGGTCGGCCAGGGGCAACCCCTCAAGGGCGCCTCGTTGACGGTCACTTCCAAGAACTTCAGCGAGAACATCATCCTCGGCCAGATGATCGGTCTGATCTTCAAGGCTGCGGGCGCGGAGGTGCTGGACCGGACGAACCTGCCGGGCTCGATCAGCGCGCGCGAGGCGATAGTCAAGGGCGACGCGGACGCGATGTACGAGTACACGGGCACGGCCTGGATCACGTACCTCGGCAACGCGAAGCCGATCCCCGACTCGCGGGAGCAGTGGGCGGCGGTACGGGACGCGGACCGCTCGCACGACGTGAGCTGGCTGACCCCGTCCACGCTCAACAACACCTACTCGCTGGGCATCAGCAAGAAGAACAACGCGAAGTACAAGCTCAAGACGATGTCGGACGTGGCCGCGCTGTCGAAGAAGGAGCCGGGCGCGGTCACGATCTGTGTGGAGAACGAGTTCGCGTCGCGCGACGACGGGCTGCCGGGGATGGTGAAGGCGTACGGGATGGACATCCCGGCGTCCAGTGTGAAGAAGATGGACGCCGGGATCATCTATACGCAGGCGTCGAAGTCCAACTCCTGCCTGGTGGGCGAGGTGTTCACGACGGACGGCCGGATCAAGGCGATGGATCTGGACACGGTCGCAGACGACAAGCGCTTCTTCCCGAACTACAACGCGGCGCCGGTGATCCACAGCGCGACGTACAAGAAGTACCCGGAGATCGCCGGGCTGCTCGATCCGCTGACCGACCGGCTGAACACCGGGATCGCGCAGGAGCTGAACGCGAAGGTGGACGTGGACGGCCAGGATCCGCACGAGGTGGCGAAGGACTGGCTGGTCGAGGAGGGCTTCATCAAGGAGGGCTGAGCGGCCCCGACGGGGCGGCCGGCCATGCAAAGAAGTAGTTGCAAAGAAATCCTTGCAACTACTTCTTTGCATGTCTACGCTGAGGCCATGCCCGAGACCCCCGACACACCTGAGGCGGCCGAGCCGAACGTCCGCCACCTGGACCCGCGCTCGCTACGCGGCCTCGCCCACCCCCTGCGGATGCGACTGCTGAACGCCCTGCGCCACCACGGGCCGGCCACCGCGTCCCAACTCGCCGACCGGCTGGGCGAGTCGAGCGGCGCCACCAGCTACCACCTGCGGCAGCTCGCCAGCCACGGGTTCGTCGCGGACGACCCCGAGCGTGGCAGGGGCCGGGAGCGGTGGTGGAAGGCCGCGGACTACGGCGTCATGGTCGACGACACGCTGCAATTCGACGCCAGCCCGGAGGTACGAGGCGCGCTGAACACCTACATGCACGAGGTCGCCTCCATCCACGGCCAGGAGGTGAGCACGTGGCTGGGCACCGCACACGAGTGGCCGAGGGACTGGGCGACCAAGGCGGACTTCAGCGACTTCACGCTACGGCTCACCCCTGAACTGATGGCCGAGCTGGACGGCCGGGTACACGACTTGATCGCCAGTTACGCGGACCGCGCCACACCGGAGAGTGCAGAGGACGTGGCGCAGGTACGGATCCATCTGCACGCGTTCCCGCAGAAGAAGCTCAACACCCCGGACGCCTGACCCGCCCACCCCCTCCCCGAACCACCACACTCAACGCGCGAAGGGTCGATTTGTCGTGCCATTTTCTGATGTGCACCTCCAGCTCCACGCGATACGCGCGACCGAACTCCGCACGGAGGCCGCCGCCTACCGCCCCCTCGCCCCGCGCCTCCGCCCCCGACTGGGCTGGCTCCTGGTCGA
The DNA here is from genome assembly GCF_044458565.1 of Streptomyces sp. NPDC050433. Taxonomy (NCBI): domain Bacteria; kingdom Bacillati; phylum Actinomycetota; class Actinomycetes; order Kitasatosporales; family Streptomycetaceae; genus Streptomyces; species Streptomyces sp. NPDC050433. The sequence continues at coordinate 96,892 of NZ_JBITIB010000021.1, read as the reverse complement.
GTTGGGCCTGCGGCTCATCGAGAGGACCACACCGCCGCGGGTCTGCCCCGTATGAGTGCCGTACCGATACAGCGGTGGCCACTCACCGCCGTACTGACCGCCAACGCGATCTCCGCCACGGGCCGGACCCTGAGCATGATCGGCATCCCCTGGTTCGTCCTCCAGACCACCGGCAGCGCCGGCCGCGCGGGCGTGGTGGCCTTCTGCGCCACCGTCCCGGTCGTGATCTCGGCGATCATCGGCGGCCCCGTCATCGACCGGATCGGCCGGCGCCGCGTCTCGATCGCGTCCGACCTGCTGTGCGCGCTGTCGGTCGGGTCGATCCCTTTGCTGCACCGGGCCGACGCGCTCCCGTTCTGGACGCTCTGCGCCCTGGTGGGGCTCCACGGCCTCGCGTACACCCCCGGCGACACGGCCCGCTACGTCCTCGTCCCCGACCTCGCCGAACACGCGGGCATCACCCTCAGCCGCGTCGCGAGCCTCTTCGACGCCGTCGAACGCGGCGCCCGGATGCTCGGCGCGGCGCTCGCGGGCCTGGTGATCGCAGTGCTCGGCGCCGAAGTCGCCCTGCTGCTCGACGCGTTGACGTTCCTGCTGTCGGCGCTGCTGATCGGCACCGGACTGCGCGGCGTACGGGGAGCGCAGCCGGTCAAGGACATGCCGCCGGTCTCGTTGCGCACGTACGTGTCCGAACTACGCGAGGGACACGCCTACTTGGCCCGCACCCGGCTGCTGGGGGCGGTTGTCCTGCTGGCGATGTTCATGAACGGCCTCGACCAGGGCTGGAACGCGGTCCTGCTCCCGGTCCATGCCGAACGCAATCTCGGCGGCGCCGCAGAACTCGGCCTGGTCACGGCCGTGTTGGGAGCGGGCGGCCTGCTGGGAGCACTGCTGTACGCCGCACTCGGCCACCGCTTCACCCGCCGCACGATCCTCGCCACGGCCGTCCTGCTCTGCGGCACCCCACGCTTCGCGGTGGCGGGCCTCACCGACTCCACGGTGGCACTCGCAGTGGTCATGGGAGGGGCGGGAGTGGCGGGCGGAATGATCAACCCGATCCTGACGACGGTGATGTACGAACGCGTCCCCACCCACCTGCGCAGCCGCGTGACGGGCGCGATGACGGCGGGCTGCGAACTCACCATGCCCCTGGGCGGCCTGACGGCGGGCCTCCTGGTCGACAGCACCGGCCTCTCCCCCGCACTGCTGCTGATGGGCGGCGCCTACCTGCTGGTGACCCTGAGCCCACTCCTGCTCCCGGCCTGGCGCGGCCTGGACGCCGCACCCCTGGGTTCGGCCGTCATCGATGGCACGGTCGCTCCCGTCAACGAGCGGACGTCCGATCGATGAGTTGTTCACGGTAACCGGGCCGGTTGATGAACAAATCACCACGACCGCTGAATGAGTGCGGGTGCGCGGTGAGTGTCCGCGCCGAACGGCAGGAAGGGAGAAGAAAAATGACCGGAGAAGAGGATGACCCCAACCGGGCCGCACAGGAGGACCTGGAGAAGTGGACAGACCACGAGCTGCGGGCGCGGCAGCGCACGCTGGCCGCAACGATGAGGTCGAGGGCGGGTACTCCCGCGCTTCCGGGGCACCGACTCCTTGCGTTTCTCGTCGACATCGTGACCTGGACGGCAGCGATGCTCCTTCCGTCCGGGCTCAACGCGGTGATAGTCGAACTGCTGGGTGCGGACTCCGACGGCCCCGCGACAGTGCCCGGCATCGTGATCAGCCTGGTGGTCTTCCTCTTCTACGTGCCGATCTCCACCCATCTCTGGGGTGCGACGCCGGGCAAACTGGCCTTGCGACTGCGGGTGATCAACTACCACTTGGGAGCTACGGTGAGCCCCTCCCGGTCCTGGGGACGCTTCCTTGTGCACGCACTGTTCGTCCCCCTGTGCTGGGGGATCGTCTTCCTCGTCGACCACTTGTGGATCCTGAGGGAGGAGGGCCGAGCCCTGCACGACAAGGTGTCCGGCACCACAGTGGTGCGTGTTCCCGAGGCGCAGCGCCCGATCTGAGTACGGACGGATCCGGCGTCAGCAGTTCGGGACCTTGCCGCCCTGTTCCAGGGCCTTGAGCGAGGACACCGCGTCCTTCAGGGGCCTGACCGGGATCAGCCGCATGCCGTCCGGGATTTCCGACTGGGCGTCGGCGCACTCCGCCTCCGGGACCAGGAAGACCGTCGCGCCGTCGCGGACCGCCGCCTGGGTCTTGAGGGAGACGCCGCCGACCGCGCCCACGGTGCCGTTCTCCTCGATCGTGCCGGTGCCCGCGATGTCCCGGCCTGGCGCGATCTGGATACGTCCTTGTGCCCCGACGACAGTGACCATGACGCTCACCAGCCGTTCAGGGAGACCGCAGCGCTACCCTCCAAGTAGCTGTGAAGGGCACTGGCGGTGGTGTTCACGAAGGCATCGGGGATGGAGCCGACGTCAACCCAGCGGACCTGTGAGTGCTTTCGGGGTTCGCGGTTCTCCGGTTCGCCGGTCCATTCGTGGGCGGCGAAAACGACTGTGAGGAATCCGTTGGGCGCTTCGACACCCCAGGCGCCATGGATGATGTGGGCGACTTTGAGGGAGTCCGGCTTCACGGTGAGGCCGGTTTCCTCGTAGAGCTCGCGGACCGCCGTTTCCGTGATGGGTTCGCCCGGTTCGCTCTTGCCGACCGGCAGGTCCCACATGCCCTGGGCGAACTTGGCGTTCTCGCCTCGCTGGAGGAGCACGACGCGGTTGGTGGCCTTGTCGTGGACGATGACGGCCGCGACCAGCAGGGTCATCGAGTCGAGCGCCGGCTGGAGGGCTTGGGAGCAGTCGTCGGTCTGCTGAGCCACAGGGTTCCCTTCGTCGGGCGGGTTGTTGGGCATGTTAGGCGAGTGCCTCGCGTGCGCGACGGGCGAGATCGGCCGCGCCAGGAACGTGTCGGCGTTGGTACACAGCCAGTGTGGAACGCATCGCGCTGATCGCCTTACGGGTACGGTCCGAGGTCATGCCCTCCATGAGGACCAGTGCCTGGGTCCACGCGGCGACAACTTCGTCCGCCCGAGCCTGGGCGGCGAGGCTGTCGCCGAGGTCGGCGTGAGTGAGGGCGTGGACGCGCTTGTACTTCTCCGGGTCCCAGCGGGTCAGGGCGTCGCGGTGCTGCTGTTCGGTGCCGATGTGGTCGGCGAGGTCGGTCAGTGTGCGAGCGGTGTGGCTGGCCACGGTGCCTGCGGCGGGGCCGCTGACACGGGAGAAATCGGCCTGCGGACCATCCTCGCGCAGGAGCGCGTCTTCTGCGGCGAGGAGAGCGCGTACGGCCGACGGGTTCTCGCCAACGGCCGCGTAGGCGCGGGCGTGAGTGATGTGCAGAAGGGCTTCGGTCCGGCCGTCCACGTGGCCGAGGCCGCGCGTGAGGGCACCTTCGACAAGGTCGACGCAGTGGTGGGGTTGCTTGAGGCTGAGGGCCTGATGGGCGAGGGCGCGCATCATCCAGGCGGCATGGCCTCGGGGGTCGGCTTCGCAGGCGAGTTGGTACCCGACCTGGTAGTAGCGCTGGGCGGCGCCTTCATGGCCAAGGTCGTGATGCTTCCACCCCGCGAGGTAGGAGAGTTCGGCGACGGCGCCGAAGGCGGACCGGCGTAAGACCTCGGAACCGAAGCGGCCTCGCAGCATGGGTGCCGCCGTATCAGCGAGATAGGCCGTGACGGTGGTCAAACCGTGGCCCCCGCCCAGGCGTTCATCCGCAGCACTGAAAGCTGCCGTGATCTGCCGTACGACGTCGACGTCGTCACTGCCGACGACCCAACGTCCCGTGCGGGCGCGCAGCATCCGGGAGGTGGCTTCCTGGTCGTGTATGAGCGGCATGGCGACGCCGGCTGTGGTGAAGGCGGCGATGGCGAGGAAGCGGCGCCGTTCGACATCCGCGCGGCCGAGGTCGGTGACCGTGGTGACCGGATCGCCGATGTCCAAGGGCTCGGCGTCCGGGCTCTCCAGGCCGATCTCCGTCCGCGTGACGACACGGCCCAACCGGCGCGAGAGCGCTTCGGCCACATACTGACCGGCTCGGCCGGACGGCGACCGGGCGCCGCCCACCCAGTGGGAGATGGCCGACTTGTTGGTCTGTAGCAATTCGCCGTTCTCGGCCGCGATCCGGCGTAGGTCCCTGGCGAGCGCTTCGTATGTGCAACCGGCCGCGTGAATCGTCTCGCGCAGCCGGGAGTTGGGCTGGATCGGCGCTGGCACGATCTCCCCCGTCCCGGAGCTGTAAACCGCGTATACCGCTGGGCCTCGGCCACACAGTACCCACCGAGCGTGACGAGCGGTTCACTTATCGCAAGCCGCCCCACTCTCGGACGGGGCGGCCCCAAGTTCCTTACGCCCCACCGGCCTCGGGCATTCCTATGCCCAGCCCCGGACAATCAGAGACGGAGAAACGGTGACCACCATCGACACCGCGACCATCACGGTCGAGTTACCCGATGCCTTCGACCCCCGCTGGAGCCGCCTGCCCGGCATCCAGGTGGACGATCGGCGCCTCACCATCGACCCGGCCGAATACTTCTTCCGCTTCGAGTCCAACACATGGCTCGTCGCCGACTGGGAGTTGGTGAAGTCCCAGCTCCTCGACGTGGACGAGACGGCCGAGAGCGCGGTCGAGCAACTCGCGCTCGATTTCGTCAAGAAGCACGGCGAGTCGACGTCGGATGCCACACGCGTGTTGACGACGGCCCACGGCGTGTACTCGTACCTCCTCCGCGAAGAGCACCTGGCCGGCCTCGGACTGCCTCAGATCACCGCCCACCACCTGCGCATGCTGCGCGAGGCGGCCACTCTGATGGCGCTCAACAAGGTCGAGCTGGACGGGCACATCTCCAACGTCGGCCCGTGCTGGTTCTTCCCCGCCGCCACCTCCGTCGTCTTCGACCTGGACGACGAGACCGGCGGAATGCTGGACGAGGTCTACCACGGCGGCTGGTTCAACGAGCACCGCCGGGTCGAGTCCATCAAGGCCCACGCCGCTCTCGGCGGCCGGCTCGTGCACGGCTGCCAGTCCGTGCCGGACCAGTCCGGCGGCGTCGTCGCGCCCTACGGTGCCTCGATGGCGAACTTCCGTGATGACCTTGCCGAGTTCAAGGCGGGCTGGATCGAGCAGGTCTACGCCCACCGTGTGACCGCGGCCGAGTAGCCCCAACCCGGTACGACTCCGGGGCGGGCCGGCCCACTCCCCCGCCCCGGAACACATCAGTCCCCTGGAGACCCCCATGGACCAGAGCCTGTCCGCCACCCTGCTGGACGACTTGTGCACCCTCGTCGGCAAGCCCCTCCCCGAACGCGCCGAGATTCGCGTCTGGGAGATGTCCGGCGTCGAACGCGTCACCTTCCCCGACGCCACCACCGCCGTCTTCAAGTACGCCAAGGAACCCTTCGACCGCGAGGCCCAGGCCCTTCGAGTGGCACACCGGCGCGGTCTGCCTGTCCCTGAGTTGCACGCCACCGCCACACGGGACAAATGGCTCGGGATGTTCATGGACGACCTGGGCTCCCCCGTACGCGCAGCCGACGACCTCGACGGCGTCGCCGCCGCCGTGATGCTCCATGCAGCACGCCCGGCAGATGGTTTGCCCCTGCTCGACGGCCGTGGCCTCACGGCCCTGTCCGGACGTGCCATCGAACACCTCCAGCGGTTGCGGAAGGCCGGCCGCTGGACGGACTGCGACGACATCGAGACCGCGCTGGGGAAGATCGCCGCCGCAGCCGAGTCCCGTAGCCAAGGTGCGGCGCTCGACCCGTTCGGCTGGGTCCACTCCGAATTCCATCCCACAAGCGTCCACATCGGGGAGCACGGCTGGCATCTCCTCGACTTCGCCCGCGCCTTCACCGGACCGGGCCTGATCGATCTCGCGTCCTACCACGGCACCATCGACGCGCCGAATCCCGTGCGACTGCGGGTGTTCCTTGAGCAGTACGTCGCCGCAGGCGGCCATGAGGACGCACTCGCCCCCCGGGGTGGGCTGGCCGCCGAGGCATGGGCGCTGGGCTGGCACCGTATGTGGGCCGTGGAGTGGTTCATGGAACAGGCCGTCCGCTGGATCGACGACCCGGCCAAGGACCCCGCGTACATCCCCGTCGTCCGGCGCCATCTCAGCGACGTGGCACGGTACTTGGAGGTCTAAATGCTCGCCCAGGTCTCACCCTGGTACGCCCACGCAGTTCAGCGCATGGCCGCGGCCCCCGCTCACGCACTCACCGCACCGGCCCGCATGGAGTGGAGCACCCACCCGGGCCTCGGTCCCGGCGCCGAGCTTCTCGGCCGGGACCTGCGCGGCAAGCACCTCCTGGAGCTGGGGTGCGGCTCCGGCCACAACGTCGCCCACCTCGCGAGATACCGACAAGCCCACGCCACCGGCGTGGACTTGATCGGACTCCAGGTGCGCCGTGCCCGCTCCCACTACGGTCACATCGACGGCGCCACGTTCGCCGCAGGCCACGCGCTGCACCACCTCCAGGCCACCGGCCGGACCTTCGACGCGATCTACTCCGTCTTCGGGGCCGTCGGCCTGATCGCGCCCGCGCCCCTGCTCGCCGCCATCTCTCAGCGCCTAAGGCCCGGTGGAGTCCTGGCCTTCTCCGTTCCGCACCCGGCACGGGCCGGAAGACATCCGTCGACGGATGACCATCCGCGCGAGGACTACGTCACCATGCCCGATCGCTTCCGACTGCCCATCGCCCGATGGGAGTTCGACGCCCGCCGCTGGAGCGCCCATCTCTCCCGGACGGGCTTCCGCGTCACCTCCTCGCGGGAACTCCGCCACCCTCGTCTCGACCCATGGCCCACCACTCTTCTGATCACCGCCCGAAAACGCTGACTTCGGAGGCACTGATGGCCCTGCCCTACCTGCTCCTGGACATCGACGGCGTTCTCATTCCGTTCCCGGCCGCTGACGGCAGTACCCCGTCCACCCACGTCCGCCACACCGTCCTGCCCACAGGCCGTCCTCCGGACAAACCTGTCGACATCTGGCTCGACCCGAACCATGCCCGCCCCCTCGCCGCCCTCCTGACCAGCGGCTTCATCACCCCGGTGTGGTGCACAAGCTGGCGTGAGGACGCCGCCACTCTCATCGGCCCCTTGCTCGGCCTCCCAGGCTTCCCCCACGTCGACCTACCGCACCCTCGGATCACCACCAGCCATCCCGACGGCTACCTCTGGAAACGCGACCACGTCGAGAGCTGGCTCGGCGAAGCCCCGGCCGTCTGGATCGACGACGACTTCACCGCACTTGACCACACCTGGGCCGTGGAGCGCACCGCTCGCGGCCACCCGACCATGCTCGTCCAACCTGACCCGTACAGAGGTCTTCAGTTGAGCCATCTCGCGGAGGTACGGGAGTGGGCCGGAGGGGTTGTACATAACGTGCTGGCCGGCGGCGGCGTCAGCAGTTCGGGACCTTGCCGCCCTGCTCCAGTGCCTTCAGCGACGACACCGCGTCCTTCAGGGTCCTGACCGGGATCAGGCGCATCCCGTCGGGGAGTTCGGACTGGGCGTCGGCGCATTCCGCCGAGGGGACCAGGAAGACCGTCGCGCCGTCGCGGCTCGCCGCCTGGGTTTTGAGCGAGACGCCGCCGACCGGGCCCACGTCGCCGTTCTCCTCGATCGTGCCGGTGCCCGCGATGTCGCGGCCGCCGGTGAGGTCGCCGCCCGAGCCGTCGCCGTCGAGCAGGTCGACGATGCCGAGGGCGAAGAGGAGGCCCGCGCTGGGGCCGCCGACGTCGGCGAGGTGCAGCGTGACGTCGACGGAGTCCCGAGGGCGGCCGAGTTCGTCGAGGGCCGCGTCGACGGCGGTGTTCTGCGACTTCACCATCGCGTCGGTGTTGTGCTTCTCGATCTCCTTGTCGGACTGGCCCGCCGGGTAGACGGAGTCGCGCGGCAGTACGGCCCGGTCGGTCCGGATCCAGCCGTCGAGGACGTCGCCGAAGTCGACGTCGGCGGACGGTCCCGTCGCCAGGATCGTCGTCATCCGCAGCCGGCCTTCCGGCTCGCGGGTCTTCGCGCCCTTGATCGAGATGACGGGCGTGCCCTGGTAGTCGCCGAGGACGTTCGCGGTCAGGCCCGGCTGGGCCACCGCGTACGGCAGCGGGGCGGCGCCGACGACGACGAGCAGCGCGACGACGGGGACCGCGGAGAGGGCGAGGGTGCGGGGGCGGGAGAGGCCGGAGAGACGAGAGAGCACAGTGCCAATCTATCGGCCGGTACGGGGGCCCGGTCCACAGCCCGTGTCGGGAACCGCTCAGCGCAGTGCGTCGGCCACCTCGCGCGCGGCGTCGACCACCCGCGGGCCCACCCGCTCCGGCACCGAGTCGGCGAGCATCACCACACCCACGCTGCCCTCGATCCCGGTCACCCCGACGAGCGCGGCGGCGGCGCCGCTGGCGCCCGCCTCCAGTTCGCCGTGGGTGAGCGTGCACCGGGCCTCGGTGTACGAGCCCTGCCGGGCGGCCAGGATCGCCTTGCCGGCGGCACCCCGGTCCAGCGGGTGCCGGAAGCCGGCGCGGTACGCGACGTGGTAGTCCGTCCAGGTCGGCTCCACGACGGCGACGGCCAGCGCCTCGGCGCCGTCCACGAGCGTGAGGTGCGCGGTGGCGCCTATGTCCTCGGCGAGCGAGCGCAGGGCGGGCAGCGCGGCTTCCCGTACGAGCGGATGCACCTGGCGGCCCAGGCGCAGCACCCCCAGGCCCACTCTGGCGCGTCCGCCCAGATCGCGGCGGACCAGCGCGTGCTGTTCCAGGGTGGCGAGGAGTCGGTAGACGACGGTGCGGTTGACGCCGAGTTTGTTGGACAACTCGGTGACGGTCAGCCCGTGGTCGGTGTCGGCGAGCAGTTTGAGGACGCGCAGTCCCCTGTCGAGCGTCTGGGAGGTCTCCGCGGTCACGACGCCCTCTCCTTCGGAGTTTCGGAGTGAGTGACGACGGTCCTCTCACGGAAGCTGCGGCACCGGTCCCATCGGCGACGCACGGAGAGGCCGCCGACAGGCCATGGCGCACCGGCTGCGCTCCGCGGCGGCCCTGCCACGGCGCGTGTGTATTGCCGGGACATTAGCGATCCGTACCGCTCAGCGGAAGCCCTCGTCCAGAATCCGGTCATGGGGGGTCGGTTGCTCCCCGTTCGCGCCACAACACATGCCGAAAAGGGACTCACGCTGACTATTCGCATGATTTCCCATGAATGGACGCGCGTAGAAACGCCTCGGTGACGCCACAACAGCGTCTCCGAGGCGGAGAAGGGGGTGGAAAAGATGAGGAGAAAAAGACGTTGGCGATCACCGCATCCGGGTCGCCCACTCCTGAACTTTCTTGATCCGCTCGCGAAGTTGGCCCCCGGTGGCCTCCGCGCTCGGTGGCCCGCCGCACACGCGGCGCAACTCCGTGTGGATCACTCCGTGCGGTTTGCCGCTCTGGTGGACGTACGCGCCGACCATCGTGTTGAGCTGCTTGCGCAGTTCGAGCAGTTCCTTGTGGGAGACCACCGGCCGCCGGTCGGCCGGCAGCTCCAGCAGATCCGCCTCGGAGTCGGGCTTCTTGCGGCTGTGCGCGATCTGCCGGGCCTGCCGCTTCTGGAGCAGCATCTGCACCTGGTCGGGCTCAAGGAGGCCGGGGATACCGAGGTAGTCCTGCTCCTCCTCGCTGCCGGGGTGCGCCTGCATGCCGAACTCGGCGCCGTCGTACAGCACCCGGTCGAAGACCGCGTCGGACTCCAGCGCCTCGAAGGGCAGCATGTCCTGTTCGCCGGTGTCCTCGTCGAGTTCGCGCTCGGCCTCCGCCATCTCTTTCTCGGACTCGGCGTACGGGTCTTCCTCGCCGGCCTTCTTGGGCTTGTCGAGGACGTGGTCGCGCTCGATCTCCATCTCGTTGGCGAAACCGAGGAGGCCGGGGATGGTCGGCAGGAAGACGGACGCGGTCTCGCCGCGCCGCCTGGAGCGGACGAAGCGGCCGACGGCCTGCGCGAAGAACAGGGGCGTGGAGATGGTGGTGGCGTACACGCCGACGGCCAGGCGCGGCACGTCGACGCCCTCCGACACCATGCGGACGGCGACCATCCAGCGCTCGTCGCCCGCGCTGAAGTCGTCGATACGCTTCGAGGCGGCGGCCTCGTCCGAGAGGACGACGGTCGCCTTCGTGCCGGTGATCTCACGGATGAGCTTGGCGTACGCGCGGGCCTGGTCCTGGTCGGTGGCGATGACCAGGCCACCGGCGTCCGGGATGGACTTGCGCACCTCGGTGAGCCGCTGGTCGGCGGCGCGCAGCACGTTGGGCATCCAGTCGCCGCGCGGGTCGAGCGCGGTGCGCCAGGCCTGCGAGATCGCGTCCTTGGTCATCGGCTCGCCGAGCTTGGCGGCGACCTCGTCACCGGCCTTGGTGCGCCAGCGCATGTTGCCGCTGTAGCTGAGGAAGATGACGGGGCGCACGACGCCGTCGCCGAGCGCGTTGCCGTAGCCGTAGGTGTAGTCGGCGGACGAGCGGCGGATGCCGTCGTTGCCCTCCTCGTACGCGACGAAGGGGATCGGGTTGGTGTCGGACCTGAAGGGCGTACCGGTCAGCGCGAGGCGTCTGGCGGCCGGTTCGAAGGCCTCAAGACAGGCCTCGCCCCAGGACTTCGAGTCACCGGCGTGGTGGATCTCGTCGAGGATCACCAGGGTCTTGCGCTGCTCGCAGCGGTTGCGGTGGAGCATGGGCCGTACGCCGACGCCCGCGTACGTCACGGCGACCCCGTGGTACTCCTTGCTCAGCGGCCCCGCGCTGTAGTCCGGGTCGAGCTTGATCCCTATCCGCGCGGCGGCGTCCGCCCACTGCTTCTTCAGATGCTCGGTCGGCGCGACGACGGTGATCTGCTGCACGACGTGGTGGTGCAGCAGCCAGGACGCCAGGGTCAGCGCGAAGGTGGTCTTCCCCGCGCCGGGTGTCGCGACGGCGAGGAAGTCGCGCGGCTGGTCCTGGAGATAGCGCTCCAGCGCCTTCTCCTGCCAGGCGCGCAGCTTGCTGGCCGTGCCCCAGGGGGCGCGGCCGGGGAAGGCGGGTGAGAGGTGGTGGGAGGCGGTAGTAGTCACGGTCTCCGGTTCGCGGACGCTCGGGTGCACGGGCTGCACGGCTGTGCCGGGCTCAGATACGACAACCGGGCCACCCTACCGGCGGCCCGGCCCGATCCTCGTACGAACAAGCCGGGGCCCGGCCAGGTGCGACCCGGGTCACATCCCGTCGTGCAGGGCGCGCAACAGCCGCGCGATCTCCCCGGCTTCCTCGATCGTGCCGGAGGCCACACCGACGACCAGTTCGTAGGCCTCATCCTGATCGACGTCGATCATTTCGATGCCGTTGAAGTCGAGGAAGACAGCCGTCGACATCCACGCCATCCGCTTGTTCCCGTCCACCAGCGGGTGGTTCACGGCCAGCGACTGGAGCAGCGCCGCGGCCTTCTCGAACAGGTCCGGGTACGCCTCGACATTGAACATCCGCGACTCGGGGCGGTGCGTCGCCGAGCTGAGCAGCCCGAGGTCTCGGACCGCGATCCGCTGCCCGTCGCAACCGAGTTCCGCGAGGTCGAGGGTGTCCTCGACGGTCAGGTACTTCATGCACCTACTCCCCCAGTCGCCGCAGCAGATCGGCATGGCTCACCGCGTATGTGGCACCGAGCCGGCGGACGGCGGCGCGATCCCCTTCCTGTTCCAGGAAGCGGTCGACCGCTTCCTGGACGACCGACTGCAGGGTGCGCCCCTCCGCTTCCGCCTGGCGCTTCAGCGCCTCTTCCTGATCGTCCCGGAGACGCAAGTTCATGGCCATACCGGAACGGTATCGACGGATCGGGCCGGAGCGGTACCAATTACCGCACCCTCACCCTCGTCGCCACCCACACCCCCGCCAGCGCCACCGCCGCCATCGGGAGGAACACCGCCGCGAAGGCCGCCGGGTGGGAGGCGTCGGTCGTGGTGAGGTCGTGGGCGCCCACCGCGCCGCCGCCCAGGGCCGCGAACGCCGCGCCGCCCGCCGCCAGCAGCAGGACGTTCGACAGGCCGTCGGAGATCTGGAGCGCGGCCGAGTTCGTGCCCGCCTCCTCAGGAGGCGAGAGCTTCAGCAGCAGCACGCTCGTGGACGCGATCACCGCGCCCATACCGAGGCAGCCGACCGCCCAGGCGACGCCGACGGTCCAGACCGGGACCGAGTCGATCAGCACGCTCGGCGCGGCGGCGATGGAGGCGGCGACCAGCGCCATGCCGCCCATCAGCAGCCGTTCGCGGTGCGGCTCCATGCGGGGGCGGGACTGGATGTACGAGCCGAGGGCCCAGGTCGCGCCGCCCACGGCCAGCGAGAGGCCCGCCAGCGTCGGGGACAGGCCGCGCTGGGTGACGAGCATCAGCGGTACGAAGCTCTCCGCCGCGATGAAGGAGCCCGCCGCGACGCCGCGCAGCAGGACGACCGACGGCATGCCGCGGGCGGCGCGGTAGGTGCCGGGCGGCAGCAGGCCGAGGACGGCGGGCACGATCAGCGCGGCGCCGGCCGCTCCGGGCAGCAGGGACCACCACGTCAGGTCCTGGCCCGCGTACTGGAGCAGACCCGCGCCGAGCGATATCGCCAGCGCCAGCCGGATCCGGCGCCGGTCGAAGGCCGGTACGGGCACAGCTGGGTCGGAGGGCTGGGCCGGCCCGCTCGCCATCTGCCGGATCGCGGGCAGCGCGGTGGCCAGCGGCAGCACCACCAGCACCGGGATACCGACGAACACCCAGCGCCAGCCGAGGTGTTCGGTGACCGTGCCGGAGGCGAGCGGGCCCACGACGGAGGGGATCACCCAACTCGCGGCGAACGCGGCCATGATCGCGGGCCGCAGCCGCTCCGAGTAGGCGCGGCTGACCACCACGTACAGCGCGACGATCACCAGTCCGCCGCCCAGTCCCTGGACCGCCCGGCCCGCGATGAACAGCCACATCGCGCCGGCCGTGCCGGAGAGCAGCAGCCCGGCCGCGAAGGCGGTGATGCCGGTGACCAGCGGTCGGAGCGGGCCGCTTCGGTCGGCCCACTGCCCGGAGAGCACCATCGCGAAGAGGCTGGTGGTGAAGTACGCGGAGAAGGCGAACGCGTACAGCGAGACGCCCCGCAACTCCCGCGCCGCGACCGGCATCGCCGTACCGACCGCCGTCGCCTCGAAGGCGATCAGCAGGACGACGCAGATGATGCCGATGCTGAGCGCCCGGTGGGTCCTGCCGAGGATGCCGTCGCCGTCCTGGCCGGAGTCCTTGGTGAGGGACGGGGCGGCTGAAGCGGCTTCGGTGGCGATGTCGGCGTCGCTCGGTTCCAGGGTGGTCATGACCTCAGAGTAAGGGGCATGGGCCCAGGTGAACCCTGTCACTGGTCGCTGCGGACCTCGTCCCTTGGTCGTACGACCATGAACGGCGTGTGGCAGTCATGTTGCGGCGTACGGCGCGCCCTTGAGGGCCGTACGCCGCCGCGCCTACGGTCGGGGCATTGGTACGCACGGCCGTGTGCCCGAGTGGTTCAGGGGCTCGACTGCAAATCGAGTTACGTGGGTTCGATTCCCGCCACGGCCTCTTAAGAAGTCCTTCTCCCGGCGAGCGCGGGTCACGCGCTCGCCGTCACCACCGCCGACTGCGGCCTGATCGGCAGCCTGTTGACCGGCCGCCCCGTCGCCGCCCGGACCGCCGCCGCCACCGCCGCCGGGGACGTCACAACCGGTGCCGCGCTCACCGGCTTCGCCCCGAAGGGGGCCACCACGTCGCGTTCCTCGACCAGTTTGACGATACGGATGTCCGCCGCGTCCAGGGACGTAGGCAGCGCGTAGCCGGTGAGGTCGGGGCGGCGCACCACACCGCGTGTCGTACGGAGGTTCTCCGTCAGGGCCGTACCGATGCCCTGGGTGACGCCCGCCTCGATACGGGTCGCGAGCTGCGCCGGGTTGAGTACCCGGCCGACGTCCTGCGCGACGGCCATCTCCACGACGCGGATCGAGCCGAGCTCGATGTCGACGTCCACGACCGCGCGGATCGCGCAGAAGGCGAGCCCGACGAACGCGTCGCCCTGGCCGGATTCGTCCAGCGCCTCCGTGGGATGCGGGCGGCACTGGGCCGTGGCCCACAGCTCCTTGCCGTCCATCGCCTCCGTGACGGTGGTCGACAGCACACCGTCGTAGGAGGTGATCTTGCCGTCGGTGATCTGGAGCAGCTCCGTCGACATGCCGAACTTGTGTGCCAGCGGCTGGAGGAGCTGCTTACGGACCATCTTCGCCGCGCGCTCGACCGCGCCGCCGGAGACCCAGGTGTGGCGGCCGTGCGTGGCGGGGCCCGCCGGGGGCTGGTCGGTGTCGACCGACGCGACGTGGACCTCCTCGATGCCGAGCGTCTCCTGGACGATCTGGCGGGCGAGGGTGGAGAAGCCCTGGCCGGTCTCGACGGCCGCGCAGATGACCGTGGCGACGCCGTCGTGGACCTTGACGGTGGCCGTGGAGACCTCGTCGGCGCCCTCGGCACCGAGCATGTGGACCATGCCGAGCGCGTAGCCGACACCTCGGCGTACGGCGCCGGGCTCGCCCGCGCCCTCGGGGCCGCCCGGCAGCAGCCAGGACGACTCGGGGATGTCCTTGGGCAGCGCGGGAAGCGGGAAGTCGCGTACGGCGCGCAGCAGTTCGGCCACGGGCGCCGGGCAGGTCACTGTCTGCCCGGTGGGCAGGATGTCGCCGGTCGCCAGCGCGTTGCGCAGGCGCAACTCGGCCGGGTCGATGCCGATCTTGGCCGCGAGCTTGTCCATCTGGCCCTCGTACGCGGCGCAGACCTGCATCGCGCCCTCGCCCCTGATGTGGCCCGACGGCGGGTTGTTGGTGCGTACGGCCCAGCCCTCGATGAAGGCGTGCGGGACGATGTACGGGCCGCAGGCGAACGCCACGGCCGCCGCGAGGGATTCGGACGACGCGTCCGCGTACGCGCCCGCGTCGAGCAGGATCTGCGCCTCGACCTTGACCAACCGGCCTTCGCTGTCGGCGTGGTGGCGGTAGCGCAGCAGCGTCGGGTGCCGGTGCGCGTGCCCGAGGAAGGACTCCTCACGGGTCGCGGCCAGCTTCACCGGGTGGCCGGTGCGCAGGGCGAGCAGACCGAGCGGGATCTGGAAGCCGGGGTCCTCGCGGTCGCCGGTGGCGCCGGGGACGCCGGTGACGACGACCTTCACCTGGTCCGGTTCGAGACCGAAGCAGGCGGCGGCGAGATCGCGGTCGGTGTGCGGGTCGGTGGAGCCGGTGTAGATCTCCACGCCGCCGTCGGGACGCGGTACGGCGAGTCCGGCCTCGGCGCCGATGGGGGCCGGGTCCTGACGGCCGATGCGGTACAGGCCCTCCACGACCACGTCGCCCATGAGGTCGGGGTCGCCGTAGCGCAGCGGGATGTGGCGGATGAGATTGCCGTCGGGGTGCAGCGGTTCGGCCTCGAAGGCCTTCTCCGGGTCGGTGACGGGCGCGAGTACCTCGTACTCGACGGCGATGGCGGCGGCGGCCATACGGGCCGTGTCGGGGTGGTCGGCCGCGACGGCGGCGATGGCCTCGCCGTGGTGGCGTACGACCTCCGAGGCGAAGACGGGGCGGTCGGCGACGAGCCGTCCGTAGGAGGGGTCGCCGGGGACGTCGAGATGGGTCACCACGGCCCGTACACCCGGCATTTCGGCGGCGGCGGCCGTGTCGATCGACAGGATGCGCGCGTGCGGGTGCGGTGAGCGCAGGAGCGCCGCCCACAGCAGGCCTTCGGCCCAGAGGTCGGCGGCGTACGGGAACGTGCCCTCGGTCTTGGCACGGGCGTCGGCCGGGGGGAGGGACGCACCGAGACCCAGCGCCGGCGGCTCCTGCTGGGGGCCGTCGAGCGCCTGGGTCTCGGTGGCCGCGTCGTTGCTCACGCCATGCCTCCGTCGTGCGGGTCGAGAGGTGCGGGGTGGGCGCCGCCGGCGCCCGGTGGTGCCTGGTGCGGGATACGGGCCTCGTCGGCGGCGTCGGCGCTCGCCGCGCGCTCGGCGACGACGTCGGCGACGGCGTCGAGCACGCCCCGGTATCCGGAGCAGCGGCAGAGGTTGCCGCACAGCGCCTGGCGGGTCTCCAGCTCGCTGGGGTCGTGGTTGCCTTCGAGGAGGTCGTGGACGGTCATGGCCATGCCGGGGATACAGAAACCGCACTGCACGGCACCGCAGTTGGCCAGCGCGCGCTGGACGTCGGACGGTTCGCCGTCGGTGGCGAGGCCCTCGACCGTACGGACCTCGGAACCGGCGGCCGTGGCCGCCGGGACGAGGCAGGAGGCGACGAGACGGCCGTCGACCTGGACGTTGCAGGCACCGCACTCGCCCTGCGAGCAGCCGTCCTTGGCGCCGGCGAGACCCAGGCGCTCGCGCAGGACGTAGAGCAGGGACTCTCCGATCCAGGCGTCGGTGACGGGGCGGTCGCCGCCGTTGACGCGCAGGACGTAGGAGTTGGCGGGGTGTTCGGCGCTGTCGTTGCTGCTGGTGAGGGGGGCGGGCTCGGGCTCCGGTGCGGGCTCGGGTGCCGGCTCCGTCTCCGGTCCGGCCGCGGGCTCGGTCGCGGGCTCGGGTGCGCCTTCGGCTTCCGTTTCCGTTTCCGGACCCGCCTCGGGTGCGGACTCGGGCTCCGTTACGGCCTCCGGCGCCGGCTCCGGTCCCTCGGCCACGACCTCGGGCACGGGCTCCGCCGTGGGCTCGGCGACCTCCGGCGTCGGCTCGGGGACCGGTTCCGGTTCGGTCGCCCACGGAGCGCGCGCACCACCCGGAAGGGTGGCGGGCGGCGCACCGCCCGACCACTGCGAGGTGGTCGGCATGGACGTGGTGAACTCGCCCGATTCGTCGGGAAGATCGTCCCCGATGACCGGGATCACCCACTGCCCGGTGGGCTGCGACGGAGCCTGGGGCGCCGGCTCCGTACGGGAGTCGGCGGCGCCGGTCGTGTCGGCGGCGTCCGCGAAGGACCACTGTCCGGTCGCCTGCGGATCGTGCGGCATGTGCGGCACGTGCGGCGCGGCGTCCCCGCTCGGACCGTACCCCTGCGGATACCCCTGCCCGTAGCCGTACGGATCGGGCTGGGCCGGCAGCGTGTGCGGCGCCCACTGCCCGGCACCCGCCGCCCCCGCCTCACCGGCCGCGCCCACGCCGCCGTCCGGCTGCTGCGGCTGGTGGATCGTCGGGGGTACGTACCCGTGTCCGGGCGCCTCCAGCGGCGCGTCCGTCCTGGCCGGGGGCGTGGACGGCAGTTGGACGAACGCGGTCGCCTCCGCGTCGTACTCGCCGCCCTGCGGGATCGGCTGCCAGGCGCCACGACGCCCCTCCGGAGTCCCGGAGTTCTCGTTCTCGTCGGTGGTCACGGCAGCGCCCTCCCCAGTGCTCGTCGAGCCAGCGTGGCGACGGTACGCCTCAAGTGCAGTACGGCGGGCGGCAGGGCGGGCGGCTCGCTCCCGTCCGCCGGCGGTTCCGGGTCGGGGATGCAGGCCGCGGCGACGTACTCGCCGAAGGCCGTCAGGGCCTCGGGCGCCAGTCCGCGGTCCGCGTCCCAGTCGATCAGCGAGGCGATCCAGCGCTCGGCCTCCAGCGGGCGCAGCGGCATCGGCGCGATGGCACCGACCGCGCAGCGCACGCCGCGGCGCGCCGGGTCGAGCACGACGGCGACGGACGCGGTGGCCCTGCCGGGGCCGGTGCGGCCGGTCGCCTTGAGGTAGACCTGCGGGGCGTGCAGCAGCGGGACTCGTACGAAGCCGATGAGTTCGGCGGGCGCCAGCATCTCGCGGCCCGCCAGCAGATGCGAGACCGGGATCTCACGGCGCGCGCCGTCGGGGCCCGCGACGACGAGGTCCGCCTCCAGGGCCGCGAGGACGGGCAGCGAGTCGCCGGTGGGGGCCGCGCTGGCGATGTTCCCGCCGAGCGTGCCCGCGTTACGGATCTGGGGCGGTCCGGCGGCGCGCGAGGACGCGGCCAGCGCGGGGATGAGGGCGGCGAAGTCGGGCCGTCCCATGCGCGCGTGGGTGAGCCCGGTGCCCAGCAGGGCGTGGCCGTCCTGGTAGTGCCAGCCGCGCAGTTCGCTGATCCGGCCGAGGCCGACCAGGCCCGCCGGTCTCAGCAGGCCCTTGTTGACGGCGGCCATCAGATCGGTGCCACCCGCGACGGGCACGGCGGCAGGCATGGCGCTCAGCGCCGCCACAGCCTCGTCGAGCGTGGCCGGCAGCGTCACGGACTGCGCCGTCTGCGGTGCGTGCGTGGTCAACCCAGCTGCCCCTTCCCGGTGTCCCGGCTGTCCGCCTGTGTTGGCCGTACCGTACGTGCTCACAGGCCGGACAAGGCAACTCTGGCACAACTTCCGGGCCTGCCGGTCCGGGGGTCCATGAAGCACGCATCCGCCCCCGAACGAGGGGAAGGTCCGCTTTCATGCCCCTTCACCGACACATACGGAATGCCATTGTTCGGCACTCCTTGTACGCCTTATTCGTACAGACAGCCCCGGTTGGGGGCACACGTTGGGGTCATACGTTCGGGGGCGCCCCCTCGATCGGACGTCCGAGAACGGCGGAGTCCCCGTTCGGTCCCGGACGCTTCTGCCAGGGCAACGGGCCGCCGGGCGGCCGGTAATCGACCCCCAGGGCGTCAAGGCGCTTGTAGTGCACGGTCATTCGGCGTTCGAAATCGGTGAAATCGCGGTCCGGGGACGCGGGCAGCGTGGACCAGGCGACCTCGGCGAAAGCCGCGAGGCGCGGGAAGAGCTGGTAGTCGACGCGGGAACGGTCCTGCATCACCTCGGTCCACACATTGGCCTGGGTGCCCAGCACATGGGCGGCGTCGGCGCCGGTCAGCTCCGGCGGTACGGGCTCGAAGCGGTAGACGTCCTCAAGCGTACGGACGTACCCGATCGGCATCGGCTCGTCCTCGTCCGCCGACTGGCGGTGGTCCAGATACACCTGCTGCTCGGGGCACATGACGACGTCGTGTCCGGCCTTGGCCGCCGCGATCCCGCCCGCGTATCCCCGCCAGGAGGAGACGGCGACGCCGGGCGCGAGCCCGCCCTCCAGGATCTCGTCCCAGCCGATGAGCCGCCGGCCGCGCGCGGAGAGCCAGCCGTCGAAGTGCCGGATGAACCAGGACTGGAGTTCGTCCTCGTCGGCCAGGCCGAGTTCGGCGATCCGCGCCTGGGCGGCGGGTGAGCGCTTCCACTGGTCCTTGGGGCACTCGTCGCCGCCGATGTGGATGTACGGCGAGGTGGCGGCCGGGAAGAGGTCGAGCAGCTCCTCGAAGACGCCTTCGAAGAAGCGCAGGGTGTTGTCGGTGGGCGCGAGCACGTTCGGGTTGACGCCCCAGGTGTCCCAGACGTCCAGCGCCGAGGTGTCGACGACGTCGGTGTTGCCCAGCTCGGGGTAGGCGGCGATGGCGGCCTGCGAGTGGCCGGGTATGTCGATCTCGGGGACGACGGAGATGTGCCGCTCGGCGGCGTACGCGACGATCTCGCGGATGTCGTCCTGGGTGTAGTAACCGCCGTGCGGCTTCTCGTCCCAGAGGTCGGAGAACCGGTGGCCGTACTTGGTCCGGGACCGCCACGCGCCGATCTCGGTCAGCTTCGGGTGGCGCTTGATCTGGACGCGCCAGCCCTGGTCGTCGGTGAGATGGAAGTGGAAGACGTTCAGCTTGTGCGCGGCCATCAGGTCCAGGAAGCGCAGGACCCCGTCCTTGGGCATGAAGTGCCGTGACACGTCGAGCATGACGCCGCGCCAGCCGAACCGGGGGTGGTCCTCGATGACCTGACGGGGGATCTCCTGCCGTACACCGGGGGACACGGGCGCGCGGCGGAAGGACTTGGGGCCGAGGAGCTGACGGAGCGTCTGGGCGCCC
This sequence comes from Streptomyces sp. NPDC050433, assembly GCF_044458565.1. NCBI lineage: Bacteria > Bacillati > Actinomycetota > Actinomycetes > Kitasatosporales > Streptomycetaceae > Streptomyces > Streptomyces sp. NPDC050433. Next base: position 77,003 of record NZ_JBITIB010000021.1, on the reverse strand, counting down.
CAGAACACACCGGCCGCGCTGCCGCCGTGGATCTCGGCGCCCCACTCGGCGGTGATGTCCAGCCGGTACGCCTCGGGGGCCATGGACTCGTCGATGCGCAGCGACACGGCGTTGCTGCCCCCCGGAGGGCCGGGGGCGAGCGGCAGTCCCAGCGCCGCCCCGACGGTGGCGCGCAGCCAGCGCTCGGTGCCTTCGGTCCCGGGCCCCGCCCAGAGCGTGGTGGTCGAGTCGGGGACGAAGCCACCACTCTGCGGGCCCTCGACACTGACAGGCGCCGGGATCAGGTCCATCACGTCAGTCCTCAGTCCTCGTTCGGCTGGCATATGCCGGAGTCAATGGGTCGTGAAGTGTCCGACTGGACACTAGGCCCGGCCCCGACGAACGGACAAGTGGTCTCAACCAGTCGGTGATCATCACCCCCGCGTGAACGCGAACGGCTCCGGGGCGCGCGTGTGCGCGCCCCGGAGCCGTTCGCGTTCACGTGGGCGGCGTCCGAGGAGGAAGGGACAGGGGCGGCCCTGTCCGCCGGACGCCCCTTAGGCCGTGTACCGCCTAGTTCTTGCCCTTGCCGCTCTTGTCCTTGCCGCCCTTGTCCTTGTCCCCGCCGGGGCCCATGGACTCGTAGATCTCCTTGCACATCGGACAGACCGGATACTTCTTGGGGTCACGCCCCGGTACCCAGACCTTTCCGCACAGTGCCACCACCGGAGTGCCGTCGAGGGCACTCGCCATGATCTTGTCCTTCTGGACGTAATGGGCGAAGCGCTCGTGGTCACCGTCGCCGTGCGACACCTTCGGTGTCGGCTCCACGAGGGTGCCCGTACCTGCCCCGCGCTCGGGCTCAAGAGTGCTCATAACCGCCAAGGGTACCCACGCTTCCGCCATCCCGATGGCCGCGGGCCCGAGCCCCCCGCACCCGGCCGCTCACGCGTCGCGTCGCCTCAGTGCGACGAGCCCTCCGCAGAGCGCCGCGGCCGTCCACAGCAGCAGTACGCCGAGCCCGCCCCAGATGCCCACGTCGACCCGGTCGTCGGGGACCACCCGCAGGATCTGGGCCCCGGAGACGTTGGGCAGGTACTGCGCGACGGAGCCGACACCGGGCAGGTTCGCGAGGATGTCCGACACGATGAAGAACAGCGGGACGAGGATGCCGAGCGCCAGGACGGTGCTGCGCAGCATCATCGTGACACCGGCGGAAATCAGACACAGCAGCGTGAGGTAGACGGCGAGCCCGACGGTCGCGCGCACCGCGCCCGGATCGCCGAGCGCCGCGTTCTGCCGCTCCCCCATCGCGGTCTGCGCGGCGGCGAAGGTGGCGACGGCGGTGGGCAGGGTCACCGCGAAGGCCGTCACCGCGACAGCGGTGAGCTTCGCGGCGCCGAACACGCCCCGGCGCGGTACGGCGGTGAGCGAGGCCCGGACCGTCCCAGCCGAGTACTCGGCGCCCACCGCGAGCACCCCGAAGCAGACGAGCGCGAGCTGCGCGACGTTCGTGCCGGCGAAGCCGTAACCGACGGCGTCCCACTCGGGCTTGGCCCCGAAGTCGGCGTAATTGCCCTTGATCACCGAGCCGTAGAGAAACCCGATGCCGACCGAGAGGGCCACGACGGCGGCCAGATTCCACCAAGTGGAGCGGACCGTACGGAGCTTGAGCCCCTCGGCCGAGAGCGCGGCCAGGAAGAGGCGCGTGGTGTCGCCCTGCTGTCCGCCGCGTACCGCGCTCATCGCACACCGCCCGACGTCAGCCGTATGAACGCCTCTTCCAGCGAACCGGCGGGCCCGGCATACGTACGGACGATCTCGGCCACGCCGCCCTCGGCGAGCAGCCTGCCGCGCCCGATCACCACCACATGGTCGACGGTCAGCGCCGCCTCGCTCATCAGATGCGAGGAGACGAGCACGGTCCGCCCCTCGGCGGCCAGCTCCCGCATCAGGGTGCGGATCCAGACAATGCCCTCCGGGTCGAGCCCGTTGACCGGCTCGTCCAGCAGCAGTACGCCCGGATCGCCGAGCAGCGCGGCTGCGATCCCGAGCCGCTGCCCCATGCCCAGCGAGAACGTCCCCGCCGGGCGGCCGGCGACGCCGTCCAGACCGGTCGCCCCGATCACCTCGTCCACACGGCTGTCCGGAATGCGATTGGTCCTGGCGAGCCAGCGCAGATGGGCGCGGGCCGTCCGTCCGCCGTGCACGGACGAGGCGTCGAGCAGCGCGCCCACGGCGCGCAGTGGGTCGCGCATCCGTACGTAGGGCTGCCCGTCGATCAGGGCGTGGCCGCGCGTGGGACGGTCCAGGCCCAGCATCATGCGCAGCGTCGTGGACTTGCCGGCGCCGTTGGGGCCGAGGAAGCCGGTCACCCGGCCCGGTTCGACCGTGAAGGACAGCGCGTCGACGGCGGTCGTCGAGCCGTAACGTTTGGTCAGGTCAGACACTTCGATCATGCGCTGTACGGTCCCGTCCGCGCCGCCGTCGGCGCATCGGGCCGGGGACGGAAGGGCGCCGTCTCCCCCTCGGGAGGGACGCGGCGGCCCACCGCCCGCCTCTACCGTCGGAGCATGACCGTCGACAGCCGCCCACGTGCGGCGTTCGGGCGCGACGTGCTCGTCGTTCTCGTGTACGTGCTGCTGCTCACCTCCACCGGCACCCCCGACGCCACCGTGCCGGGCGGGACGAGCGGGACGACGGCCGGCGGCCGGGAGGTGCCGTTCTGGCTCCAGCTGTCGCTGATGGCCGCCGCCACGCTCCCGGTGGCGTTGCGCCGGCTCGCCCCGCTGCCCGTCTTCTGCTGGGTGACCGGGGTGTCCGCCGTCGCCGTGGTCTGTGACGCCCTCTGGGACCCTTTTCTCCCTGCCGCGTTCGCGCTGTACACGGTCACCGCGACCCGCGAGGGCCGCCACTGGTGGGAGCGCTGGCTGCCCGGTCTGGCGATCCTCCTGCTGACGGTCGCCGGTCTCTTCGCACCGGCGGGGATGGCGGACACGTACTGGTGGTCGGCGGGCCCCGGCCAGCTGCTGCTCGGTTTCGCCGCGCTGCTGGCCGCCGGGGAGCTGGGCCGGGTCGTACGGGAGCGGCGCGCGCTGGTGCTGCGGACGGGGCAGCAGATGGCCCAGCGCGCCGTCACCGAGGAGCGGCTGCGGATCGCCAGGGAGTTGCACGACGTCGTGACGCATTCGATGGGCCTGATCGTCGTCAAGGCGAGCGTGGCCAACCATGTCGTACGGACGCGGCCCGAGGAGGCGCACGACGCGCTGCGGATCATCGAGGCCACCGGCCGGGGTGCGCTCACCGAGATGCGGCACATGCTCGGTGTGCTGCGCTCGGACACCACCGGCGAGCGCCTGCCGCCCGCGCTCGGCCCGGTCCCCGGCCCCGGCGCCCTGCCCGAACTGGCGCGCCGCGCGGGCGCGGAGCTGACCACCGAAGGGCTCGACGGACTGCCGGAGGGCGCGGGGCTGGCCGTCCACCGGATCGTGCAGGAGGCGCTGACGAACGTGCTGCGGCACGCGGGCCCCGCGGTGCCCTGCCGGGTGCGGGTGGGGGCCGTGGACGGTGTGATCCGTATCGAGGTCGTGAACGACGGCCGCCCTCTCGGTCCTGCCGTGCACGTCGAAAGCCAACAGCACGAGGGGCACGGCCTGGTGGGCATGCGCGAGCGCGTCGCCCTGTACGGCGGGACGTTCACCGCCGGGCACCGTGACACCGGCGGCTTCGCGGTACGGGCGACCCTGCCGTACGACGCGACGCCCGCCGACGCGCGTGTGGAGACCCCCCGGTGATCCGGGTGCTGGTCGCCGACGACCAGGCCCTGCTGCGCGGCAGTCTGCGGCTCCTCGTGGACGCCGAGCCGGGTCTGGTCGCCGTCGGTGAGGCGGCGGACGGCGCGGAGGCGGTCCGGCTGACGGCCGAGGCCCGCCCGGACGTGGTGCTGATGGACGTACGGATGCCGGGCACGGACGGCATCGAGGCGACCCGCCTGATCTGCGCCGGGCCGGGGGCCCCGCCGGCCGCCGGCCACCTCCCGCGTGTCCTGATCCTGACCATGTTCGACCTGGACGAGTACGTGTACGGCGCGCTGCGCGCGGGCGCGAGCGGCTTCCTCCTCAAGGACGCCCCGCCCGCCGAACTGCTCGCCGCGATCCGCGTGGTGGCGGCCGGTGAGGCCCTGATCGCCCCGGCGGTGACGCGCCGGCTGATCGCCGAGTTCGCCCGCCGCCCGGGACCGGCCCGGCGGGACAGCGCGGGGCTCGACGGGGTGACGGATCGCGAGCGCGACGTGCTGGAGCTGGTCGCGCGCGGTCTGACGAACACCGAGATCGCCCGGCGCCTGTTCGTCGGTCTGTCGACGGTGAAGACGCATGTGAGCCATCTGCTCACGAAGTTCGGGGCGCGGGACAGGGCGCAGCTGGTGATCGTGGCGTACGAGACGGGCCTGGTGACCGCCGGGACGACGGCGCCGCACAGCCCGCGGGACCGGGTGCCGCCCGTCAGTTGAGCGAGGGGTCGTCCGGGTAGGTGGCCACCATGGCGAGTCTGCTGCGCTGTCTGCGCAGCACCGCGCGCCACAGGCTCTCCGGGCGCGGCGACGACACGTCTCCGGGCTCCGACTCGACCACGTACCAGGCGCCTTCGGTCAGTTCGTCCTCCAGCTGGCCGGGGCCCCAGCCCGCGTACCCGGCGAAGATCCGCAGCGAGCCGAGCGCCCGCGCGAGCAGTTCGGGCGGCGTCTCCAGATCGACCAGGCCGATCGCGCCGTGCACCCGCCGCCAGCCGAGCGGCCCCTCGTCACCGGGTATGACGGCGAGACCGAGCGCCGAGTCGAGGGAGACCGGTCCGCCCTGGAAGACGACGCCGGGGTCCCCGGCGAGACCGCCCCAGGACTCCAGGATGTCCCCGACGTCCACCGGGGTGGGCCTGTTGAGGACCACGCCGAGTGACCCCTCCTCGTCGTGGTCGAGCAGGAGCACCACCGCGCGGTCGAAATTCGGATCCGCCAGGGCCGGAGTCGCGACGAGCAGCCGCCCTGTGAGCGAGGACACCTCGGTCATGCGAGACATGATCCCGCACATTCGCCTTCCGCGGGGCCCGCGCGGCAGAGTGTGCGTGATCGCAGATCAGGCGCACGGCTGCACGGGGAGCGCAGGGACGCGCCGCGATTCGGACCGAAGTGGACACAAAGAGAAAGATGACTCAACGCAAGGGGTGGTGAACAGAAAGTGTTCTGCCGCCTTTCTCACGGCTCCAGGGGGCCCGATGCCTTACGGGACAGGGGTGTGGGCCCCTTACCCTTTTGCTTTGGCCCCCTGTCCGACGACTCCCGGAACGCGAGATTCATGACCGGCACAGACGATGTAATGCTTGTCCACGGCGGAACCCCGCTGGAGGGCGAGATCCGCGTCCGCGGCGCGAAGAACCTGGTGCCGAAGGCCATGGTCGCCGCCCTTCTCGGCAGCGGGCCCAGCAGACTGCGCAACGTGCCCGACATCCGTGACGTACGGGTCGTCAGGGGCCTGCTCCAGCTGCACGGCGTGACCGTGCGCCCCGGTGAGGAACCGGGCGAGCTGGTCCTCGACCCGTCGCACGTGGAGAGCGCCAACGTCGCCGACATCGATGCCCACGCGGGCTCGTCGCGCATCCCGATCCTGTTCTGCGGCCCGCTGCTGCACCGTCTGGGCCACGCCTTCATTCCGGGCCTCGGCGGCTGCGACATCGGCGGTCGGCCCATCGACTTCCACTTCGAGGTGCTGCGCCAGTTCGGCGCGACGATCGAGAAGCGGGCGGACGGACAGTATCTGGAGGCCCCGCAGCGGCTGCGCGGCACGAAGATCCGGCTGCCGTACCCCTCGGTCGGCTCGACCGAGCAGGTGCTGCTGACGGCCGTTCTGGCCGAGGGCGTCACCGAGTTGTCGAACGCCGCGGTGGAGCCGGAGATCGAGGATCTGATCTGCGTGCTCCAGAAGATGGGCGCCATCATCTCGATGGACACCGACCGGACGATCCGGATCACCGGTGTCGACAAGCTCGGCGGCTACAACCACCGCGCCCTGCCGGACCGTCTGGAGGCGGCGTCCTGGGCGTCGGCGGCGCTGGCGACCGAGGGCAACATCTACGTACGCGGCGCGCAGCAGCGGTCGATGATGACGTTCCTGAACACCTTCCGCCGGGTCGGCGGGGCGTTCGAGATCGACGACAAGGGCATCCGCTTCTGGCACCCGGGCGGCCCGCTCAACGCGATCGCCCTGGAGACCGACGTACACCCGGGTTTCCAGACCGACTGGCAGCAGCCGCTGGTGGTGGCGCTGACGCAGGCAGCGGGCCTGTCCATCGTCCACGAGACGGTGTACGAGTCCCGGCTCGGCTTCACGTCGGCGCTCAACCAGATGGGCGCGCACATCCAGTTGTACCGGGAGTGCCTGGGCGGCTCGGACTGCCGCTTCGGCCAGCGCAACTTCCTGCACTCGGCGGTCGTGTCGGGTCCCACGAAGCTCCAGGGCGCCGATCTGGTCATCCCCGACCTGCGGGGCGGTTTCTCGTATCTGATCGCGGCGCTGGCGGCGCAGGGCACGTCGCGGGTGCACGGCATCGACCTGATCAACCGCGGCTACGAGAACTTCATGGAGAAGCTGGTCGAGCTGGGCGCGAAGGTCGAACTGCCGGGCGGCTCAGTCGTCTGACGCCCCGTCCCCACCCGTCGGACGGACGGAACACCGGACAGACACCGGACAGACACCGGACAGGCAGGGACAGACACAAGGGCGGCCACCCCGATCGGGGTGACCGCCCTTCTGCTCTGACTGAGGGTTACTTGCCCTTGGCGGCTTCCTTGAGCTTGGAGCCCGCGGAGACCTTCACGCTGTAGCCGGCCGGGATCTGGATCGGGTCGCCGGTCTGCGGGTTACGAGCGGTGCGAGCGGCACGGTGGGTGCGCTCGAAGGTCAGGAAGCCGGGGATGGTGACCTTCTCGTCGCCCTTGGCGACGATCTCGCCGACCGTCTCGGCGAGGGCGGCCAGCACGGCGTCGGCATCCTTGCGAGTCACCTCGGCGCGGTCGGCCAGGGCGGCCACCAGCTCACTGCGGTTCATGTTGTTACTCCCGTGTTCTTCTTGCGTGTGAGGCGTGAGATCGAAGCCGATGCTGCCAGGACCCTCTGACAGTCCCTGTGACCGGGTCTGTTCTTCAGGTCTTCGCCCCATGGGGTATCCCCTGGACATAGTCCTTGAGAAAGCATCCTGCCCCCACCAGCGGCGGGAAAGCCAATCCGGTCCTGAAACCCCCTTGGAGCAGCGGGCTCATGGTCCGCCACCCTAGAGGGGGGTTCACGGTGCCGCGAATCGCGACGCGCCGGGCGTCAGACGGACGTGGTGCCTGTCACAACCACGCCGGCGGCCTTGGCGGCGTTGCGCACGGCTCCGGCGACGGCTCCCGCGACCTTGTCGTTGAACACCGAGGGCACGATGTAGTTCGGGTTGAGCTCGTCCCCCGTGACGACGTCCGCGAGGGCCGTCGCGGCGGCCAGCATCATCTCCGTGTTGACGGTGCGTGACTGCGCGTCGAGGAGGCCTCGGAAGACACCGGGGAAGACCAGGACGTTGTTGATCTGGTTGGGGAAGTCGGAGCGTCCCGTGGCCACAACTGCCGCTGTCTCGCGGGCGATTGCCGGGTCGACCTCGGGGTCGGGGTTGGCCAGCGCGAAGACGATCGCGCCGTCCGCCATCGCCGCGACGTCCGTGCCGTCCAGCACGTTCGGGGCCGACACACCGATGAACACGTCGGCGTCGACGACGGCCTCCTTGAGGGTGCCGGTGACGCCCTCCGGGTTGGTGTTGTCGGCGATCCAGCGCAGGGGCGATTCGGCCGCCGCGGACACCAGGTCGGCGCGGCCGGCGTGCACGACCCCGTGAATGTCGGCGACGACGGTGTGCTTGACACCGGCCGCGATAAGAAGTTTCAGAATCGCTGTACCGGCCGCACCCGCGCCGGACATGACGACCCGTACGTCACCGATCGCCTTGCCCACGACGCGCAGCGCGTTGGTCAGCGCGGCGAGCACCACGATGGCCGTGCCGTGCTGGTCGTCGTGGAAGACCGGGATGTCCAGGGCCTCGCGCAGCCGCGCCTCGATCTCGAAGCAGCGGGGGGCGGAGATGTCCTCCAGATTGATCCCGGCGAAGCCCGGCGCGATCGCCTTGACGATGGCGACGATCTCATCGGTGTCCTGGGTGTCCAGGCAGATCGGCCAGGCGTCGATCCCCGCGAACCGCTTGAAGAGGGCCGCCTTGCCCTCCATGACGGGCAGCGAGGCCATCGGGCCGATGTTGCCGAGGCCCAGCACCGCGGAGCCGTCGGTGACGACCGCGACGGAGTTGCGCTTGATGGTGAGCCGGCGGGCGTCCTCGGGGTTCTCGGCGATCGCCATGCAGACCCGTGCCACACCCGGCGTGTAGACCATCGAGAGGTCGTCACGGTTACGGATGGGGTGCTTGGACTGCATCTCGATCTTGCCGCCGAGGTGCATCAGGAACGTACGGTCGGAGACCTTGCCGAGGATGACACCCTCGATGCCCCGCAGTTCCTCGACGATCTCGTCCGCGTGGCTGGTGGAGCTGGCGGCGATGGTGACGTCGATCCGCAGCTTCTCATGGCCGGACGCCGTGACGTCCAGACCGGTCACCGAGCCGCCGGAGGACTCCACGGCCGTGGTCAGCTGGGAGACCGCGGTGCCGCTCGCGGGCACTTCCAGCCTGACCGTCATCGAATACGAGACGCTTGGCGCCGTTGCCATGACCGAGTTCCTCTGCTTTCCCTTGCTTCACTTGCCGCACCACCTCGCGCCTGGCGTCCGGCGGGACCGTCCGATGGTCGCACCTACCAGCTGGTAGGCGGTAACGGGGGTGGAGACCGGTGAAGCGGGAAGCAAGAGCGGGTCCGCGTCAGTGTGTGACGCGGACCCGCTCCTGTGAAGGCATTGTTCCGTCAACGAAAAGAACTCAACGGAAAAGGCCTACTCCTCGTCGCCCGTCTTGACCTCGCTGGTGCGGCCGACGTCCCCTCGCTCGCCCAGCAGGGCCCGTACGTGCAGGACGTCGCCGATGAACAGGTCGTACAGCAGGACCCCGATCACGCCACCGACGAGCGGCCCGACGATGGGGACCCACCAGTAGTCGTTGAAGGACCCGGCGAGGCTGCCGGGAATCGCGAGGTCCTGCCAGCCTGCCGCCCAGGTGAGCAGGCGCGGGCCCAGGTCACGGGCGGGGTTGATGGCGTATCCGGCGTTCGACCCGTAGGACATGCCGATGGCCGCGACGGCGAATCCGACGATCAGCGGGCCGAGGTTGGCCTTCACGGCGGTGTTGCGCATGTCGATGACCGCCGCGATGAACATCACCAGGAAGCCCGTACCGACGATCTGGTCGAACAGCGGGCCCCAGAAACCGCCGTTGAAGTACGGCGCGGGGAACGTCCCGAAGATCGAGAAGGACGCCAGTGTGTGGCCGTTGGTTTTCGGTCCCTTCATGGCGGCGTCGAAAACGCTGATCGCGTCGTGGTAGACGCCGAACACCAGTGCCGCCCCGACGAACGCCCCGAGCAGCTGTGCGCCCCAGTACGGCAGGACCTTGGCCCACGCGAATTTGCGGCGTACCGCGAACGCCAGGGTCACCGCCGGGTTGATGTGCGCCCCGCTGACCCCGCCGGCCACATACACGCCGAAGACCACGGCCAGCGCCCAGCCCCAGGTGATCAGGAGCCAGTCACCGGAGCTGATGAAGAACGTGGTCGGCCCCGCCGTACGGCCCGAGCCGGGCAGTCCGGCGACCGCCACGGCCACCACGCCACATCCGAAGGAGATGAGGACGAACGTCCCCAAGAACTCCGCCATGCATTCGCCCCACAGACCTCCCCGGCTTCTGAGCCGGGACGGCTTCATCAGGGGCGGGATTTCCACAGCCATGTTGAGCCCGATCGAAGAGTGTTCTGCCCGGCCCCGGCGCAGGCCGGAACCGGGATGTCCCGGGCATCTCTACCCGGATCACCTCCCGCCGGGGATCACATCACCCGTCCGGCGCAGGACACGGCCCAGGACACGGCGAAGGCCCCGCCTCCCGGACGACCGGGAGGCGGGGCCTCAGCATGCTGTGGGTGGCACCGACCCGCCATGCTCGCCTCGCGGCAAGTGGTCGCTCGAAGCGACGAAGGTTGGGCCCGGGGGCTTGGATCGAGCCGGTGCCGACACCAGGCTAACAAACCACCCAGGAAAGCGATTCCCGCAGGCGAGTTGACTTGCGAATCAATCCCTGAGCAGGTCCGGCACTCCCCGCTCGTCGGGGTCGTCGCGGTCCGCCGAGACGACCGTCAGCTGTTGTGTCGCGCGGGTCAGAGCCACATACAGCACCCGCAGCCCGGCCGGGGACTCGTCGGCGATCTCGGCCGGCGAGACGACCACCGTGGCGTCGTACTCCAGCCCCTTCGCCTCCAGGCTGCCGAGCGCCACCACCCGGTCGCCGAGACCCGCCAGCCAGCGCGCCGCCTGCTCCCGGCGGCCCATCGCGACGACCACGCCGATCGTGCCGTCGACGCGGTCCAGCAGCCGGGCGGCCTCCGCACGTACGGCCCCGGCCAGGTCTCCGTCCCGTACGGCGCTGAAGCGCGGCTCGACGCCCGTGGAGCGGACGGCGGCCGGGGACTCCATGCCCGGCATCGCGAGTGCGAGGACCTTGGCGGCGAGGGCCGCGATCTCGGCCGGGTTGCGGTAGTTCACGGTGAGGGTGAAGTGCCGGCGCGGGCGGTTGCCCAGGGCCTCGTCGCGTGCCTCCGCCGCCTCGTCCGGGTCCGACCAGGACGACTGGGCGGCGTCGCCGACCACCGTCCAGGTGGCGTGCCGGCCCCGGCGGCCGACCATCCGCCACTGCATCGGGGTGAGGTCCTGCGCCTCGTCCACGATGACGTGGGCGTACTCGGTGCGCTCGGCCGCGAGGCGTTCCGCGCGCTCCCGCTGCGACTCCTGGCGCTGCGGCATCAGCTCTTCGAGTCCGGTCAGCTGGTCCAGCGGATCCAGCTCGCGGCGCCGGCGCTGGCGGGGCGGGGCGCCGAGCAGCTGCTCCAGCTCGTCGAGGATCGCCACGTCGTGCACGGACAGCGGGCCGGTGCCCTCGGGTCCCGCGCGCCGCAGCGAGCGGGCGACCTTCCTGGTCTCGTTCGGGTTGAGGACCCGGCGGGCCCAGCGGCCGAGCCGCCGCTCGTCGGCCATCGCGGCCAGCACGCCGCGCGCGGTCAGCTCGGGCCACCAGGCGTCCAGGAACTCGATGAAGCTGTCCTCGGACGTCACGTCCTCGTCGAAACCGGCGCGCAGCTCCGCGGCGAGTTCGGCGTCGCCCTTGGCCAGATGGTCCCCGGCCCGTGCCGCCGCGCCGGACTTCGCCCACAGCGCGTCCAGCAGCAGTCTGCGGGCACGCGGGCGCAGCAGGTTGACGGGCGCGGTGCCGCCGAGCACGGACTGCCGGATGCGGTGCAGCTCGTCGGATTCCAGCTCCAGACGGCGGCCGAAGGCGACCACCCGCAGCCGGGTGGGCGTCAGGGGGCGGCCCGGTGTTCCGGACGCGGCGCCGGCGCTGCTGTCGCTCGGGGCGTCCTCCCCGAAGGCGAGTTGACCGTTGCCGCTCTGCCCCGCCGCCGTACGGCTCCCGCGCCCGCCGCGGCCCCCGGCGGGCGCCCGGTCCCCTTCCAGGGCTCCGCGTGCCGCCTTGCGCAGCACCTTCAGCATGCGTGCCGAGCCCTTGACGCGGGCCACGGCGGGCTCGTCGTACGCGGTGGCCTCCGCGCCGTCCACGAGCGACCCGACCGCGCGGATCGCGACCTGCCCCTCCTCGCCCAGGGACGGCAGCACGCCTTCCGTGTACGCGACGAGCAGCGGCGTCGGCGAGACGACGAGGATGCCGCCCGCGTACCGGCGTCTGTCCTGGTACAGCAGATAGGCGGCGCGGTGGAGCGCGACGGCGGTCTTGCCGGTGCCGGGGCCGCCGGAGACCTCGGTGACGGACGCGGCGGGCGCCCGGATCACCAGGTCCTGCTCGGCCTGGATGGAGGAGACGATGTCGCGCATGGTGTGGCTGCGGGCCTGGCCGAGGGCCGCCATCAGCGCGCCGTCGCCGATGACGGGCAGCGCCGTGCCGTTCAGCGAGGCGGTCAGCTCCGGGCGCATCAGGTCGTCCTCGACGCCGAGGACCCGGCGGCCCTTGGAGCGGATGACCCGGCGCCGTACGACACGGCCGGGGTCGACGGGTGTCGAGCGGTAGAACGGCGCGGCGGCCGGCGCGCGCCAGTCGATGACCAGCGGCGAGTAGTCGGAGTCCAGGACGCCGATCCGGCCGATGTGCAGCGTCTCGGCGATGTCGGCGGTGTCGTCGGCGCGTACGGCGTCGTCGGCGGGCTCGACGGAGGTGTACGCGCCGTCCGGGCCCTTCTTGCCGTCCTTGCCCGGCAGCAGGTCGACCCGCCCGAAGAGGAAGTCCTCGAATTCGTTGTTGAGCCGGTTGAGATGGATTCCGGCCCGGAACACCTGCGCGTCGCGTTCGGCGAGCGCGCCGGGGGTGCCGACCTGGCCGCGTTTGGCGGCGTCGTTCATCAGGAATTCCGCCTCGTGGATCTTCTCTTCGAGGCGGCGGTAGACCTGGTCGAGATGTTCCTGCTCGACACCGATCTCACGGTCGCGGGCGGAGTCGGCCCCCGCTGCGCGCGCGGGGTCCTTCCCCGTCCTGTAGACGGGGTCGCTTATGGCGTCGTTTCCCTTGTCCCGTACGGGATCGACAACCGATCCGGCGGATTCAACAGCGGCATCCTGCGCGGCCACCGAGGCCCCCTTCTGACGTGCACTGGGCAGCCGTCAACCGTACGCGAAGGGGGCCGGTATGTCAGGCCTCGACCTCCACCAGGCGCTTGCCGTCAAATGTCCGGACCTCGAAGTGGTCGATGTCATTGCGGTCCATGGCCGAGCCGCCGTGCACGTACAGCGGGTTCTTCGCGACGTCGTTCGTGCTCTCCGGGAGGCCGTAACCCCACTTCGGCACGGCCCATGAGGTGACGATCTCCTCCTCGCCGGTCTTGGACACGGCGATGAGGCTGCACTTGAGCGGCCCCTTGACGTTCTTCAGCTCCAGGACGGCGTGCGTCCCCCAGCCCTTGGGCTCCATGCCGACGGTCGCGCTGACCTTCGTCGTGGGGTCCGTCGCCTCGACCTTCTCCGGCATGTGTTCGAAGAAGGCGTCCTCGGCGGGGCTGGTGGGGTGCGGGTCCCCGGCCTGGTTGCTCGTGCCACCGTCACCGGAGGTGGTGACGACCGCGACGGCGGGACCGCCCACGACCAGCGCGGCTGCGGCGGCGACCAGATACATCGAGCGGCGCCGGCGCTTGGTGCGCTTGACCGCGACCTCGTCGACGAGCCGGTCGAGAAGGCGCGGGCTGGGCTGCACGGTGACGGCGGGCGCCGGGACCGGTGCCGTGGCGGGCCGGGCGAACGGATCGGACCGGCCGAACGGCGACGACTGCCCGACCGGGTCCGGATTGTCCGCCAGCATGGCCAGCATCGGCTCCATCCCGGCGAACTCCTCCAGATGGAGCGCGCAGATGTGGCAGCCCGCGAGGTGCGTCTCGAAGGCGGTGGCGTCGGCTTCGTCCAGAATGCCGAGCACATATGCCGCCGCCGCGTCGTGCGCGGTCGTGCCGTCACCCTGCCCGGACCGCTCGTACGTCGTCATGCCGAGACCCCCCTTTCCTCCAGCGCGAGCTTCATGGAACGCAGTGCGTAGAACACACGCGAGCGTACGGTCCCACTGGGTATGCCGAGCGTCTCGGCGGCCTCGTTGACCGTACGTCCCTTGAAGTACGTCTCCACCAGCACTTCCCGGTGGGCGGGGGTCAAATCATCGAGGGCATCCGAGAGCGTCATCAGCCACAACGCCTTGTCGATCTCGTCCTCCGCGGGCATGACCTCCAGCGGCGACGGGTCGACCTCCTGCGGCCGGGCCTGCCGGCTGCGGTGACCGTCGATGACGATACGTCGGGCGACCGTCACCAGCCAGGGTCGGACAGAGCCGGTCGCCCGATTGAGCTGGCCGGCGTTCTTCCAGGCACGGATGAGCGTCTCCTGCACGACGTCCTCGGCCCGTTGGCGGTCACCCGCGACGAGGCGCAGGACATAGGCGAGCAGGGGTCCGGCGTGTTCCCGGTAGAGGGCGCGCATCAACTCCTCGTCGGGAACGGAGATGTTGGTGCGCTGTGCCTCGCTCCGGTGCCGGGCCCGGTGAGGTCGGTCGTCGGCCACGGCCGCATCCTTGCGCACCTGAACCTCCCGGTCGAGACCTTGAGACGGCTGCTTGTTCCCATCACTGGTGACTTACGGACCGGCGGGGAGATGCACTCAACGGCGCAGCGGAAATCTTTCAAGATCTTTACGGGGAGGGTGCGAACGGCGGGGCGGACGTCAGGCGGGCCGGCGTCAGGCGCGGGCGACCGCCGCCCGGCGCCGGTGCCTCGCGACCCGTTCCCTGTTGCCGCAGACCTCACTGGAGCACCAGCGCCGCCGCCGCCCGCGCGAGGTGTCCAGATACACCCGCCGGCAGCTGTCGCCCTCGCACTGCCGCAGCCGCGCCCGCGCGACCGGGTCGGTCAGCAGGTCCACGGTGTCCCTGGCCACGACCGCGAGCAGCGCGCCGCACTCCGGCTCGTCGCTCAGCGTCCGGACGAGGGCGCCGCCCGGTTCGCGTACGGCCCTGATGCCGGGCGGCGCACCGGCGGCGATCGCGTTGACCCGGTCCAGCGCGGCTGCCGCGTACCGCCCGTCGATCTCGGCGTGCACCAACTGGCCGACGCAGTCGCGCAGTTCGGCGAAGCGCTGGACCCAGCCGGTGTCGACGCCGGTGAGCGGGGTGCCGGCGGGCACCAGGCCGGAGCCGGTGAGCCAGCGGCCGAGGAGTCCGGCGTCGTCGCCCGGTGGCTGGCCGTCGAACCCCTTCGGGGCCGGTTCCCCGGTGGCCACCAGATCCAGGCAGACGCGCCCGGAGTCGAATCGCCACTCGTACGAGCCCACGCCCGTAGTCATGTGCCTGTCACCGCCTCGGTCACCGTCCTGCCGCCTTCTCCCCAGAGTGCATGCCCCGGAACGCGTCCGGAACCCCTCCGGGGGTCTCTCACTTGAACAGTCGCGGATGAATTCTCGCCGCAGAAGGGAACCCGGACCCCCGGAGCCACGTCTTAAGCTTTTACGGCGCGGTGTTCGGCGGCCCGTCGTGGAGGATCCGCTGGAAAAGGTGATGGTCGCGCCACGCGCCGTCGATGTGCAGATAGCACGGCGCCGTCCCGATCAGCTCGAAGGCGCATTTGCGCAGGACCCGCTGCGAGGCGGTGTTGGACAGAGTCGTGCTCGCCTCTATCCGGTGCAGGCCCAGATCCTCCAGTCCCGCCCGGCAGACCTCCTCGACGGCGCGGGTGGCCAGTCCGCGCCCGGTGTAGTCGGCGTCGATCCAGTAGCCGAGGCTGGCGCTGCGGAACGGCCCGAGGACCAGGGTGGAGAGGGTGGCCTGGCCCACGACGTCACGCCCGTCAACGAAGAGCCAGCGCAGGGCGGAGGGGTCGGCCAGCAGCTGGGCCTGCGCCTCCGGGGTGTAGTAGTCGGCCGTACGGTGCGGCGACCAGGGGCCCATGTGGTCCCTGTTGCGCAG
The DNA here is from genome assembly GCF_044458565.1 of Streptomyces sp. NPDC050433. Lineage (NCBI taxonomy): Bacteria > Bacillati > Actinomycetota > Actinomycetes > Kitasatosporales > Streptomycetaceae > Streptomyces > Streptomyces sp. NPDC050433. Next base: position 61,298 of record NZ_JBITIB010000021.1, on the reverse strand, counting down.
AAGCGCCTCGGCGAGAGGCCCGGCGTCTGCCGCTCGCGCGGGCCGGAACGGAAGGGAGTCGTTGACCATCCGATTAAAATAGACGCACCGGTTCCGGTTCGGTACCTCTGTGCTGACCGCGATCGACGGACGGTCACGCGGTGCTGGTCACACGTCCGCGCAGGGTCACGCTCCCCCGTACTTCGTACCGGCCGCCGGGTCCAGCGCCAGCCGGTAGCCGCGCTTGACGACCGTCTGGATCAGCTCCGGGGCCCCGAGTGCCGTACGGAGCCGGGCCATCGCCGTCTCGACGGCGTGCTCGTCGCTGCCCGCACCTGGCAGGGCCCGCAGCAGATCGGCCCGTGAGACCACCCAGCCGGGCCGCGTGGCGAGCGCGGTCACCAGAGCCATTCCGGCGGGCGGTACGGGCTTCAACTCGCCGTCCAGCAGCACCGCGTGGCCCCGGATCTCGAAGCGGCGGCCCGCGACAGCCAACGTCCGGGTGCGGCTGGGCAGTTCGAGGCAGAGGACCTGAACGAGCGGGCCGAGACGGAAGCGTTCGGGCTGCACGGTGTCGATGCCGTGTTCCTGGAGCGGCAGGGCGGTGACCGGCCCGACGCAGCCGGCGAGCACGTCGTGGTGGAGTGCGTCGACCAGGTCGGCCAGCAGACCGCGCTCGGCGGCGCGGGAGAGCAGCGAGGCGGCGGCGGGCGCGCTGGTGAACGTGACGGCGTCCAGGGTGCGCGCGACGGTCGCGTCGATCAGCCGGTCGACGGGCGCGATGTCCTCGGGCGGCATCCAGCGGTAGACGGGTACGACGACGACATCGGCGCCCCCGGCCCGCAGCGCCTCCACGAAACCGGGCAGTGGCTCTCCATGCAGCTGGAGGGCGACCCGGCGTCCGTCGACGCCCTCGGCCAGCATCCGGTCCAGCACCTCCGCCATGGACTCGGAGTCCGGCGACCACTCCTCGGTCAGCCCGGCGGCACGGATCGCGCCCTTCACCTTCGGCCCGCGTGCCAGCAGCTCCGTGCCGCGCAGACAGTCGAGCAGGTCCTGGCCGTGCCCCCAGCCGTCGGCCGCCTCCACCCAGCCGCGGAAGCCGATCGCCGTCGTGGCGATCACCACATGGGGCGGGTTGCCGATCAACTCCTTGGTGGCGGCGAGGAGTTCGGTGTCGTCTGAGACCGGCACGATACGCAGGGCGGGGGCGTGCACCACGGCGGCGCCGCGCCGGGCGAGCAGCGCCCCCAGCTCGTCGGCGCGCCGGGCGGCGGTGACCCCGACCGTGAATCCGGCGAGGGGGCCGTGCTTCTGCTGTTCGGACATGATCTTCGTCCCGCTCTCTCGTCCGTACGGTTCCGGCGCGGTGCCGGGGCGCGTCCCGGCGCCCCGCCCCGCCGCCCGGCCCCCTGCGGAGCCCGGCTCACACCTCGGCGTAGTCGAGCCTGCGCCGTACGTCGGCCCCGGCTCCCGTGTCCGCCTCCGTCGCCGGTCCGGCCGCCTTCTTCCGAAGGTATACCGCCCAGGTGAGCGCCGAGCACACCGCGTAGAAGCCCAGGAAGGCGACGAACGCGGCGGTGCCCGTCCCCGCCTCCTGCTGGAAGGACTGCCGGAAGGCGAGGTTGACCCCGAGCCCGCCGAGCGCTCCGACGGCCCCGATCAGCCCCATGGACGCGCCGGAGAGCCGCCGCCCGTAGCGGGCCGCCGCCTCCCCGGTCATCCCCCTGGCCAGGGCCTTCGCCTGGAAGATGCCGGGGATCATCTTGTACGTGGAGCCGTTGCCGAGGCCGCTGAGCAGGAACAGCGCGGTGAAGCCGACCAGGAAGACGGGCAGCGACTCGGTCACCGAGGCGAAGATCACCACGACGGTCGCCGCCGCCATCCCCGCGAAGTTCCACAGGGTGATACGGGCGCCGCCGTGCCGGTCGGCGAGCCTGCCGCCGAGCGGCCGTATCAGCGAGCCGAGCAGCGGACCCATGAAGGTCAGCGAGGCGGCCTCCAGGGGCGTACGCCCGAACTGGGTCTGGAGCACCAGGCCGAAGGCGAAGCTGTAGCCGATGAAGGAGCCGAACGTCCCGATGTAGAGCACGGCCATGATCCAGGTGTGCCGGTCGCGTACGGCTTCCTTCGCCGCCCCGGTGTCGTTCTTCACCGGCGCCAGATTGTCCATGAACAGCGCGGCGCAGACGGCGGCGACGACGATCAGCGGGAGGTAGACGGCGAGCACGATCCGGGGGTGCGCGGCGCCCGCGGTCCCGATCACCAGCAGCCCGACGAGCTGCACGACCGGCACACCGACGTTGCCGCCGCCGGCGTTGAGGCCGAGCGCCCAGCCCTTCTCGCGCAGCGGGAAGAAGGAGTTGATGTTGGTCATGGAGGAGGCGAAGTTGCCGCCGCCGAGGCCGGTGAGCGCGGCGACGGCCAGGAAGGTGGTGTACGAGGTCCCCGGCTCCATCACCACATAGGCGGCGCCCGTCGGCAGGAGCAGCAACAGGGCGCTGACGACGGTCCAGTTACGGCCGCCGAAGCGGGCGACGGCGAAGGTGTACGGGATGCGTACGAGGGCGCCGACGAACGTGGCCATGCCGATGAGGAAGAACTTCCCGGCGGGGTCGACGCCGTACTCCGGCCCCATGAACAGGACCATCACCGACCAGAGGGTCCAGATGGAGAACCCGATGTGCTCGGAGAGCACGGAGAAGTACAGATTGCGCCGGGCGGTCCGCCGCCCGGTCCGCTCCCAGAAGCCGGGGTCCTCGGGATCCCAGTGCTCGATCCAGCGCCCCTTCCCGGCGCCATGTGCCGCATCGTTGATCATCGGGCCAGTCATCGCGCCTCCACTGACAGTGCGGTCGGGTGACCCCTGACGGTAGGGACACCGCGTTTCACCGGGGTGCCACGAGATGACCGGCGCGCAACCTTGGTCTCACAACGGGGGCGGGCACGACTGTGAGCCGGCCGGGAGGGACCCCACCTTGTTTCCCGCCACCGGGCTCCGTCTCAGGGACCCGCGTGGCACTCCGTCCTCGGGGCGTACGAGACGCTGTCGGCGCCCACCAGCAGCCTCGGCGCGCCGCCGCCGCAGGGCTCCAGCCAGACCCGGACCCGGCCGCAGGCGCAGCGCGTGTAGACGACCGTTCCCTCGGCGACGGTGTGGCGTGAGGCCTCCTGGAGCGGGGTCCGAACGGGCCAGCCGCAGTCGGCGCAGACGGCGATGTCTCTCGGGTCAGCTTCCATGCGGCCAAGCGTCCGTCCTTCGACCGTGCGCGTCCATCGCATCTTTCGGGACGGATCCATGTCGAAACGCTGTACGAATGGCGCACGATGGAGGGCGTGATCAATCTGCGCCTCCTCCAGACGCTGCGCGTCATGCACGCGCAGGGCACCGTCGCGGCCACCGCCCGCGCGCTGAACCTCTCGCCGTCCGCGGTCTCCCAGCAACTGCGGCAGCTCTCCCGCGAGGTCGGCGCCGAACTCTGGGAGCCGGACGGCCGCCGCATCCGCCTCACCACGGCGGGCTGCGTCCTGCTGTACCACGCGGACCTGCTCAGCGCCCAGTGGGAACGGGCCAGGGCGGACCTCGCCGACCATGGCGGCGGCTCGTACCGGACGCTGCGCATCGGCGGCTTCGCGACCAGCATCGGGCCGCTCCTCGCGCCCACCGCCCAGGCGCTGCGGGAGGCATCGCCGTCGACGCGCACGACCGTCGCGGACATCGACACCCGGTGCTGCTACGAGCAGTTGCTGGCCGGGAAGCTCGACATCGCCGTCCTCACGCCGCTGCCCGGCAGCCCTCCGATGGACGATCCCCGGTTCGACCAGCAGCCGCTGATGGACGACTACGTGGACCTCGTCGTGCCGGCCGGGCACCCGCTGGCCGACTGTGCGCGGGTCGAGCTGGCGAAGACGGCCGACGAGGACTGGATAGCGCCGCACCACGACCAGCGACGCCTCATCGAAGCGCTCTGCGCCGCCGCGGGCTTCGCCCCGCGGATGGTCCACCACGCGGACGAGTGGTCGGCGGTGCTGTCGCTGATCAGTCATGGCCTCGGCATCTGTCTCGTGCCGCGGCTGGTGCCGCTCACCACGCATCCGGAGCTGGTGAGGCTCTGCGTCAGCGGCGACCCGCCGCCCTTCCGGCGGGTGCTGACCTGCGTCCGGCGCGGCAGTTGCAGCCAGCCGACGATCAGCGACGGTCTGGCGGGCCTGCGTGCGCGGGCGGCGCTGAGCCCTTGGACGTAGGGGCACCGCCCGAGCCGTTCGGCCAGAGTCTCGGCCGCCGCTTCGCCGCCATGTCCTCGACCCACCCGAAGGCCAGGATGGCGACCGCTGTCAGCGGCCAGATCAGCACCAGCGTCAACGCCGGGTAGGCAGCGTCCAGTTGGTCCCCGTACTTCCAGATGTTCGGGATCTTCCAGAGCTGGTCGATCATCGGCACCGTCGCCATGATCAGCAGGTTGTGCCAGAGATAGATCGTCACGGCACGGTTGTTGGCCAGCGTGATCGTGGAGTCGAACTGCGCCAGCTTCCCCGGCAGTTCCCGCCACGCCGGCGCGTACTGGAGCAGGATCGCGCAGAAGCCCAGCGACCATGTCGCCTGGGCCAGCGGGATCTCGTCCAGGTTCCAGCCCTCGTCCGTGAGATGCCCCGAGGCCCACCAGAGCCCGAAGGCCATGACGAACGCGGCCAGCGAGACCGTGATGTAGCGCGGTACCCGCGTGAACAGGCCGTCGTTGTGGGCGAAGCCGAGGATCCAGCACGCGCCGTAGACCGCGAAGTCCGTGAGCGCCAGGCCCGTCTCGCCCGGAATCTCCACCAGACCCGTACCGATGACCGCCGTCAGCGCGAGCGGCGCCAGCAGCGTCGCCCACGGCACCCGTCTGAAGGCCCACAGCAGCAACGGCGACGCCAGCACGAACCAGACATAGGCGCGGATGTACCAGAGCGGACCCGCCGCCTGTACGGCCCAGGACTGGTCCAGCCAGCCACTGCCGTCACCGCTCTCCCACGGATACGTCGGCGCCCCGACCGGGAACAGATAGTTGGCCAGCTTGAGGAACCACCACAGGCCCTCCTCCCTGACCGGCTTCCACCCCATCGCGAACATCACCGGGACGACGACCACGGCGAACGCCCACACCGGCGGCAGCAGCCGCCGCATCCGGCCCCGGATGACACCCGGCGCCGGACGGTTGAGCGAGCGCGCCATCAGCGAGCCCGCCAGCGCGAACATCACGCCCATGGAAGGGAAGAGGATCGTCAGCCAGGCCCAGCCGAAGATGTGGTAGACCACCACACGCCCCAGCGCGATCGCGCGCAGGAGGTCGAGATAGCGGTCCCGGCCGGACGGGCGTACGGGAGCCGCCGCGGCCGGCGCCTTGTGTCTGGCCCGCGGCACGCCCGCGGTACCGACCGGACCGCTGCTGTCACCGCTCATGCGACTGGCCTCCGGATGTCGTCCCGCCGCCGGCCAGTCGTGGACACCGGCACCGGCGCCTCCACCGCGCCCGTGCGGCGCAGCTTCTGCCAGCGCAGCCGGCCGCCGGTGAGGGCCGTGATCCAGGACTGGAGCAGTACGACGTACATGAGTTGTCGGTAGAGGACCTGCTGGAGGGGCAGCGAGATCAGATGGATCATGCGTTCGCCGTCGAGCCGGAAGGCGTACGCGGCGCAGACCGCCTGGACGGCCAGCACGCCCAGCCAGGCGATGATCGTGTTCCGCGTGGGGCCGAAGACCAGGCCGTACAGCAGGAATACGTCGATGAGCGGCGCCAGCAGCGGGAACAGCACCATGAACAGCGAGACGAGCGGCAGCCCGACGCGTCCGAAGCGCCCCGAGGGGCCGTGTTCGATCACCGCGCGGCGGTGCTTCCAGATCGCCTGCATGGTGCCGTAGCTCCAGCGGTACCGCTGCGACCACAGCTGCTGTACGGACTCCGGCGCCTCGGTCCAGGCGCGGGCCCGCTCCGCGTAAACGACCCGCCAGCCGTCGCGGTGCATGGCCATGGTGATGTCGGTGTCCTCGGCGAGGGTGTCCTCGCTCATTCCGCCGACCCGCTCCAGGGCCTGGCGGCGGAAGGCGCCGACCGCGCCCGGAATGGTGGGCATGCAGCCCAGCAGGTCGTACATGCGGCGGTCCAGGTTGAAGCCCATCACGTACTCGATGTGCTGCCAGGCGCCGATGAGGGTGTCGCGGTTGCCGACCTTGGCGTTGCCCGCGACGGCGCCGACCCTCGGGTCGCCGAACGGCTGGACCAGCTCGCGCACGGTGGACGGCTCGAAGACGGTGTCGCCGTCCATCATCACGACGAGGTCGTGACTGGCGTGGGCGAGGCCGTTGTTGAGCGCGGCGGGCTTGCCGCCGTTGGCCTGCCGTACGACGCGGACTTCTGGCAGCCACATCGCCTCGACGATGTCCGCCGTGCCGTCCGTCGAGCCGTCGTCGATGACGATGACCTCGATCGGATGATCGCTCTCCGTCAGGGAGCGGACCGTGTTGGCTATGCACTCGCGTTCGTTGTACGCGGGCACGAGCACCGTCACCGGTTCGGTGACCGGCGGGCCCCAACTGAAGCCGCGCCTGCGGACCTTGCGCGCGTGGGCGAAGGACAGCACCAGCATCAGTGCGAACCGGCCGATGACCAGTACGCCGATCGCGGCGAGCCCGGCCACCAGGGCGGTGGTGGTGCCCTCCGAGACGGCGACGGCGCCGACGAAGGCCTTGCCCTGGAGCAGTTGGACACCGGAGACGGGCGTGTGGGCGCTCGGGGCGCCCAACGCCTCGGTGAGATTGGCGAACTCGTACCCCTCGTGCTGCATCCTCGGCAGGAAGTGGTCCAGCGCGGCGACGGTCTGCGAGCGGTCGCCGCCGGAGTCGTGCATCAGCACGATCGCGCCGTGCGGGGTCTTCGGCGTGGCGTTACGGCTGATCGCACCGGCGCCGGGACGCTTCCAGTCCTCGCTGTCGGTGTTGTTGAGCACGGTGATGTAGCCGAGGCTCCCGATGTACTCGGTGACCGGCCAGGACTTGTCGTCCATCGCGTGGGCGAAGGAGGAGTACGGCGGCCGGAACAGCGACGTGCGGATGCCCGCCGCGCCCGCGAGCACCAGCTGGTTCTGGGTCAGCTCCCAGTCGATACGGGACTTGCTCTGGTACGCGAGGTCCGGGTGGTTGAAGGTGTGCAGGCCGATCTCGTGGCCCTCGTCGACCATCCGGCGCACCAGGTCGGGATGGCGCGAGGCCATCGTGCCGGTGACGAAGAAGACGGCGTGCGCGTCGTACTCCTTGAGCTTGTCGAGGACCTTGGGCGTCCATTCGGGGTCGGGCCCGTCGTCGAAGGTCAGCACGAGCTTGTGGTCGGGGACCTTCAGCGCTCTCGGTGTGGTGGTCCCGCGCGCGTCGATGACCGGGCCTCCCTTGAGGATGCGGTCCGGCACCTGATCGGTGGCGGCCGGCGGGCGTACCCGATGGTCCGCGAGGATCTCGCTGTGCACATAGCCGCGCAGCATCAGCATCGCGAGCAGGGCGACGAGAAGCAGCGAAGGCAGCAGATAACGCATGGGCAGTCTGCGTCCGGCGACGCGCCCCCGCTTCTGCCTGTGCTGACCGTGCTTGTGGGACGGGGCCCGTCTGCCAGAGGAGGTCATGTTCTACGGGGCGCCTTCCGCGACTGCTACCTGTCGGCCGGCCTGTTCGACGGGTGGATCGACGGGCGGTGAATCCGTCGGAGTGGGCCCCGGATCGGGACCCGGGCCGGGGTCGGCCGTACCCGGCTCGGACTCACCGGGATCGGGCTCGGGGTCGGGCTTGCCGGGTCCCGGATCGGGATCGGCGGGGTCCGGCTCCGGGTCGGGCTTGCCGGGGTCGGGGTCCGGGTCGGGCTTGCCGGAGGCCGAGCCGGACGGGTCCGGTTCGCTGGAGGCTCCGGTGCTCGCGTCCGGCGTGGACGGCGCGGCGGAGACGGAGTCGGACGGGCTGGGGCCGAGGCCGCCGGCGCCCGGTGTGGCCTCGACGGTGGGCCGGTCCTTCGGGGGCGGCTGTATCTCGACCTTGTCGGAGTCGCGCTTGTCGCTGACGCCGGGTATCTGGAGCCAGGGGGCGCTGGAGTTGCCGCCGATCAGGGCCGCGACGAGGGCGACGGCGTAACAGGCGCTGGCGATGGCCAGCACCCAGCCCAGCCGCCGGAGTTTCCTGCTCCGACGGCCGCTGGCGTCGACGAAGACGGGACCGTCGGAGCTGTCCGCGGCGCGTGCCGCGGGTATGCCTGTTGTCCTGGTGGTCCGGGCGGGCAGCTCGGAGAGCTGCCGTCCCAGACCGTCGAGCTCGACGGTGACGTCCATCGGCTCATGCGTGCGCCCCTTTTGGGCGTCTTCTCGCCAATTTTCCACTGCTGTACGCACATCCCCCCACAGGATCACCGGGTGCGCGCATGAAAGCTGGCCGGAATACGGCCGTCGGCCGGGCCCCCACCCGAACCGCGCGCCCCCCACCACGTGCACCCGGACCCAGAATGTAGCGCACGGCGCACGTGCCCGTGTCCCCGGTTCACCAGTTGATAGACATCTGTGCGACTTCGTTTCCGAATGGCCGACCTTGGGGGAAACATTCCGGCCATGATTCCCTGGTCCAGGCCCTGTCCGGCGGACCCGCGAAGATCCGCCGGACAGGGCCTGGCGCAAGGCGAAGGCCCCGCTGCCACCAGGGCAGCGGGGCCTTCGCCTCACATGGGAACTGTGGAGATGGCGGGAATCGAACCCGCGTCCAACGGTGCGGAACCAGGGCTTCTCCGAGTGCAGTTCGCTACGTTGTTACTCGGCCCCGGAGGTCACGCGAACAAGCCTCCGACAGGCCCAGTCACTGTTTGATTTCCCACCGTGTCCCGTGACCGAACGCGATGGTTTAGTTCCCTAGTTGATGCCAGGATCCGGGTCGGGAACACCCCCGGGCTGACACTCCACGGAGTCTTCGCTAGCTGCTAATTAGGCAGCGAGGGCGAAGGTGGAGGAATCGCGCTTGGAATTGGCGATTATTGTTTGCGACATATGGTTAACGAGATCATTGCCGCTTCCTCGACTCGCTTCCCCTGCCTCGACATCCGCTGTCGAAACCGATCATCCCCATGTTGATTTTTCAAACGCCGTCCCTGCTCTGCGGGACAGGGACCATCGTACGTGACCAACGCGGGGCGCGGCCACCTTATTCCGCCCGTGCGGCGGTCAGGCCCGCTGGCGACGGCGCGCGGCCGAGACCGCCCGGTCCGTCTCCCGCCGGTCCTGCTTCTCGCGGAGCGTCTGACGCTTGTCGTACTCCTTCTTGCCCTTCGCCAGCGCAATCTCGATCTTGGCCCGGCCGCCCTTGAAGTAGAGGGCCAGCGGCACGATCGTGTGGCCGGACTCGTTCGACTTCTGCTCCAGCTTGTCGATCTCGATCCGGTGCATCAGCAGCTTCCGCTTGCGCCGCGCCGAGTGGTTGGTCCAGGTGCCCTGGGTGTACTCGGGCACATGCACGTTGTGCAGCCATGCCTCGTGGTCGTCGATCTGTACGAAGCCGTCCGCCAGGGAGGCGCGTCCCTGGCGCAGCGACTTGACCTCGGTACCTGTCAGCACGAGACCGCATTCGTAGGTGTCCAGAATGAGGTAGTCGTGCCGCGCCTTCTTGTTCTGCGCGACCAGCTTGCGCCCGGTGTCCTTTTCCTTTGCCATAGTGCGTTCATTTTCGCACTACGACCCGCCCCCGAGGCCACTCAATACTGTGCGGGCCCGCTCCTGCGCCCGTTCGTCCACGACCAGATCGGGCGTGATGCCCTTGCCGTCCACCTTGTGACCGGCCGGTGTGCGGTAGTGCCCGACCGTCAGCTCGGCCACGGACCCGTCCGGCAGCCGGCTGGGCATCTGCACGGAACCCTTGCCGAAGGTGGGGGAACCGACCGTGATCGCCCGGCCACGGTCCTGGAGGGCGCCGGTGACCAGCTCGGCGGCGCTCATAGTGCCACCGTCGACGAGGGCCACCACGGGACGCTCGGTGTCGCCGCCCGGATCGGCGAACAGGGAACGCTGCTCACCGCGTATGTCGTACGTGGCGACCAGGCCGCCGTCGAGGAAGGCGGAGGCCGCCTGGACGGCCTCGGTGACCAGCCCGCCCGCGTTCCCCCGGAGGTCGAGCAGGACGCCCGTGCCCCTGGGCGCTTCCAGGACGGCGTCCCTGATCTGCTTGCCGCTGCCCTTCGTGAAGGCGGCCACCTTGATCACGAGCGCGCCGTCGGCGCCGGTGTCCAGCGTGACGGCGTCCGTACTGACGCTGGCCCGGCGCAGTGTCCGGGTCCACTCGTGGCCGCCGCGCGCCAGGCCGAGGACGACGGTGGTGCCCGCGGTGGCGTCCTGGGACCGGCCGGTGTCCTGGTCCTTGCCGTCGCCGCGCAGCAGCGCGACGACCTCGGTCACGGGACGCGGGCCCACCGGCTCACCGTCGATGGTGCGGATGATGTCGCCGGCCCTGATCCCGGCCAGGGCGGCGGGGCCGCCCGGCTGGACCCTGCTCGCCGCGATCCGGCCGTCGGCCAGCCGCTTGGCGGAGAGACCGACGCCGGTGTACTTGCCGTCGAGGGCCTGCTCGAATTCCTCGTACTCGCCCTTGTCGTAGACGGCGCCCCAGCGGTCACCGCTGCGGCTGACGACATCCTCGGCGGCCTCGGTGCCGGACTTGCCGTCGGCCATGGCCTCGGCAGCGGCCCGCGCGACCTCGTCCCTGTCGGCCGTGGAGGCGACGGGACGGCTGCTTATGCGGGCGGCCTCCTCGTCGGCGCGCGGCAGCGAGTCGGTGGCCGCGGCGGTCGCGAGCACGGTCGCGAAGACCAATGTCAGGGCCGCCCCGCGGTAGAACCCGTGGGGCCTGAGGCGATTTTCGTGGCCCGGCATGGCGACGAGTCTAGGACAACCCCCGGCGCCGCAAAGCGGCTTGGCGAGACGACGCCAGGGGTCATTGTCACACCTTGAGGTACTTGCGAAGCGCGACCGAAGCGGCAACGGCCGGCATGAGCAGACCGATCACCAACACCAGCGGCAGGATGGCCAGTACGGCGTCCCAGCCGATGAAGTTGATGAGCTGCATCTTCTCTTCGAGCGCGATCCCGCCGTCGATCAGGAAGTAACGCCCGGCCAGGAGCAGTACGCAGGCGACGACACCGCCGATCAGCCCGGCGAACGCGGCCTCCATGATGAACGGCATCTGGATGTAGAAACTCGACGCGCCCACCAGCCGCATGATGCCAGTCTCCCGGCGTCTGCTGAACGCGGACACCCGGACGGTGTTCACGATCAGCATCAGCGCGATGACAAGCATCAGCGCCATCACTCCGAGCGCGGCGACATTCATGCCCTGCATCAGATTGAACAGGTTCTCAAGGATGTTGCGCTGGTCCGCGACGGACTGCACACCGTCCCTGCCCTCGAAGGCGGTCGCCACCACCTTGTACTTCTCCGGGTCCTTGAGCTTGACGCGGAGCGATTCCTGCATCTGGTCGGGGGTGATCATCCCGGCGATGGGGGTCTCGCCGTACTGCTCGCGATAGTGCTCGTACGCCTCGTCGGCACTCTCGTGATAGACGTCGTCGACGATGTCCATCTTGTCGAGATCGGCCTCGATGGCCTTCCGCTGCTCGACGGTGGCGGGGCCCTTCTCGCACTTCTCGGTGGTCTCGGCGTCACCCTTGTTGCACAGGAAGATCGAGACGTTGACCTTGTCGTACCAGAAGTCCTTCATCACGCTGACCTGCTCGCGCATGAGCAGTGCGCCACCGAACAGCGCGAGCGAGAGGGCTACGGAAATGATGACGGCGAACGTCATCGTCAGATTTCGGCGGAGACCGACGCCGATCTCCGACAGGACGAACTGGGCGCGCATGGCGTCCTTTCAGCTTTCGATGCTCTTCGCGTTGCTCAGTGCTGGTAGCCGTAGACGCCTCGCGCCTGGTCTCGCACGAGACGGCCCTTTTCGAGCTCGATCACACGCTTGCGCATCTGGTCGACGATGTTCTGGTCGTGCGTCGCCATCACGACAGTGGTGCCGGTGCGGTTGATGCGGTCCAGCAGCTTCATGATGCCGACGGAGGTCTGCGGGTCGAGGTTGCCCGTCGGCTCGTCCGCGATCAGCAGCATGGGGCGGTTGACGAAGGCCCGTGCGATCGCGACGCGTTGCTGCTCACCACCGGAGAGCTCGCCGGGCATCCGGTCCTCCTTGCCGCCGAGTCCGACGAGATCGAGGACCTGGGGGACGGATTTGCGGGTCTCGCCGCGGGACTTGCCGATGACCTCCTGCGCGAAGGCGACGTTCTGCGCGACGGTCTTGTTCGGCAGGAGGCGGAAGTCCTGGAAGACCGTGCCGAGTTGACGGCGCATGCTCGGTACCTTCCAGTTCGACAGCCGCGCGAGGTCCTTGCCGAGGACATGCACCATGCCGTGGCTGGCGCGCTCCTCACGCAGGACCAGGCGCAGGAAGGTCGACTTGCCGGAGCCCGACGAGCCCACCAGGAAGACGAATTCCCCCTTCTCGATGTCGAGGGACACATCGCGCAGGGCGGGTCGGTTCTGCTTCGGGTAGGTCTTGGAGACGTTGTCGAATCGGATCACGGGTGCACCACGGTCGGCCGGGAGTAGGTGAGCGAGACCTTACGCGAACCCGCCGGGGGCGCGCAGTCGGCCGCCGGGGTTGGTCCGCGCTTGGGTGATTTATCACGGATGGCGGCCGGTCGCCACCGGGGACGAACCTGCCTCAATCGGACGGGGCGCGCCGAATCGAGCGGGAGCTGGCACAGTGGTACGGGGAACGGTCGCGTTTCCCGGAGCGTTGGGCGCAGAGACGGTGCCGACGGCTCCGCGGCGCGGGAGGAGAAGAGCGCATGACCTTTGATCGGCTGGTGTGCGCCAACTGCGCGGGACCCGTCAGTGAGGGCCGGTGCCATGTCTGCCGTGCGAACCGGCAGCGGCTGGAGCAGGAGGGCCCCTTCGGCGGCCTGAGCCCGGTGGCACTGCTGACCCTGCTGGTGGTGCTGATAGCGGCGGTGGCGCTGGTGGCCGTGGGGCATCAGACGGCCTGAGCCGTCTGCCGAGTACCCAGAAGGGCCCGTACACCGATTTCGGTGTACGGGCCCTTCTTTACGTACGGAGTGCCTTGCGCTCAGGTGCCTCAGGCGGCCGTGGCGCGGCTGCCGACCAGACGCGGGAGCATCCGGAAGCCGACGCCACCGGCGATCATGGTCGCGGCACCGATGATCAGGAACGTGGTCTCGGCGGCGCCGGTCTCCGCCAGCTCCTCCTTGGCCTCACCCTGCTCGACCGGCTGCGAACCGGCGTTGTCGGTGTCCGTGCCGCCGGTGACGTCCGTGCCGCCGGTCTGGCCCTCGTCGGTGCCACCGCTCTGGCCCTCGGTGGCGCCGTCGCTGGTGCTGCCGCCGTCGGTGCCCTCGGAGGTGCCTTCGCTGGTGCCCTCGGAGGTGCCCTCCGACGTACCCTCGCTGGTCCCCTCGGACGTGCCCTCGCTGGTGCCCTCCGAGGTGCCCTCGGACGTACCTTCGGAGGTGCCTTCGCTGGTGCCCTCGGAGGTGCCCTCCGACGTACCCTCGCTGGTCCCCTCGGACGTGCCCTCGGAGGTGCCTTCGCTGGTGCCCTCGGAGGTGCCCTCCGACGTACCCTCGCTGGTCCCCTCGGACGTGCCCTCGCTGGTGCCCTCCGTGACGCCGACGACGGTGTTGCCGCCGTTGTTGCCCTCGGAGGTGCCTTCTGTGTTACCGGAGCCGAGGCCGAGGCCGACGTCCAGGCCGTCCTCGTTGACATCCGCGTTGGCGCTCAGGCCACCGACGTTGACATCGATGCCGACTGCCGAAGCGGCGCCCGCGGCGGTCAGCGAAGCACCGGCGGCGATCACGGCGCCGGCGGCTATCCGCGCTACGCGAATCCGCGTCTTCTTGGTCATGTGCTTGCTACCCCCAGTAGCTGATCGTGAGTGGTGCAGCGTCCGGGGCCGGTCAGTTGAGGGTCCGTGTGCGCGGGTCCCCTGATCACACGCGCCCCAGAAATACGCATGCCGCGCGTCACCATTCCGAGTTTTCGCATAAGCGTCAAGGCCGTTGCGCGTGCGATGCCCGGATTAAAGCCAGTTGTCCACCGAGCGAGGGGTAACTGTGACATAAACGAGAACTACCGCTTCCCGAACGGCAGTTCCTTTGTCGACAAAGCGAGTCCCTTGCCAGAGCGCCCAGTTGGGCTCTGACAAGGGACGGAACCGCCGGGAACCGCTTTCGTGAACCGCTTAACGCTCCTGCTGCTTGCGCCAGCGAATTCCGGCCTCCAGGAAGCCGTCGATCTCGCCGTCGAGCACGCTCTGGGGATTACCCACCTCGAACTCCGTACGGAGGTCCTTGACCATCTGGTACGGATGCAGGACGTACGAACGCATCTGATTGCCCCACGAGTTGCCGCCGTCGCCCTTGAGGGCGTCCATCTTGGCCTGCTCCTCCTGGCGGCGGCGCTCCAGCAGCTTCGCCTGAAGGACGTTCATGGCGCTGGCCTTGTTCTGGATCTGCGACCGCTCGTTCTGGCACGAGACGACGATGCCGGTGGGGATGTGCGTGATCCGGACCGCGGAGTCCGTGGTGTTGACGCCCTGGCCGCCGGGGCCCGACGCGCGGTAGACGTCCACGCGCAGCTCGGTCTCGTCGATCTCGACGTGGTCGCTGGACTCGACGACGGGAAGCACCTCGACGCCCGCGAACGACGTCTGGCGGCGCCCCTGGTTGTCGAACGGCGAGATACGGACCAGCCGGTGGGTGCCCTGCTCGACGGAGAGCGTGCCGTAGGCGTACGGCGCCTTGACGACGAAGGTGGTCGACTTGATGCCGGCCTCCTCCGCGTACGACGTCTCGTAGACCTCGGTCGGGTAGTCGTGCCGCTCCGCCCAGCGGACGTACATGCGCTGGAGCTGCTCGGCGAAGTCCGCCGCGTCGACGCCGCCGGCCTCGGCGCGGATGTTGACGAGCGCCTGGCGCTCGTCGTACTCGCCGGACAGGAGCGTACGGACCTCCATCTCGTCGAGCGCCTTCTTCACGGAGGCCAGCTCGGACTCGGCCTCGGTGCGGGCGTCGGCGTCGTCCTCGCTCTCGGCCAGCTCGAAAAGCACCTCGACGTCGTCGATGCGGCTCCTGAGCGCCTGGGTCTTGCGCAGCTCGGCCTGGAGGTGCGACAGCTTGCTGGTGATCTTCTGCGCCGCCTCCGGGTCGTCCCAGAGGGACGGCGCCGCCGCCTGGTCCTCCAGGACGGCGATCTCGGCCCTCATGTTGTCGAGGTCAAGGACGGCCTCGATCGACCCCATGGTCGAGGAGAGGGACTTCAGCTCTTCGGATACATCGACGACTGCCACGCACCCAGCCTAACGGCTGACCGGTGAAACCCCGCCGCCGCTCCCGGCGCACCTCCCGGCGACCGGACGCCGGGCCCGCCGCCAGTCCCTACGGGACGGGCGGCGCGGACGTGGTCGTGCCGCCGGGGACGGCCTCCGCGCCCTCGCTGCTCGTCGCCAGCCAGCCGCCGACGCCGAGGACGGCGATCAGCAGGACGGCCGTCACGCCCAGCGTGATACGGCGCTTACGCACCGCCTCCGCCTTGTGCCGTGCCGATCCGGGTCTGCGCTGGCCGGCCGCGCGCGGGGCCCTGGCCGTGCCGCGCGCACCCCCCGCCAGCTCGTCGGGGGCCGGGACGCGCATGCTCGTGTGGGTGTCCCGGTTGGAGTCGGGGGCCGCTCCCGGCACGAGCGGGACGGCGCCGCGGCGGCGCGGCTGCTCGGCCGCCGCCGACTGCGCGGCGTCGCTGTCCGCGTACGCCCGCTCCTCCTCGGCGGGTTCGGTGCCGGGCTCGTCCACCTCCAGGGAGGGGATGCCGGCGAGCTGCGGAAGCTGCTCGCGGAGCCGGGCGGCCAGCTCGGAGGCGCGCAGCCGGGAGGCCGGGGCCTTGGCCAGGCACTGGACGAGGAGCTGCCACAGCTCGTCGGGGATGCCGGGCAGCGGCACGACGGTCTCGGTGACATGGCGGCGCAGGACGGCTCCGGGGTGGCCGCCGCCGAAGGGCGTGAAGCCGGCGAGGAGTTCGTACAGGACCGTCGCGAGCGCGTAGATGTCGACGGCGGCGCGCGGTGGCAGGCCCTCGACGATCTCGGGCGCCAGATAGTCGGGGGTGCCGATGATCCTGGTCGCCTTCGTACGGCGGGGGGTGTCGATCAGCTTGGCGACGCCGAAGTCGGTGAGCAGCGCGGGGTGGGAGCCGCCGGGGCCGATCGGGCCCTCCATGTCGAGCAGGATGTTCTCCGGCTTGACGTCGCGGTGGACGACACCGGCGGCGTGCGCGGCGGCGAGGCCGTCGGCGACATCGGCGACGACGGCGACCGCGGCCTCGGGGGCGAGCCGGCGCTCGCGGTCGAGCCGGGTCCGCAGGTCGGTGCCGCGCACCAGCTCCATGACGAGAGCCAGGTCGTTGCCGTCGACGACGAGGTCGCGGACGGCGACCACGCGCGGGTGGTCGAGCCCGAGCAGCGCGGTGCGCTCCTGGACGAAGCGCCCGACCAGTTCCTGGTCGGAGGCGAGGTCCTCGCGCAACAGCTTGATGGCGACGGGCCCTTCGGGCCCCTCACCGAGCCACACCGTGCCGGCGCTGCCCCGCCCCAGGATCTGATGGGCGGTGTACCGGCTGCCGATATTCCGTGCCAAGACTGCTCCCTCAGCGGCTGGCTTTGCCCATCAAAGTACGCGGGTATCGGGGAGTTGAGTGCCCGATACCGCGTCAACGTTCACTTCTACGGGGGAATTGATCCCGCGGAAATCGACAAATCAGTTGGCGGAGGGGTCCGTTCCGGAGCCGGATCCGGGGTCCGTGCCGCCGAGGTCCGAGACCCAGCCCGTCACGGTGTTGTAGGTGTCCTTGATCGCTTCCCAGTAGCTCTGGCCCTGGCCGATCCAGTCCTGGAGCGGGGTCAGCTCCCAGATGAGCCAGCCGGCGACAAAGAGCAGGACGAGCGTGAACAGACAGCCCTTGAGGCAGCCGAGGCCGGGGATCCGCATCGGGTTGGCACTGCGCTGGCGGGGCTGACGCGGCGCGGGCGGCTGGGGCTGCTGGGGTGCCGGCTGCTGCGGCGGCGCGTACCGCTGCTGCGGGGGCGGTGCGTAACGCTGCTGCTGGGGCTGCTGAGGCGGGTACGGCTGCGGGGCCTGCTGGCGCTGCTGCTGGTACGGCGGGGGCTGCTGGCCCTGGGGCCGCTGGGCCCGGCGCCTGAGCGGGTCCTGGCTGGGGTCCAGATACTGGACCTGGGTCTGTTCGTTGCGGTCCCGCGCCTGCCTGAGCTGGTTCTGCCAGGGGTGCGGGTCCTCGGGGCCGCCCGGAGGACCGGCCGGGCCGGTCGGCATGACCGATGTCGCGTCGGCCGCGCCCGGCGGGCCGCCCGGCGCGTTCGTCGGCAGGACGCTGGTGGCGGCGGCAGGGTCGTACGATCCCGCGTTGCTCGGCAGGACCTGGGTCGGATCGGCGGCGCCGGGCTCACCCGGCACGGTGGCGGGCGACGGATCGGGCGCCAGCAGGGCTCCCACTCCCATCGCCGCGTTGACCTGGGCGGAGTTCGCGTGCACGCCGATACCGGCGGCGACGGTGCGCAGGGCGCGGGCGAGGTTCACCGCGCTGGGCCGCTCGGCCGGCTCCTTACGGAGGCAGCGCTCCATGACTGTCCACAGCGGTTCGGGGACGGTGGACGGGCGGCGGGGCTCCTCGCTGAGGTGGCGGTGGAGCACCTCGAGGGCCGTTCCACCCGCGAACGGCGGACGGCCGGTGACCAGCTCGTACATCAGGATGCCGGCGCCGTAGATGTCGACGGCGGAGGTCTGCGGACGGCCTTCGGCGGACTCCGGCGCGACATAGGCGGGCGTGCCGACGAATTCGTGCGTCCGGGTCAGGCCCGGGGAGTCGGCGAGCCGGGCGATACCGAAGTCGGTGAGCATCGGGTGCAGCTGGTCGCCGTCGTCCTTCAGCAGGACGTTGGCGGGCTTCAGGTCGCGGTGTACGACGCCGTCGGCGTGGCTGGCGGCCAGCGCGTCGGCGATCTGGGCCGTCAGCAGCGAGGCCGCGACCGGGCTGAAGGGGCCGTTCTGCCGCAGGTAGTGGTGCAGGTCGGGGCCCTCGACCAGGTCCATGACGAGGGCGAGGAGGTCACCCTCGACGACCAGGTCACGGGTCCGCACGATGTTGGCGTGGGTCAGCCGGAGCAGGACGGAGCGCTCGCGCAGGAAGCGCATCACCACGTCCGCGTCGTTCGCCAGCTCCTCCTTGAGGACCTTGATCGCGACGGTCTCGCCGGGCTGCCCGGCCACGGCGGCCTCGGCGCCGGCGGTCTCCCGTTGACGGGCTCGCCAGACGGTGCCCGTGGCGCCGCGCCCGATGGGCTCCTCCAGGAGGTACTTGCTGCCTACCGGCCGCACGTCATGCGCTCCCTGCTGCTGGTGGTCCTTGCATGGCCCCGGGGACCGCCCGGGTGTCCGACCCACTTTAGAGGTCCCGCGCGGGTTCCCGTCGCGGTCATGTTCGAGAAGAGGACGCGCGCGTCCTCCTCATGGTTGCCACTCACGTGTACCCGCAGGAGCCACGGATGATCCCAACCCGCTCCCAACCACGCACTTTTGCACCCACAGCCGACTATTCAAGATCACTTACCCGTGGTCCGTGGGCGTGTTGTCGGTGGCAGGTGCGAAGATGCCATCCAGCACTCGATGTGTGGGGTCGTTCGCTCACCGTCCGTGCCGACCTGTACCGGACGATGTGTCGGTGCCGGGTGGGGGGATTCACACAGGGCAGCACCCCTGCCGGGCACCCCGCGCAGAAGGGACCGCTGACGGCGATGCAGATCCGGCTGACCGTCCTCGCGCCGCGCAGCGGCCATCCCGCGGGGCGCGCGTGCGACGTGCTCGTCACCGCCCCGGCGGGGACGGCGCTCGCCACCGTCGCCTCCGGTCTGGCCACGGCCGTCGCCGGCCCCGACATCTCGGGCGCCGTCGTGCTGTACGCGGGGCGGGAGCGGCTGGACGCGCACCGCCGCACCCTGGGCGAGCCACCGCTGGTGGACGGCGCGGTGCTGTCCCTCCAGGTCCCCGGCGAGGACGACGCGCCCGCCGACGACGTCCCGGCCCAGCTCCATGTGGTCGCGGGTCCGGACGCGGGCGGGGTCCATCTGCTGCACGGCGGGCGGGTCAGGATCGGCCGCTCGGCCGAGGCCGACGTACCGCTCGACGATCCGGACGTGTCGCGGCTGCACTGCGCGGTGACGGTGGCCGACGACGGCCATGTCTCGGTGGCGGACCTGCATTCCACGAACGGCACGACGCTCGAAGGCGTACGGGTCGGGTCCCGCCCGGTCCCGCTCCCGACGGGCGCCCTGCTCCGGCTGGGCGAGTCCGCGATGCGGCTCACCTCGGGCGGCCAGGCGCAGACCCTGGCGGCCACGCCGGACGGCGAGGGGCATCTGCGGGTCACCCGCGGGAAGGGCACGGAAGGCGGGACGGCCGCCGGGCGCGACGGCGCGGACCCGAAGGCGGGCTCCGGGTCGGGGACGTACGGCGGTCCTCGGTCCGGCGCGGACTCCGCCTCCTACGGAACGGGCGCCCCCGGAGGGCGGACGGTCCACGCGTACACGCACGGCGGTCACGGCGGCCCCTCGGTCACGCCGCGCGTGCCCGACCCGCGCACGCCCCGCTCGGACGCCGACACCCGGTACGGCGACGCGCTGTACGCGCCGGTGCCCGGCGCCGGCGGGCGCCCCGCGCACGACCGGGCCGACAGTGACGAGACGCACGGCGCGGCCGACGACGGCCCGCAGGGCCACAGCCGTACGCCCGGCTCCCGCCGGCAGGGCACGCCCACGCGCGGCACGGAGCTGCCGGACGGACCCGGCCGACGGCGCGGCGGCATAGGCGCCTGGGCCCGGCGGCTGGCCGGCACCCGCGACGAGGAGTTCCCCGGCGACGACGAGGGCGTCCCGGAGAGCACGTCACGCCCCTGGAGCCGCGCGCCCCTCGACGACACCTGGCCCGACCCCGCCTCCGTACTGATGACGGCGCTGGGCCCCGGACCCCGGCTCTGGGAGCGCGGCCCCGGCCACCCCGAATCGCTCGCCCTGCGCCTCGGCACGACGGAGCGCCCGTCGCCCGACGGATCGGGGTCGCTGCCCTCGGTCCCGGTGACGGTGAGCCTGCGTGAAGCCGGTTCGCTCGGTCTCGCGGGCCCCAGGGAGCGGCTGACGGGCCTCGCCAGGTCGGCGGTGGCGCAGCTCGCCGCGCTGCACTCGCCCGCCGATCTGGAGATCGTGCTGATCAGCGCCGACCGGACGAGAGGTGTGGAGCAGCGCAAGCGCGAGTGGGGCTGGCTCGGCTGGCTTCCGCATGTACGGCCGGCCCACGGCCAGGACTGCCGGCTGCTGCTCGCCTACGACCGGGACCAGGCCGCCGCCCGGCTGGGCGAGCTGACGCGCAGGCTGGGCGACGGGCCGCTCGGTACGGGCTGGGCGTCGGCCGACCACAGGTCCGTGGCGGAGGCCGCCGGGCGGTACGAGGGGACGGCCACCGTGGTCGTCGTGGACGGCGATCCCGGCTCGGCGGCGCTGCGCGAGACGGCCGCACGGCTGGCGGGCGCCGGTTCCGTGGCCGGTGTCCATGTGATCTGCCTCGCCGAGACTCCGGCGGCCTCGCCGCTCTCGCCGGTCGCCGCGACGTACGAGACGGCGTGCGCGGCCTCGGTCGCCTTCCGGGAGTGCGGGGCGGTGGCCCTGCTGAGCGGTGATGTGGCGACGGCGCTGCGGCTGCTCCGTACGGCGGTGGGGCAGCCCGCCGGGCACGGCACGGTCGCGACCGTGGACGCGGTGTCGCCGGCGTGGGCCGACCGTTTCGGCCGGGCGCTGGCCCCTCTCCGTACGGAGGCGGGCAGCGCCGCGTCGTCGGGCCGGAGCAGGCAGGCGACGGCGCTGCCCCGGTCGGCCAGGCTGCTGGACGAGCTGGGGCTGGCGCGGGCGACTCCCGCGTCGCTGATGGCCCGCTGGGCGGCGTCGGCGGCGGGCAGCACGACGGTGCTCGGCACGGGGCCGCACGGCCCGGTGACGGTGGACCTGGTGGAGGAGGGCCCGCATCTGCTGATCGAGGGGCCGCCGGGCAGCGGCCGTTCGGAGCTGCTGCGGGCCGTGGCGGCCTCCCTGGCGGCGGGTGGCCGCCCGGACAGGCTCGGTCTGCTGCTGGTGGACGGCGCGGGCGGTGAGCGCGGCGAGGGGCTGCTGGCCTGTACGGAGCTGCCGCATGTGACCGAGCACCTGGTGGCGTCCGACCCGGTCCTGATGCGGGAGTTCGCGCAGGCGCTGGGGGCGGAGCTGAAGCGCCGCGCGGAGGTGCTGGGGCGGCTGGACTTCGCGGAGTGGCACAACAGACGTGAGGTCGCGGAGCGGATGGTGGGCCAGCGGGCGCCGAGCCCGGCCGAGCAGCAGGTGGCGAACACGCGGATGCCCTCGCCGGGTGCTCAGGGCGCTCCGGGCGGCCGGGTGGGCGAGGGCAAGCAGCCGCCCTCCGGCGGCGGCACGGGCGCCACGGGCGCGGGCGGCACGGGTACGTCGGGCGGCGGCACCCTCAGACTGCGCCAGACCTCTTCCCGTACGCGCGGCGAGCCCGGCCCCGGCCCCGTCCTGCCCAGGCTCATCGTCCTCGTCGACGACTACGACGCCCTGGTCGCGCCCGCGCTGGGCAGTCCGGGCCGCCCGGCGGCCGGTTCGGTCGTACGGGCCCTGGAGGCGATCGCGCGCGACGGCGAGCGGCTCGGCGTCCATCTGGTCGCCACGTCCGCCCGCCCCGAGCGGACGTCGGAGACGGAGCTGGCGGGCCGGACCCGGCTGCGGGTGGTCCTGGACACACCGCCGGTCGCGCCCGCCCCGGACGATCCGCTGCCGGGCCGCGGCAGGCTCGGGCATCCGGACGGCCGGGTGACACCGTTCCAGGGCGGCCGGGTGACCGGCCGGATTCCGCGTACGGCGACACTGCGGCCCACGGTCGTCCCGCTGGAGTGGGAGCGCATGGGCGATCCGCCGGCCCGTCGGCCGGTGCGCGAGCTGGGCAACGGGCCGACGGATCTGGCGCTCCTCGCAAGTGCCCTGGAAAGGGCGGCCCGTTCGGTGTCCGCGATACCGGTGGGGCCGCTGGGGCGGGTCTGACGCCCTCCGTCGGGCCGGGGGTTCGGCGGGGCGTTCGGCCCGGTGCGCGACGCCTGACGGCCCCGTGCGCGGCGGCCGACGGCCCGGTGGCCGAAAGCGGACATCCTGAGGTCGGGGCCGGTTTTGGTCCAGACCTCGGCACCTCGCCGTGTCTTCACATCTCTGAAATTACCCCTACGTCCGTAAACGACGTCACGAGCCCATCACGATCTTCGAATTGAAGCCCAGAACAGTATTGCGGCCTGCGGTCGCGGCGCGTAGGACTTACCGCACGGGACATGGACGGCGTCGTCAGCTCGCTCGGGGCGCCGGTCCGCATGCGTAAACATGCGTCAAGATCCGCACGCTCGATGGAGAGACGGGGCAGTCATGCGTACAACTCTTAACGGCCGCAAGGCATTTGGAGCCGGTGCACGCTCAGCGGCACGGGGGTCACACAGAGCGGCGGTGGCGGCCCTGGTCGTCGGCGCCGTGGTGCTCACCGGCTGCAGTGGCGACTCCGACGACAAATCGGACGGTGGGAACGAGAGCAAGGAGCCCGCGTCCACGGTCGAACTGCCCAAGCTGGACGGCGAGAAGATCCAGGTCGCCGCGGTCTGGACCGGCCCCGAGCAGGCCAACTTCACCAAGGTCCTCGACGAGTTCGAGAAGCGGACCGGGGCGACGGTCACGTTCGTGCCCGCGCAGGACCCGATCGTCAACTTCCTCGGCACCAAGATCGCCGGCGGCAGCCCGCCCGACGTCGCGATGCTCCCGCAGGTCGGCGCGATCACGCAGGCCGTGGAGAAGAAGTGGGCCAAGCCCGTCGGCGCCGAGGCGAAGGCGGAGCTGGCGAAGAACTACGGCAAGGGCTGGCAGGACCTCGGCGCGGTCGACGGCGAGCAGTACGGCGTGTACTACAAGGCCGCCAACAAGTCGCTGGTCTGGTACAACAACACGGCCTTCGAGAACGCCGGCGCGGCCGAGCCCAAGACCTGGAAGGAACTCCTGACGACCGCCGACACGATCTCGGCGTCGGGTGTCACCCCGGTCTCCGTCGGCGGCGCCGACGGCTGGACGCTCACCGACTGGTTCGAGAACATCTACCTGTCGCAGGCCGGCCCGGAGAAGTACGACCAGCTGGCCAAGCACGAGATCAAGTGGACCGACCCGTCGGTGGCCACCGCGCTCACGACGCTCGCCGAGCTGTGGGGCAAGCCCGCCCTGATCGCCGGCGGCGCGGACGGCGCGCTCCAGACCGAGTTCCCCGCCTCCGTCACGCAGACCTTCACCGGCGGTGACGTGCCGAAGGCGAGCATGGTCTTCGCCGCCGACTTCGCCGGCGTGAACGTCGCCGAGGCCGGTGCCAAGGTCGGCACGGACGCCAAGGTCTTCCCCTTCCCGGCCGTGGGCGCCGACTCCCCCGTGGTGACCGGCGGCGACGCGGCCGTGGCGCTCACGGACAGCAAGGGCGCGCAGGCGCTGCTGACCTTCCTGGCGTCCACGGACGCCGCGAAGATCCAGGCGGAGCTGGGCGGCTTCATCTCCCCGAACAAGGCGCTGGACGTCAAGGCGTACCCGAGCGACGTGCAGCGTGACATCGCCAAGGCGCTCATCGACGCCGGTGACGACTTCCGCTTCGACATGTCGGACCAGATGCCGCAGTCGTTCGGCGGTACGCCCGGCAAGGGCGAGTGGAAGGCTCTCCAGGACTTCCTGAAGAACCCGAAGGACGTCAAGGGCGCTCAGCAGCAGCTGGAGTCGGACGCCGCCAAGGCCTACAAGAGCTGACGCGGTGAAGTCGGCGACAACAGGGGACACCGGCACCTCGGTGCCGGTGTCCCCGTCCCCCGCCAAGGGGAAGCGAAAGAGCGTGACAGGCACACGTAAAGGCCTCGCGGTGGCGTTCCTGCTGCCCGCGCTGGTCCTGCTGGGCGCGCTCGTGGTCTACCCGATCGGGTTCTCCGTCTACAGGTCGTTCTTCGACCAGTCCGGCGACAATTTCGCGGGCTTCGACAACTATGTGGAGATATTCACCGAGGACACCATCCGGACCGCGATCAAGAACAACTTGATCTGGGTGATCGTGGCCCCCACGGTCGCCACCGCCCTCGGTCTGATCTTCGCCGTACTCACCGAACGGGTGCGCTGGGGAACGGCGTTCAAGATGATCGTCTTCATGCCGATGGCGATCTCGATGCTCGCGTCGGGCATCATCTTCCGGCTGGTGTACGAGCAGGCCCCGGAGCGCGGCATCGCCAACGCCGTCGCCGTGGGCGTGCACGACACCTTCTCCGAATCGGCCGGCTACCCGAAGGCGCGCCCGCTGCCGGTGCATCCGCTGAAGGCCGGCGACGCCAAGGGCTCGTTCGTCACCAAGGCGCCCGTCTCGGCGGGCACTCCGGTGCTGATCCCGCTGGTGGGCGTGCCGGCCGACAAGATGCCGTCCGACGCCCAACCGGCCAAGGCCGCCAAGAGCGGCGGCGGCGAGATCACCGGCACCGCCTGGCTGGACTTCACCAAGGGCGGCGGCGGCAAGCCCAACGTCGTCGACGCCAAGGAACTGGGCCTGGGCGGCCTCAAGATCGAGGCGGTCAAGGACGGCAAGGTCGTCGCGTCGGCCAGTGCCGCGTCCGACGGTACGTTCACCCTGCCGGCGTCGGCCGACGGAGCCGTACTCCAGCTGCCCGAGAGCAACTTCAGGGAGCCGTACAACGGTGTGGACTGGCTCGGCCCGTCCCTCGTCACGCCCGCGATCATCGGCAGCTATCTGTGGATGTGGGCGGGCTTCGCGATGGTGCTGATCGGCGCCGGTCTGGCGAGCATGCCCCGTGAACTCCTGGAGGCCGCACGGGTCGACGGCGCGAACGAGTGGAACGTGTTCCGGCGGATCACCGTCCCGCTGCTCGCACCGGTCCTGGCCGTCGTCATGGTCACCCTGATGATCAATGTGCTGAAGATCTTCGATCTGGTG
The DNA here is from genome assembly GCF_044458565.1 of Streptomyces sp. NPDC050433. Taxonomy (NCBI): domain Bacteria; kingdom Bacillati; phylum Actinomycetota; class Actinomycetes; order Kitasatosporales; family Streptomycetaceae; genus Streptomyces; species Streptomyces sp. NPDC050433. Next base: position 36,102 of record NZ_JBITIB010000021.1, on the reverse strand, counting down.
CTGATCATCGCGCCCGGCTCGGCCCAGGACGACGCGAACGTGCTGGCGCTCCAGCTCTACCGCTCGTCGTTCGGCACGGACGCGAACGTCGGCGTGGGCAGCGCGATCGCCGTATTCCTCCTGCTGCTCGTGATCCCGGTGATGCTCTTCAACATTCGCCGGATGCGGAAGGAGAACCGCCGATGAGTACGACGGACACAGCGGTCACGGCCAGCCGGCCGCTGCCCGCCGAGACGACGGTCAAGGCGAAGCAGTCCCTGCCGGCGCGGATCGCCGCGAAGGCGGGCGGCGGAATCGTCCAGGTCTTCCTCATCCTGGTCGCCCTGTTCTGGATGATGCCGACGATCGGTCTGCTGATCTCCTCACTGCGCGGCTCGTCGGACATCGCGGCGAGCGGCTGGTGGGAGGCGCTGACCAAGCCGGCGCAGCTGACCACCGAGAACTACTCGGAGCTGCTCGCCAACGACATCATCACCAACTCCCTCTGGTCCACGGTGATGATCACGGTCCCGTCGACGGTGCTGGTCGTGGTGATCGGCTCGCTCGCGGGATACGCCTTCGCGTGGATGGACTTCCCCGGCCGCGACTGGTGGTTCATGCTCGTCGTCGGTCTGCTGGTGGTCCCGGTCCAGGTCGCGCTCATCCCGGTCTCCGAACTCTTCGGCGAGATCGGGATCTTCGAGACGACCTTCGGCGTGATCATGTTCCACGTCGCGTTCGGACTTCCCTTCGCGATCTTCCTGTTGCGGAACTTCTTCGCGGAGATCCCCCGCGAACTCCTGGAGGCGGCCCGTCTCGACGGCGCGGGCGAGATCCGGCTGTTCACCCGTGTCGTGATGCCGCTCGGCGGTCCCGCGATCGCCTCGCTCGGCATCTTCCAGTTCCTCTGGGTCTGGAACGACATGCTGGTGGCCCTGATCTTCGCGGACTCCGAGTCCCCGCCGATCACGGTCGCACTCCAGCAGCAGGTACGGCAGTTCGGCAACAACATCGATGTGCTGGCGCCCGGCGCCTTCCTGTCGATGATCATCCCGCTGGCCGTGTTCTTCATGTTCCAGCGGCAGTTCGTCTCGGGAGTCATGGCGGGGGCGGTCAAGTAGGGCCACCTCGGGCACCCGTTCGACGGGAAAGTACACTAAAACGGGCGGGCCGGTTCAACTACCGGCCCGCCCGGCGTTTCTGTCCCCCGTATGCCACGTCTGGCGTAACCCGGTCACTCCATCGGCCGTTCCCGAGCCATGGCCCGGTTCAGCATCATCGTCCCCGCGTACAAGGTCCAGGCGTACTTGCAGGAGTGCCTGCGGTCGGTGCTCGACCAGACCTACGAGGATTTCGAACTCATCGCCGTGGACGACGGATCACCCGACGCCTGCGGGACGATCATCGACGAATTCGCCGCCGGCGACCGGCGTGTGACCGCCGTGCACCTGGCGGAGAACGAGGGCCTCGGCCCCGCCCGTAACGCCGGGATGGCACGGGCCACCGGTGACTACCTGATCTTTCTCGACGGCGACGACATCCTCACCCCCGGCGCGCTCCAGACCATCGCCGACCGGCTCAAGGAGACCGACGGCCCCGACGTCCTCGTCTACGACTACGCCCGTACGTACTGGTCCGGCGAGGTCGTCCGCAACATCCTCTCCGACCTGCTCGACGAGAGCGGCCCGGCCTCCTTCCGGCTCACCGACAGGCCGGACCTGTTGAGGGTGCTGATGGTCGTCTGGAACAAGGCCTACCGCCGCGAGTACATCGACCGCCAGGGCTTCGCCTTCCCGCCCGGCTACTACGAGGACACGCCCTGGACCTTCCCGGTCCTGATGGCCGCCGAGTCGATCACGACGCTCGACCGCGTCTGTGTGCACTACCGGCAGCGGCGCCAGGGCAACATCCTCTCCACCACCAGCCGCAGGCACTTCGACATCTTCGACCAGTACGACCGTGTCTTCGCCTTCATCGACTCACGGCCCGCCCTGGACGACTGGCGGCCCGTGCTGTTCCGGCGGATGCTCGACCACTTCTCCAAACTCGTCGCCGTACGGGGGCGGTTGCCGCGCCGCAGCCGCCCCGAGTTCTTCCGCCGGGCCCGCGCCCACCACCGCCGGCACCGCACTCCGGGCTCCGCGCCGCTGCTGCGGGCCCGGCTGCGGCACACGCTGCTGCGGTTCGGCGCGCACCGCACGTACCGCGCCCTGTGGACGGCGCAGCACGCGCAGATCGGCGCCCGCCGGGTCGCCACGGCCCTGGGCCGGGCCGTGCGCACCGGGGCGCTGCACCTGCACTACCGGATCCAACGGTGCCTGCCCGTACGGGAGAACAGGGCGGTCTTCGCCGCGTACGACGGCCGGGGTTACGCCTGCAACCCGGCGGCCATCGAGGAGAAGGTGCGCGAACTCGCCCCGCACATCGGCACGTCGTGGATCAGCCGCCCCGAGTACCACCACACCGTGCCCACCGGCACCCGCCGGCTGCGCCCCGGCAGCTTCGGCTACTGGACGGCGCTCGCCCGCGACAAGTACCTCGTGAACAACGTCAACTTCGACGGCCGCCTGGTCAAACGCCCCCGGCAGATCCTCCTCCAGACGCACCACGGCACCCCGCTCAAATCCATGGGCCTCGACCTCCAGGACCACCCGGCCGCCGCCCGCCGCACCGAGTTCGACCGCCTCCTCGCGGGCGCCGACCAGTGGGACTACTCCCTCTCCGCGAACCGCCACTCCACCCTCGTCTGGGAGAAGGCCTATCCGGCGGGCCACACGGCGCTGGAGTACGGCTATCCGCGCAACGACGTGTTCCAGCGGGCCACTTCGGCCGACGTCTACCGGCTGCGGGAGTCCCTGGGCATCCCGGAGGGCTTCACGGCCGTGCTGTACGCGCCCACCCAGCGCGACTACCGGCGCACCCCGTACGTCCCGCTGGACCTGGAACGCCTGGCCCAGGCGCTGGGCCCGCGCTTCGTGGTGCTGACGCGCGCCCACCACACGTACGAGGCCCCGCTGCCGCACACCCCGCACCCGCGCATCATCGACGTCTCCGGCCACCACCGGGTGGAGTCGCTGTGCCTGGCCGCCGACGCGCTCATCACGGACTACTCGTCGCTGATGTTCGACTACGTGAATCTGGACCGCCCCGTGGTCATCCACATCGACGACTGGGACGCGTACGAGGCGGCCCGCGGCACCTACTTCGACGTCCGGGCGTTCCCACCGGGCGCGGTGGCGCGCGACGAGGACGACCTGATCGACATCTTCACCACGGACCACTGGCGCGGCTCCCGCTCGGCCGAGCTGCGCGCGGCCTTCCGGGCGCGTTTCTGCCCGTACGACGACGGCCTGGCAGCCGAGCGGGTGGTCCGCCGCGTCTTCCTGGGCGAGACGACGGACCTGCCGACCCCGGTCCCCCTGGAGGCCCGCACGCCGGCGCCGTCTCCGCTGTCGCTGCCGGGCCAGCGCGGCGGACGGAACATGTCGGAGGCGAGGCGCTGAGCGCTCCACGCGTGGCTCGCGAGGATGCGGCCGTGGCCGCCGGGGCGTACCTCGCGGCCCCCGGCCGAATCGGCGTATCCGCAGGAACAACGCGACATCACGGGTACAAGATCGATCTACCCGACCACGAGACACCGGCCGGACAGCATCACCGCAGGCCGGAACAGCCCCAGACACTCACCCGAGTTTCCAGCATCCGAGTAATTCAGACCCACTGTGCCACCTCGAGCCGCATGGCCGTGGCGATGGTGTCCTCCTGCACGGCCTCCACCACAACGGGAGTGGTGAAGGTGCACAGATCCTCGTCCCAGTGGAATCCGTCGACGGTCGCTCGCAACCTGGTGATGCGGTCGAGCTCCACGTAGTCGGCGAAGTCGGAGGTGATGGAGGCGACCGACAGGCTGTAGGGGTCCAGGGCGTGCAGCCGGGCGACGGCGGCGACGGCCAGTTGACGCGCGGCCTCCATCTGCAGATGGCCCGGCACATGGTCCAGCGGATGGTCGAAGACGTGCGGGTGGCTGGTGTCCACCACCAACTGGCAGCCGAACCGTCCCGCGTCGGCGACGGGCTCGGTGACGAACACGTTCCGGGAGTCTCGCCGTCCCACGTGGGAGGGCTCGGCCGCCGTGAACCGCGGTAGCAGGAAGCCGGGGTGGTCGGGCGACTGCCGTCTGCTGCGCATGGCCTGGTAGGCGGCCTTGGACAGGATCAGCAGCCCGCCCTCTCCCCGCATCGCGGGCCGTCCGTCGACCTCGATCTCCCCGATGAAGGTGAAACCCTGCAGGCGGCCGGCCCTGTTGCGCCGGGTCCGCACGCTCACCTTGATCCGCGCGTTGGCCGGTCGCGAGCCGATGCGCAGTGATTCGAAGGCGGTGGTACGGAGGGTCAGGTTCCGGAAGATGAACGCGGAGCCCAGTTGCACTTCCAGGTGGCGGTGGGCGATCAGGACCCCGGCCTGACGCACCACTTCGATCATCAGGCTGAAGTCGTACAGCGGGAAGCTCTCCCCGATCATATGGGCGCGGGGGAGCTGTGCGGCGACGACGAAGGTGTCCTCGCCCGTCTCGGTCGAGTCGGTGACGAACACCTCGGCTATCGAGGCTCTGTGGACCAGGGCGCGTGGAACGGTCGCGTCGTAGCTCAGCTCCACATGGTCGTTCCCGGGTGGCACGGGGGCCGTCCCGGACGCGGGGGTGGAGACGGGTACGGCCATGGGGATCGGCGTGGGCGCATGCGAGGAAAGGGACGGGGACGCGGACATGGGGATGGTCATGGTCGGGGTCGATCCTTCCAGGGGGATAGCACGAGCGGTGTGCTGAACCTCGTCAAGGCCCTACGGCCGGTGCCGGGGTGATGACAGGCGGCCGGGACGGGAGCCGGGAGAGGAGCGCGTCGAGGCCGGCCGGGCCCGAGCGGGCCGCGACGACCCCGTCGGGCCGCAGATACACGCACCACGGGGTACCGGCTCCGCCCAGCGCGTCGCCCGTCTCCCGCGCCACGGCGAACCCGGCGCCGTCCTGCGGGAGATCGGCGGGAGCCGTGTCGGCAGGCTGGATCCACAGCACCCGCACGATGTCCCCGGTACCCCTCTCCCCCACGATCGCCGCGGCTCGCGCGGCGAGTTCCCCGGCGGCCAGGTCTCCGTGAACCAGCACGGTGTGCCGGCCGGCCGACAGGTGGGCGTGGAGCGACTCCGCCTCAGTGCCGTGCACCGGGGCGAGCGCCAGGTCGGGGGCGCGTCGGCCGAGCCGCAGTGCGCGCGGTACGGACGGGGCACCGTCGAGATCGGCCACCGCCGGGCTCCCGGAGTGGTCCAGGTCGAGCTGGGCGAGCAGGGGGATCACCTTCTTCTCCAGCAGGCCGGTGGCGGACAGCAGCCGCAGCACCGTGTTCCGCAGGAGCCGCGCCGCCGGATTGCGCAGCAGCCACATCCGGGTCTGCTGATCACCGTTCGCGACCGCCCTGACGGACGCCGGGCGGCGTTCCGCCTCGAAGCTGTCGAGCAGCGCCGGATCAGTGCCGCGTACGACGCTCGCGAGTTTCCAGCCCACGTCGTAGCCGTCCTGGACCCCCGTGTTGAGTCCCTGGCCGCCGGCGGTGGTGTGGGCGTGCACCGCGTCGCCCGCCAGCAGCACCGGGCCCTCCCGGAACCGGGGGGCGACCTTGGCGTGCACAAGGAAGCGGCTGGCCCACCAGGTGCCGTGCAGGCGCAGCCCGCCCGGGCCGCGTTCGTCGAGGAGCCGCTGCAGCAACTCCTCGGAGGGCGATTCGGTCTGCCCGTCCGGCTCCATGTCGAAGAAGACGCGGTGGCCGTCGGGCTGGGGGACGATGACCAGTACGCCGTCCGGTGCGACGTGGTGCTGCACCTCGGCCTCGGCGGGCACGCCCTCCAGCCGGCCGTCCCCGATCAGGAACATACGGTCGAAGGTGTGGCCCTCGAAGGGGATGCCGACGCTGTCGCGCACGAGGCTGCGGGCGCCGTCGGCGGCGATCAGCCAGGACACCGTGAGGGTCTCCTCGCCACGGGCCGAGCACAGCGTCACTGTCGCCGACTCCGCGGGGCCGCCACTGTTCACGGTGACCGCCGTGACCTCGGTCTCCCACTCGACGGTGCCGCCCAGTTCCGTCAGCCGGGCGTGCAGCGCCCGCTCGGTCACCGGCTGCGGTACGCAGAGGGGGCCGGGGAAGGCGGTGCCCGTCAGCCCGCCGAAGCGCGCCCCGGCGAGGCGCCGGCCGTTCGACCAGTACGACGCCCCGGTCAGCGGCAGCGCCGTCTCGGCGATCTTCTCGGCGACGCCGAGGCGGTGCAGGCACTCCAGGGCGCCGCTCCACAGCACCAGCCCCTTGGGGGCGATGCCGGGACCCGGGCGCCGGTCGACGACGCGGCAGGGCACCCCGAGGTCCCGCAACACGGCGGCGGCGGTGAGCCCGGTGGGCCCGGCGCCGACGACCAGAACCGGAACGGTCATCTCAGCTCACCTCTCGCGGCGTCGGCGGCCATGGCCAGGGGGCGGTCGAGCAACGCCGAGATCTCACGGACGGCGCCGTCGGTGTCGGCGAACCGCACGGAACAGATGCCGAGTTCGGCCGCGGCTACGCAGTTCTCCTCGGTGTCGTCGACGAACAGGCAGCGCTGCGGGGTGGTGCCGAGCCGTTCGAGCAGGATCCGGTAGATGGCCGGGTCGGGTTTGCGTACGCCTTCCCGGTGCGAGTCCACGACGACATCGAAGAGTTCGTCGACGGGGAGCTGGGCGCGCCACAGCGGTTCCCACTCGCGGACGTTGTTGGTGAGCAGGGCGAGCCGGTACCCGTCGCCGCGCAGGCCGCGCAGGAACTCCATGAACGGCTCGTTGGAGCGTCGGCCGCGGAACCACAGCTCACCGAAGCTCCGCCCGTCCGCCAGGATGCGGCCCGCGTCCGGGGGGAGTTCGGCCAGGATCCGGTCCACCATCTGGCGCTCCGTGATCACGCCGGTCTCCAGTGCCGCCATCGGCATCTCCCCGTGGCGTTCCGCCGACGCCAGGAGCGCCTGGGCGAGGTCGCCCGCGTCGATCCCGGCCAGTTCGGCGAAAGCGGCGAAGGTCTCCACGAGCGGGTTCGTCAGCACGCCCCCGTAGTCGACGACGATCGTGTCGAAGGCCATGTCGTTCCCTTCTCCCAACACGACGCGGCGTACCGACCGCGACCGTGGCCCGAACGGTTGAGTGCTGTCATCGAACCCCACTTGCTCAGGAGTGCCCCGGGTTGCTCGGGCGTCCGCCTGACGTGGTGCTCCGGACGCTAACGACGAGGACTTGCGCCGTGCCAAAGCCGCTCCGCCCCGCCAGGACGAGTGCACCCCGCCAAAGCAAGTGCGGGAGGACCTGTTGGGGTCCTCCCGCATCCCGAACTCACCTCGCCGCAGTCGTCAGTCGGCCGGCTTCCCGCCCACCGCGGCGACCGCGGGCGCGGGTTCCTCCCTCGCCGCTGCCGCGTCCGGCGTGCCGGTCGCGTCCGCCACGGGCGCAGGGCGTTCCGAACCGCCCTCGCTGATGCCGAACCGCGCGTGCAGTCGGCGCAGCGGCCCGGGTGCCCACCAGGTCGCCCGGCCGGTGAGCGCCAGCACCGCGGGCACGAGGAGTGTGCGGATCACCATCGCGTCCATGAGGATCGCCAGGGCGACCCCCAGTCCGAGCATCTTCGTGTTGGTGATCCGGGACGTGCCGATGGCCACCATGACGACGGAGAGGACGAGCGCGGCGGCGGTGATGACGCCCCCGGTGCTGCGGATGCCCTCCACCACGGCGACCTTGTGGTCGAGCACGCGCTCGTGTTCCTCCTTGATCCGGGACAGCAGGAAGACCCCGTAGTCCATGGAGAGCCCGAAGGCGAGGCAGAACATCAGCACAGGCAGCGCCGTCTCGATGCTGCCGGTCGGGGTGAAGCCCAGCAGCCCCGACAGGTTCCCGTCCTGGAAGACCCACACCACGGCCCCCAGCATCGCGGTCAGGCTGAGCGCGTTGAGCAGCACCGCCTGGACCGGCACCAGCACACTGCCGGTGAGCAGGAACACCAGCACCAGCGTGGCGAGCACGATGATGCCGAGGGCCCACGGCATGCCTCGTCCGATGGCCGCCTGGCTGTCGATCATGGCCGCGGTCGTACCGGAGGTGTACGTGGGGAACGCCGCGTCCACCGCCCGTACGTCCCGTACCAGGTCCTTGCCCTCGTCGGAGACCGCCTCCGCGGCGGGCACCACCGTGAGGTACGAGGCGGCGCCGGAGGTGCGGCCGGACTGCGCGGGCCCGGCGGCCTTGCCCCCGGTGTAGGGACCCGTCGGGGCATCCACCCGCAGCACCCCGGGAAGCCGGGACAACTCCTCGGCGTAGCTGCCGAGTTCAGCGGGGGACGCCTGTTTGGCGACGACCTCGATCACTCCGGTGGGGTTGCCCTGGAAGCCGTCCTTGATGTGCTGCTGCACCACCCGGGGCGCGGCCGACGCGGGGAGCTGCCGGTAGTCGGCGGTGCCGAAGTCGACGTTCAGGAAGGGCGCGCCGAGCAGCAGCAGGCATGCGAGGGTGCCGGTGGCCACCAGAGGCGCGCGCCGCATCACCCACCGCGCCAGCCGGGCCCAGCCCGCCCCGGCCTCGGTGGGCCGACGCTGCTCGCGGGAACGGCGGCGGAACAGCTTGCGGACGTCCAGCGCGTCGATCCGGCGGCCCAGGACGGCGAGCAGCGCGGGCAGGACGACCAGGGCCGACACGGCCGCCAGGACCACCACGCTGATCCCCGCGTACGCGAGGGAGCGCAGGAAGTACAGCGGGAAGACCAGCATCGCGGCGAGCGAGACGGCGACCGTGGCGGCCGAGAACAGCACGGTCCGCCCCGCGGTGTTGAGGGTGACAGCGAGCGCGCCGGGCATGTCCCGGCCGTGTCCGAGCTCCTCCCGGTAGCGGCGCACGATCAGCAGCGCGTAGTCGATGGCGAGGCCGAGGCCCAGTGCGGTCGTGAGGTTGGTGGCGAAGACGGAGACGTCGGTGAAGGACGTCAGGACGCGCAGCACCGCGTTGGTGCCGAGGATCGCGATGATGCCGATGCCCAGCGGGAGCAGGGCGGCGACGGCGCTGCCGAACACGATCATGAGGATGATCAGCGTGATCGGCAGCGCGATGGCCTCGGCGCGCAGCAGGTCTTCGCTGATGAGGGTCTGCTGCTCGTGCTGGACGGCGACGCTGCCCCCGATCCGGACGGTGAGGTCGCCCTGCCGTCCGTCGAAGTGCCCGGCGATCCGCTCCTCCAGCGTGCGCTCGGCCTCCGGTTCGTCCCCGGTGAGCCGGGCCACCACCAGGGCCTCACGGCCGTCCTCGGAGCGCAGCGCCGGTGCCCCGGTGTCCCAGTAGGAGGTGACCCCGGTGATGCCCTTCTCGTCGGCGAGGCGGGCGGCGAGTTCCCTTCCCTGACGTGCTGTCTCGGCGTCGTCGACCCCGCTGCCGGCCCGGGCCAGCAGGACGAGGTTGGGGCGGGCGCCGGGGAACTCCCGCTCCAGGATGTCCGCGGCGTACGAGGACTCGGAGGCGGGGTCGACGACGCCGCCGCTGCCGCCGCTGCGCAGCCGGTCGGCCACCCCGCTGCCCAGGACGACGGCCCCGGCCAGGAGGATCACGGTGAGGACGAGCAGCAGCCTGGCCCGGGACCCGGTCAGCCGGGCGAGGGCGGTGAACAGGCCGCGGGGCGGGGCCGTTTCGGGCGGCGGGGCGTCATGGGCAACGGGTGACATGGGAGGGCTCCCGGGAGGTCTGAGCTGGTGAGGTGCGTACGGAGCCGTACGCGGCGAGCCCGCAGGCAGGGCCATATGTGGCGTAGATACAGGGCCGTGTGTACGGAGCACCGTGTGCGGAGCCGCGCACGCGGACTCCGGTCGAGGCGCCGACGCGCCGTCAGCGGCGACGCAGGTGGAACTGGCCCGGCGTGGCGGAGGGGACGCCGGTCAGGATCTCCCGGAGCCCGCCGCTGAGCGCGTAGTCGCCGTACGGGGTCACGGCGATGGTCGTGGGGTCCTCGGTGGGCCAGGACTGGTCGTCCACCGTGCGCGCGGTACGCCACTTGTCGGTGGACCGCAGCACCACGACGGCGTCCCTGCCCGCGCGTCCACCGGACAGCGACAGGTCGTTCACCGCGGCGACCAGCGAGCCGTCCGGGCGCAGCGCGAGACCGTCGAGGGAGATCGGCGCACGGTCGAGGCGGACCTCGCTGACCACCGGCCGCGCCGACCGGGGACGGTCGATGCGGAAGATCCGGCCGCCGTCGTACTTGCCCATGAGGAGGAAGCCCGCGGGGTGGTGGACGATCCCGTTCGGCCCCGTGTCGGAGGTGACGAAGCGGTCGTCCTGGATCACCTGGATCACCTGGCCGTCGCGGCTCACCACGCTGACCGTGTCGACCCCGGTGTCGGTGACGTAGATGGTGCCGTCCTCGTCGACGGTGACGTCGTTGGCGCGCGGCTCCGGCTGACCGGCGGACAGGTCGACCAGGTGCTGTACGGCACCGGTGGCCAGGTCGAAGACACCGACCCCCGACACCGGGGGCCGCGAGGGGTCCACCATGCCGAGCAGCCGGAAGAAGTAGTCGGTGTAGGCGGCCAGCACCCGGTTACGGGCGGCGTCCACCGTGATGCCGAGCACCGAGACCTGGGCGAACGGGGCGACCAGCGAAGTCACCGAACCGTCCGCCCTGACCACCGAGATCGTGCCCTGCGCGCTCGACCCGACGAGGAACGCCTTCCTCCGCGGATCCCAGGCGACGCCCTCCGGGTACAGGCCCGGGGCGGTGACGGAGAGGGTGCGCGGCAGCGGGCAGCCTGCGGACCGGGGCACCGCGAACGCCGGCAGGGGGGTGGCGGCGAGTGTGCCACTCACGGCACCCGCGGCGGCGAGTCTGAGCAGAGTACGGCGGGAGGCCGGAACTGGCGCGTCCAATGTGTGCTCCTTCAGGCGGTGGTTACGACCCTGCGGTGGCAAGGCCGGAGTTCGCTGATCGGCTGGCCGCATAGAGCACGGCAGAAGGGCCGAGCAGCCGCCCGGCGCCGACGGGCGAAACCACCGAGCCAGGCTGCCTGACGGCCTGGAAGAGCGTCCCAACACGCGCTGAAGAACGGCTGAAACGGTGCTGTGGTTGGGGAACACCGTCCTGGGCGGGAGCGGGAGCGGCCGAAGAGTGAGCCCGCGTGAGGGCGTGGGGGCGTGCGGCGGCTCAATCCCACCTTGTCGCCGGGCATCCGGGGGTGAAACATGAGCGGACCCAGATTGACGCAGGCATGACATAACGGAGGACTCCATGAGCCGTACTCCCGCCCCCCGCGCACGACTGATCGCCGTAGCATCCGGGCTGCTGGCCGCCACCGCGCTGACCGCACCGGCCGCCACGGCCGACGACTCGGACGCGGTCAGACCCACCGCAACGCAGCTCACCGCGGCGCACACCGCTCTGGCGCGCGCGGATGTCGCGGGCAGCGCGTGGTACACCGACGAGGCGACGGGCACCGTGGTGGTCACCGTGGACAGCACGGTCGACGCCGGCGAACTCACCGCACTCACCAAAGCGGCGACGACACCGGCCGGGGCGCCCGAGATCAACCGCACCACCGGCAGGATCACCAAGCACATCGCCGGAGGCGAGTACATCCTGCTGCCCGGCGGTGGCCGGTGTCTGATCGCCTTCAACGTGCAGGACAGCGCGGGCGTCAAATACGCCCTGACCGCGGGCCACTGCACGAACACGGGCGACGTCACCAGCCTCGGCACCACTGTCGGCGCCAGCTTCCCGGTCAACGACTACGCCCTCATCCGCTACACGGACCCGAGCATCGCCGAGGGCTCCGTCTACCTCCAGAACGGCACCTACCAGGACATCACCACCGCGGGCAGCCCCTCCGTCGGACAGCAGATCACCAGCAGCACCCCCACGACGGGCGTGCAGCGCGGCACGGTCACCGGCCTGAACGCCACGGTCAACTACGGCGCGGACGGGATCGTCTACGGCCTGATCCAGAGCAACATGTGCTCCGAGCCCGGCTCCAGCGGCGGCCCGGTCTTCTCGGGCACGAAGGCCATGGGCCTGATCTCCGGCGGCAGCGGCAATTGCAGCACGGGCGGCACGACCTTCGCCCAGCCCGTGACCGAGCCCCTCTCCGCCTACGGCGTATTCGTCTACTGATGCCACGGGCGGGCGCGGCGTGGGAGCCCGGTACGTGTCCCAGCGGGTCGCGAACGCGCCGAAGGCGGAGGACATCGATCCGGGGATGGTCCGCCGGGTAAGCGAGCGACGGACACCGCCGCGGGCCCGGCGCGCCGAGCGCCGGTGCACCGCGCCAGTGCCCACTCCTGCGCCGCGCCCTGCCTTCAGCAGATCCTGCCCGGAGCGGCGGCAGTGGCCCTGAGCAGGTCCCGCACCAAGCCGAAGTCGATACTCCCCGCTTCGCGGAACCGCAGACAGCCCTTGCCCATGTCCTTCTCGGCCAGCCGCTCCTCGAACGCCTCCCGGACATCGCTCCGCATGAGATAGAAGGAGACGTACTGCTTCTGACTCGCGAAAGCGATCTCGGCGGCGCCGTCCCGCTCGTACGCGGGCATGCCGTACGCCATGGCCTCGTGGAACCCCTTGAGCTCCAGCCGGCACAACTGCCGCAGCCTGACCAGGGCATCCCGGCGGTCCTCCGGCACCTCGGCCAGATACCCGTCGACATCTTCCGCACTGCTCCGCACCATGCGGGTCAGCCTAGCCTCGGGCTTTCGTCATCAGGTGAGCTGAACGCCGCCGTCGACGTCGACCACGGATCCGGTGGCGTAGCCGTTGGACATCAGGAACACCGCGGTCGAGGCGATGTCCTCGGGCAGGCCGACGCGTCCGACGGGCACACTGGCGATGTACTGGCCCAGCAGGCGCGACCGCACATCCTCCGGGACATCGTCGAAGGCGGGGGTCTCGACCAGGCCGGGGGCGATGACGTTGACCCGCACCGGGGCCAGGTCGACGGCGTTGGCCTTGCCGAAGGCCTCCAGAGAGGCATTGATCGCGGCCATCGTGGGGCGCCCGGGTCCGTGCTTGCGGCTCGCGATGCCTCCGATCAGGACGATCGAGCCGTCCTTCGCGATGCGGTCGGCCGCGGCCCGCACCCCGTTGTAGGCGCCCCAGAACTTGGTGTCGAAGAACGCCCGGGCGCCGTCGGCGTCCAGTTCCCGCACGGTGCCCAGCGCGGTGACACCCGCTGATATCGACAGGTGGTCGAAGGCGCCGACACGTTCGAGCAGAGACTCGATCGAAGCCGCGGAGGTGATGTCGACCTGCTCGGTCGCTATGCCGGCGGGCATGGTGCTCGCGTGTCGCTCAGGGTTGCGGCTGGCCGCGGTGACCCGGGCCCCGGCGGCCAGGGCGCGCTCGGCGATGGCGAGGCCGATGCCGGAAGTGCCGCCAACGACGACCACGTGCTTGTCGGCCAGGGGGCTGCCGATACTCATGAGCGATGTCCTGTTCTCGGGTGGGCAATCATCCGGGGCGGAGGGTAGTTGCCGGCACCTGCGGATCGGTTTAGCCGGGTCATGCCAAGGGAGGACGCCGGGACACAGCCTGGGGCCTGTGATTGCAGGGGAAGTTGGGATTCACGGGATCCGAGCAACGCGCTGCCGACGCGGAGATCCGGCATACCACGCTCGTCGAGCCCTCGTACGCGGGCCTGGATCCCCATGCTCGCCCTGACCGGCGAAACCCGGAGCAGTGGAACCCGGCGCCCACCCGGGACGACACCCGGGCCCCACCGTTGGATGCCGGAAAGCCCGCTTCCAGGTGTGTGACGGGTCGCCCGAGCCTGCGGGCGAACGCTTCCAAGATCAGCGGTCGCATCTCATCGCGAGGCACACTGCCGCTCAGCCACTGATGGACGGAAGGCGCGCGGTATCAAGCGCCGGATGCGCCGCGTATCCCGTGCTCGAGGACACCGCCTACCGGTCCAGCAGATCGAACAACTCGTGCCACCGCCGCAGGATCTCCGCCTCCGAGTACCGCTGGACGTTGGCCCTCGCCCGGTCCCCCAGTGTGTCCCGCAGTCGGCGGTTTCCCGTCAGCCGGAGCAGGCGGTCCGCCAGGGCGTCCGTCGCGCCCGGTGGGGCCAGGAGGCCGTCCTCGCCGTCGCGGATGATCTCCCGGACGCCCGGCGCGCAGTCGAACGCCGCGCACGGTACGCCGCTGGCCATGGCCTCCATCAGGGCCAGCGGGAACCCTTCCCCCCGCGAGGACTGGACGAAGACCGAGCTGGCGGCCAGCGCGCCCGCCACGTCGTCGGTGCGGCCCATCCAGTCGACCGAGTCGTCCAGGCCCAGCTCGGTGCATTGCTCCTTCAGGGCGGTGGCGTCCTGGCCGGCGCCGTAGATGCGGAGTCTCCAGTCGGGGCGTTCGTCGGCCACCAGGGACCAGGTCTCCAGGAGCAGGTCGATGCCCTTCTGGTCGTCCAGGCGGCCGATGCTGGCGACGGTCTTCTCGGTGCGCGGGGAAGGCAGCGGGGGCAGTGCGCCGAGCGCGTTGGGCATGGCGCCGACGTTGTCGAAGCCCTCGGCGATCCAGGCGTCCGCGTCCTCCTGGGTGAGGGTGAGCCAGCGGTCCACCAGCGGATAGCTGTTCTTGATCCAGCGGAAGCGGTGGCAGCGCTTGCTGTACTCGTACGACTCGTGGCTCATCCCGATCAGCCGCAGCCCTCTGGTGTCGGCCTCCAGCACCCACTCCATCGGCCACACCTGGGTGACGATCACCAGCGCGCCGGGGCCGGCCGCCCGGAAGATCTCCGAGAGACGGGCGACGGCGCGCCGCTTGTCGGCGACCCTGGCCCGTTCGCGGCGCCGGGCGGCGAGGTTGACGTGGTCCAGTGGGGTGCGCGGGCGCCAGGGGGTCGGCGGGTGGGCGGGGTAGAGGGCGGTCACCCGATAGGGCGGCTGCTCGGGGAGGGTGAGTTTCAGCTCCGCCTCGTGGATGCCGACGACCTGGACGCGGTGGCCGTGGTCGCCGAAGAGGTGGGCCATGTGGTGGGTCCAGGCGGTGACGCCGCCGAGGACATCGGTGGCGTTTGCGAGGAGGATCAGGTCGCGGGGCGGGGCCTGGAGAGAAGTGGTGGTCTCGGTCACCGGCGGGGCCTTCCTGCGAAGAGCACGTTCACGGCGGTACGCGCGGCCTGGCCGCTCTCGTAGCCGCCGAACTTCTCGGCGAAGCGGGCACGGTCGGCCCGGTGCGCTGCGTCCGACTGCTTCAACTCGGCCATGGCGAGCAGCAGTTCGTCCTGCGTCTCGACCACCGGGCCGGGGGCCTCGGCGCGCAGGTCGAAGTAGCTGCCGCGCTCCGCCACGTACGCGTCGAGGTCCGGCGTGAAGAAGACCATCGGCCGGTCCAGCAGTGCGTAGTCGAACATGATCGAGGAGTAGTCCGTGATCAACGCGTCGGCGAGGCAGAGCAGTTCGCTGACGTCGTGGTGGCCGGAGACGTCGATCACCGTGCCGGGCGGGCAGACGGGCAGGACGGCGGACTCCAGATAGTGGGCGCGTACGAGAAGGACGTACTCGTCGCCGAACCGCTCCGCGAACCGTCGTACGTCGAGCGGCAGTCGTGTCGTCCGGCCCTTCTTCGGCATCCCCCGGAAGGTCGGCGCGTACAGCACCACCTTGCGGTGGTCGGGAATCCCGAGGTCGGCCGCGACCGCCGGGCGCGGGAAGCGCCCCTGGCTCTCGTCGGTCGCGCGGGCGCGCACGAGCCGGTCGTTGCGCGGATAGCCGCAGGCCACCAGGGATTCGGCGGGTTGCCGGTAGTCGCGTGCCAGAGTCACGACGTCGTGCTCGGACCGTACGAGGAAGTGGTCGAACCGGGCGAGCGCCGCGCTCAACTTGTCGCGCTCGGCGGCGTTCTGCGCCTTGATCCGGCTCTCGGCGAAGCCCATGCGCTTGTACGCGGAGCCGTGCCACGTCTGGAGGTACGTGGTGCCGCGGGGCTTCTTCAGGTCGAGCGGGAAGCCCTGGTTGTCGACCCAGAACTGGGCGCGCGCGAGGCTCCACAGATAGCGCCAGGACAGCCGCCTGACCAGCCGCGCGCCGGCCGGGAAGCCGTCGGTGGACGTCGCGTACGACCAGGTACAGCGCACCCCGTGCAGACCCTGCGCGAGCAGTTCCTCGTGGATGGCGCGCGGGCTGTCGCCGTAGCACTTTCCCATGTGGCTCTCGAAGACCACCGCGCCCTTGCGGACGGGGAGCCGGACCAGCAGCCGGTTGTAGACACGCGTCTTGACGGAGCGGGCGGAGAGCCGGTCGAAGCGTCTGCGTACCGCCTTGACCAGCCTCTTCGCCTTGCGGGCCGGACGGAAGTGGGTGAGGTAGTGGACGGCCGCGGCGGCGAGCCTGCCGGGGCGGCGCCGCGCCTGAAGTTGCAGTGCGAGGTGGTGTTTCACCGTGACGTACGGCTTCCAGGTGTCGCCGAACAGCCGGCCCCGGCGCGGGCGCGCCCGGAAGAGACCCGCGGCCTCGGCCCGGTCCCGCTCCAGGAAGAGCGGGCCGGTGGTGGTGCCGGTGGGTGTGTGAAGGGCGAAGCGGGGGTCGCACACACGGTCCCACGCGCCGCCGACGCGCAGCAGCGAGCCGATCTCGACGGACGCGCGCCAGCGCACGGAGTCGGAGTCGGAGTCGGCGCCGGCATCGGTGTTGGTGTCGGTCTCGCGCCACACCTCGTCCACGGGCGTACGGAAGACGAGCCGCCCCTCACTGCCGCGCGCGAGGAACTCCAGGGTGGCGGTCAACGGAGCTTCGGAAGGCAGCAGTTGGAACGGCGCGGGGAGCCGGCCTTCGAGGACGAGCCATTCACCCTCCTGTCCGCAGTGGGTGAGGTGGTTCAGCAACGGGGTGTCGGCGAGCGGCTGGTACTGGTGGCCCAGCTCCGTGACGTCCAGCGCCGCGCGTTCCCCCGGATCGTCCGGCGGCGCCGCGCGCCAGTAGACGCGGCCGTCGTGCTCGGCCAGCGCCGAGGCGACGGTGCCCGGCCTGCCGAGCGCGTACCCCGCGGCCAGTACGCCGTCGGCGTCGCCGTCCGCGAGGAGTTGGAGGCAGACCCGTTCCAGGGGCGGCAGGTCGAGCCGTAGGTCAGGGTCCGTGCGGGCGGCGGGCAGCGCGGCGACCAGGGCGGCGGCGTGGGCGCGCTCGGCCGCGTCCAGCTTGGGGAACTGCCGGGCGAGCGGCACGAGTTGGTCAGCGAGGAACGCCCGGTCGCGCGCCTCGCGCAGCGCCGTACGGCTCTGGAACAAGGGCAGTTCGGCGACCCGTACGTGCGCGGCGAGCTGTCCCGCCAGGGTGCCGGCCGGGTCGTCGGGTGCCCGCCCGCTGACGATCAGGTTCGGGACGAGGGCGATCCGGCGTGCGGCGGCGGCCACTTCGGCGCCGAACAGGATCTCGCCGCGGTCCAGATCCTCGGCGTAGCGCAGCCCGGTCCGCTCCAGGAGGGCGGCACGCACACAGAATCCGGTCACCAGGGCGTCGGCGACGACGAGTTCGGGGGCGTCGGCCGGATCGTCGACGGTGCGGGAGCGTGCGTACAGCCCGCTCTCGACGAGCCGGGCCGGGGTCTGCTCCTTGGCGCGGCGGCCCGCGCGCCGGGTCCACCGGCCGGCGGCGAGTTCGGCACCGGAGCGTTCGGCGGCCTCCCACAGATTGCGGCACGCGTCCCGCTGGAGACGTTCGCCTTCGCCGAGCACGGTGACGTACCGGCCTCGCGCCTGGTCCAGGCCGTGGTTGCGGAGGACGCCGGTGGTGGGCATCTCGGCGCCCGACGTGACGATCCTGACACGCCCCGGGTCCAGCGCGGCGAGTTCGTCGGCCACGGCGCGTACGTCCTCGGCGGCCGATTCGGTGTCGTCGTCCGCATCGTTGGTACGCAGGGGTGTGACGGTCAGGCCGAGCACCACCACCGCCTCGACCCCGCGCATGGTCTGCGCGACGACCGACTCGACGGACCTGCGCAGCGCCTGCGGGTCCGGTCCCCCGGTGACGACACAGCTCATCTCGACCGCGCTCATGCGCCGGCCCCCACGGGCATCAGGTCCGCGACACGGCCGGCGGCGGTGCCGTCGTCCAGGTCGCAGAATGTCTCCCGGAATCGGTCGTACGCGGCGCTGGGCACCCAGGACCCCGGCCTCGGCGCCGCCCGCAGCGCCGCCACCAGCGCGGCGGTGTCGGCGACGACCGGGCCGGGCGCCGCGGACTCGAAGTCGAAGTAGAAGCCGCGCAGCGTGTCCCGGTAGTGCTCCAGGTCGTACGCGTGGAAGTACATCGGCCGGCCCGTCTGCGCGAAGTCGAACATCAGCGACGAGTAGTCGGTGACGAGGGCGTCGCTGATCAGCATCAGCTCGGCGACGTCCGGGTAGCGGGACACGTCCCGCGCGAAGCCGGCCGCGCCGGGGACCGTGCCGCCGACCAGGTAGTGGCGGCGGACGAGCAGGACATGGTCGTCCGCCAGTCCGTCGGCGGCCTGCTCCAGGTCGAGTTGGAGGTCGAGTCCGTACCGGCCGCCCTTCTTGGGCTGGTCCTCGCGCCAGGTCGGCGCGTACAGGATCACGCGCTTGTCCTCGGGAATCCCGAGGTGTTCGCGTACGGCGTCGGCGACCTTGCCCCGGTCCGGGGCGTGCAGCAGGTCGTTGCGCGGATAGCCGGACTCCAGGACGGTGCCCTCGTAGCCGAACGCGCGGCGCATGATCGGTGTGGAGAAGCTGTTGGGCGAGACGAGCACGCTCCACTGCGCGGCCCGGCCCGGCAGGGACGCGATGTACGCCTCGTCGGCGTGGGCGCTGCCCGTGAGGTCGCGGCCGATGCGCTTGAGCGGGGTGCCGTGCCAGGTCTGGACGACGTACTGGCCGTCCGCCCGCTCGAACCACTCAGGCAGGTGTGTGTTGCTGACGACGCATCGGCTGCGGGCCAGCGCCTCGTACCAGTCGGCGCTGTGGAGTTCGACGGCGCGGACGCCGCGCGGCAGTGACACCTGCCGGTCGCGCACCACCCACAGATGCTCCACGGGGGCCCGCCTGCACACCAGTTCCTCGTACACGGCGCGCGGCGAGTCGGAGAACTGCCTGCCGTCGAAGCTGCTGTAGAGCACGGCGTCGCGCAGCGGCCCGGCCGCGCGGGTGTCGGCGTAGACGCGGCGCAGTCGCTGTTGCCGGTAGGCGCCGCGGTCCTGCTCCGGGAGTACGGATCCGGAGTGCAGCTGGAGCATGTCCTGGTGGTGCCGGTCGAGCGTGAACTCGCGTCCGTCCAGGCTCCGTACGAGCGGCAGTGTCTGGTGCCGCGAGGGCTGGAGCCGTAGGGCGGTGTAGCGCTCCGGGTCGGTCTCACCCGGCTCGCGGACGTACAACAGCCAGCGGCCTTCGGCGAGTTGGCGGATGCCGTGCAGGCCTTCGACGGCGGCGGGCAGCAGGGTCGTACGGAACCGGCCGCCTTGGAGCGTGTCGATCGGGAAGACGTTCTCCTCGCGGTGGCCGGTGTGCTGCAACACCAACTCGGCTGCCCGGAGAGCGGGTTGGCTGCCCCGGCGGCCCTGGCTGCCCTGGTAGCCCTGGTAGCCCTGGTAGCCCTGGTAGCCCTGGTAGCCCTGGTAGCCCTCCAGGATCAGCTCGCCGTCCGCCGTCCAGTCGACCGCGTCGACCACCGGCCGCTCGGTCTGGTCGCTGAGGACCAGATCGCCCGCCGCGTTGGCGGTGACGTACACCTCGCGGCCGTCGCCCACACCGTAGTGTCCGGGCCTGACCTCACCACGGGCCGCCACGGCGAAGCGGCTGCCGTTGGCCCGTACGAGATGGACGCCCCACGGCACGGCGGACCGACGGTGCGCCGTGGCATCGCCGAAGACGGCCAGCGGGACGTCGGCACTGAACGCGCCGTCCACGAGCCGCAGCGGGACCTCGTGGACATCCTTCGTGTACCAGTTCTGCACGGCCAGCGCGCTCGGCGGGCCGGCCGTGGAACCGCCGGTGGCGTGGAGCAGACCCTCGATCCGTACGGCGCCATCCTCGGCCAAGTGGCCGGTGAGCAGGGCGTGTACGGGCTCGACGCGCAGTTCGAGCTTGTTGCCGGAGAGCGTGGGAACGACGCGCGCGGTGTCGTCCACGTAGTGCACGGCGGGCACGGCCGGTGCCGCGGCCGAACCCGTCAGCCGCAACGGCGCCCGCCGCAGCCGTCCCGCCCCGAACACTCCCATCTCCAACTTCCAGACGGCGCGCGGCGAGTTGGGGCCGCTCCCCTTCACCAGTCGGCGCGGGTCCACCACGGTCTCGAACCCGGCCCAGTCGTACATGTGCAGGCCCTGCTTGGACTCGTACGTCGCCGCCGGGATCCGTACGGTGCGCGTCCGCAGCGGCAGCACCCGCCGCTTTCCGGCGCGCAGCCAGGCCGCCTTGACGGACTTGCGGCGCGCGTCGGCCGGCACGTTGCGTACGTACGCGTAGCCCTTGAGGTGCAGTCGCCCGTCGCGCCATACGGCCTCGGTGAGATGCGAGGTCACCGGCAGTTCCTTGGGCTTGAGGGTGACGACGGTCCGGGGCAGACCGCCGGTGAGCACCGGGTACTCGGCGCGGGACCTGCGCAGTCCACGGACACCGAAGGCGCCGGGGTCGGCCTTCTCGTGGGCCAGCAGGGCGAGGAGTTCGGGCATTCGGCGCTCGCGGATCAGATGCCACTTGACGCGCAGATGCAGCGGCAGGGCGTCGAAGACACCACGGTCGACCGTCGCGGCGAAGGTGTTGGCGTGGTCGAGGAACGCGGCGTGGTAGTCGGCGTCGCCGTCGGGCAGCGCCTCGATGAACAGCCAGAGATCGCCGGAGAGGACGTGCTGGTGGTAACGGCTCCTGGCGTCGCCCCAGTCGATGTCGCTGTCACCACCCGCGCGACGCCGCTCGGCGAGGAAGTCGCTGACCGACGTCACGGCCGTGACCCGGTCCCGGATCCCCTTCGGTACGGCGCGCCTCGCGGTGATCGAGCCGTGTCTGGTCCGCCAGTGGTAGACGGGGCCGGACAGCACGTCCACGCCGCCCGCCAGGAAGTACGCGGGTAGTACGACGGCGATGTCCTCGTACAGCACCCCGGACGGAAAGGTGAAGGAGTGCCGGTCCCAGAAGGACTTCCGGAAGACCTTGTTGCAGGCGATCCGGTCCCCGAGCAGCACCCAGTCGCGGGTGATCCGGGTCCCGGAGCGCTCCGTCGCCATCGGCTTGCGGAACATCGGCGCCTGCGTGAGGGTCCCGCCGGGACCGAGCCTGAGCACATTGCCGGTCGCGAAGTCGGAGCCCGACGCGTCGAGCGCCGCGAGCATCCGCTCGTACGCGTCCTCCGGAACGACGTCGTCGCTGTCGACGAAGGTGAGGAACTGCCCCCGCGCGTACCGGACTCCGGTATTGCGCGCCGCGCCGAGCCCGGCGTTCTCCTGCTCGACCAGCCGGAACCGTTCGTCCCGTTCGGCGAACCGTCTCGCGATCCGTGCGCTCCCGTCCGTTGAACCGTCGTTCACCATGACGATCTCGGAGTCGGCCAGGGTCTGTCCGGCCAGTGAGCGTAGGCAGTCGTCGAGATAGTCCTCCACGTTGTAGATGGGCACGACGACGGTGAGACGGGGGGGCATGCGCGGTGCACGGTCCTTCCGGACGTTCCGAACGGCGGTGGATTCAGGGCTTGACCGCGATCCGGCCCTCGTCCATGCGCAGCATGAGCAGCCGTTCGCCGGTCTTCTCCAGGAACTCGTCCACGGCCTGGCGGGAGCCCTGCCAGTAGCCGTAGTCGTCGATGAGCAGCACACCGCCGCTCACCAACCGGGGGTAGAGAAACTCCAGTTCATGCTTGGTGGAGGCGTACCAGTCGGTGTCCAGGCGCAGGATGGAGATCTGCTCCGGCGCCTGCTGCGGCACGGTGTCCTCGACCATGCCCTGCACGTAGTGCACCCGCTCGCCGGGGTACGGCACCTGCTCGAAGCCCGCCTGTACGTCCTCCAGCGAGGCGATCGCCCAGATCGGCCGGTCCTTGCCCTGCGCCGCGAGCAGCTGCTCGGCGGACTTGCCGTCGCGCCGCAGGTCCTCGGCGGTGGGCGGCGGCATGCCCTCGAAGGTGTCGAAGAGGTGCAGGCCACGGTCGGTCTCGCCGAGCGAGAGCAGGGTCTTGGCGCAGGCCTGCATCGAGCCGCCGCGCCAGACTCCGCACTCGACGATGTCACCGGGGATGTTGTGCCGTACGACATGGCGGGTGGCGAGGATGAAGGCGTTCAGCCGTTCCGGGGAGGTCATCGTGTACGGCTTGACCGCGCGGATGATCTCCTTCGCCTCGTCGTCGTAGTCGGCGGGGAGCGCCGCCGGCTTCGGTTTCGGCTTGGGCTTGGGTGTCGGCTCCGCGGCCCGCGGTTCCGGCGCCGCTACGGCCGGGGGCTCCGGCGTCGCCGACCGCGGGGCGGGGATCGGGATCCGCCTCAGCTGATATCCGGTGAGCTTTTCGAGTACGCCGTTCACTGCGCTTCGCCATGCCATGCCGACGGACGGTACGCGGAGAACTCCACCGATGTCATCTTTCGTCAACTCCTGCTGTTTTATGCCTCTTTCGTGTGCATCTCAGCTGTTACGGGCTGCGCGGGTACGGGCTGCGTCTCCGGGGAGGGAGCAGGTACGACGGGGGCAGCGGGCGCGGCCGGCGCCGCTGGGGTCCCCCGCCCGCACCGGTCGCGCCCCGCGACCGGCTCCGGCAGCGGAATGCCGTCGACGCCGCCGACACGGTTGGCGTAACGGACGGTCAGTTCACGTACCGCGTACTCCCACAGCCGCCGCCTCGGCCGGCGCGGCCTGCGGAACACGCCGACCGAGTCGCCCCAGTAGGCGCGCTTGCCGTCGATGGCGGCGTAGTCGAAGCGGATGCCCCGCATCGGCGGGAAGTCCGTGTAGGCCTCGGCCAGTTCGAGCCCGGTGAAGGCGGCCATGGCGCGGAATCCGTCGGGGTAGTACCGCCAGCAGTCCTGCGCGTCGTGCACATGGCCGCGCGAGGGCGCGGTGACGAACGCCAGGCCGCCGGGCCGCAGGACGCGGGCGATCTCCATCATCGACGCCCAGAAGAACGGGATGTGCTCGAACGCCTGGCCCGAGATCACGAAGTCGGCACTCCGGGACCGTACGGGAATGCGGTACGGCCTGCGCATCACGATGTCGACGTTCGGGCCGTCGAGCACGTCGACGCCGATGTACTCGACATCGCGCCCGTCGAGCAGACCGCGGTGGGTGAGGGACTGCTTGGGCGAGATGCGTGAGCCGAGGTCGACCACCCGGTGGCGGCCGGACGCGGGCATGTACTCCTTGACGCAGAGCTCCATCTGCTCGTACGCGGACCTGTGCACGGTGACTCACTTTCCATCCGGCTCGTTGGGTGCGGCGCTCCCCCGACGCCGGTGACGTCTCCCGGCGTTCGAGGACATCAACGCCCGTACGGCCGTATGGTCACGTGCGCGAGCCCGTGCCCGGCGGGTCAGGTCGCCGTGACGCCCGCCGGGTCGCCCCGCTCCGGGTCCTCGTCGGAGGCGGGTTCCCCCAGGGGGAGCGGCGCGGCGGTGGTCGCCTCCGCCGGAGCCGCCAACAGCCCCCGGTAGACGCCGTCGAGGACATCGGCCTGCGCCTCCCAGGTCCACTCCTCCAGCAGGCCGGGGCGCTCGTACGCCCGGCGGTAGGCGGCGGGATCGTCCAGCACGGCGCGCACCGCCCGTACGAAGTCGGCCGTGTCCTCCGCGCGGAACACCTCGCCCTGCCCGGTCTCGCGCACCTTCTCCGCCATGGTGCGCACGTCGCTGACGACGATGGGCAGCCGGGCGTGCGCGTACTCCATGAACTTGGTGATCAGGGCGAGTTCATGGTTCGGCCAGTGGTGGATCGGGATGACGCCGATGTCGGCGGCGGCCAGGAAGGGCACGATCTGCCAGTGTGGGACGTACGGCAGCGGGTGCACGCGGTCGGCGACCCCGAGGTCGGCCGCGTGGTCGAGCACCTTGCGCACGACCCACCCCTCGGGCGCGGGGACGACCAGCGCCGCGTGCGCGCCCGGCAGTTGGGGCAGCGACTCGATGAGTGTGGCGAGCCCGCGCTGCGGGGCGAGGGCGCCGCTGTAGACGAGCAGCGGTGTGGCGTCGTCGATCCCGCACAACTCCCGTAGATCCGGGACGGGTTCGTGCGCGCGGTCGGCCGGCGGGCCGCCGTCCGGGGCATTGAGGACGACGGCGGGCAGCCGGGGCAACCGGTGCTCCTTGTGCAGCAGTTCGGCCAGCGTCCGGGAGACGGTGACCACGGCGTCCGCGTACCGCCCGTACTCCCGCTCGTGCGCGACATGGGCGGGCAGCCAACGCCGGTAGCCGGCCCGGGGTTTGATGCCCGGCAGATACTCGTGCGCGTCCCAGACCAGCTTCACGCTCCGGCCCCTGCCCCGCGCCCGGTGCACGGCACGGGCGCCGACGCCGATCATCCGGAAGTCGTTGGCGTGGATGAGATCGGGTTCGAGGGCGTCGACGACGGGGCCGAAGGCGAACTCGTAGTCCCACAGGTACGGTTCGAGCCTGCGCCAGCAGCGGTCGCCGAGCAGGGCGCGCCACATGGCCGTACGGAGCCGCTCGGGCAGCGAGTCCGGGTTGCGTCTGCCCTCCACCAGGGCGAGTTGGCGGTGCCGGAAGCCGACCCAGCGGGCCAGGACGCGGGCCGCCGTACGCCTGATCAGGAACCGCCGGCCCTCGACGGACCTGCGGGCCAGCAGATCGGCGCGCCAGGCCTTGACCCACTGTTTGCGGTGGTGGGCGATGCCGCCGCGCCGGTAGGCGAAGAGACGGGGCAGGACGACTCTTCGGTAGTCCCTGCGGCGTTTGGCGAGGGTCATCACGACCGGGACCAGCCGGACTTCGGCGTCGCCGATGGTCCAGCGGTGCCGGTCACGGTCCGGGGACTGGCCGAGCAGCACCACGTCCCAGCCGGCGTCGGCCATGGAGCGGGCGGCCTTCTGCACACGGGAGTCGCCGTTGACGGCGTTGTCGACGAGCATGACGACCCGGCCCCGGCCGCGCCCCTGGGCGGCGCCCGCGGGCGCCTGTCCCCGGTGCCGCCGGGGATCTGGTGTGGAAGCGACACTCATGGGGCCCGTCCTTCGGCTCGTCTCCGCGCACGTCTCCGTGCACGTCTTCGCGGAGGGACCTGCCCTGGCCCACCCCACCGGGCAACGAAGGTTCATCCACCAGGGCTACGGAGGCCGGGTCCATGTCACCCGTTCGGCGGCTCGCGCGACGAGTGAACGCCCACCGGGTGGGAGTGGCGCTCAGGCCGTGCGGTCGCGGGTCAGCGCGGTGACCGCCGTGGCGGCGAGGTCGTCGAGATAGCCGGCGGGCAGGTCGCCGCGTACGACGACCAGACGCCAGTAGAGCGGGCCCGCGATGAGGTCGAGCGCCCGGTCGGGGTCGGTGCCCTCGGGCAGTTCGCCGCGGGCGACCGCCTCGCGTACGACGACGGCCGCGATGCCCTGCTCCTTGTCCAGCAGGGCCGACTTGATCGCCTCGGAGATCTCCGGGTGCCGGGCCGCCTCCACGAGCAGGTCGGGGATGACGCGGGAGGCCAGCGGGTGGCGCAGGGCGTGCGAGGCCACTTCGAGCAGGGCGCGTACGTCTCCGTACAGCGAACCGGTCGCGGGGACGGGCAGCCCCTGGGCGGCGACGGCGGAGACCAGGTCGAGCACCAGCGCCAGTTTCGACTTCCAGCGCCGGTAGACGGCGGTCTTGCCGACACCGGCGCGGCGGGCGATGCCCTCGATGGACATCCGCGCGAAGCCGACGGCGGCCAGTTCCTCGAAGACGGCGGAGCGGATGGCGTCGGTCACGTCCTCACGGAGCACGGCGGCTCCCGCTGGGGCGCGGCGTGAGAGGCGGGGGTCCGTGGGCATGGCGACGAGCATAGCGTCATGCACGTCACGACGAAACGGTTGCGTTGCGACGTCTTCTCGTTCTAACCTCGTCGTTACGACGAAACGGTCCCGTTCCGTCGCCGAGCCTCTGTTCGCCTCCGGTCGATGTCCCTCGTCGAAAGCGACCCACATGAGCCAGACGACCGCATCCCCCACCCGGCCGAAACACCTGCCGCAGGACCCTGACCTGGACCTGCGCGCCTTCGCCGCCCGGCACGGCCTGACCGAGAGCGGCGCCCGGCCCTCGCTCCCCGCGTATGTGCGCACCCTGCACAGGCGCCGCCACTTCGTCACCGCCTTCGCCACCGCCCGGCTCACCTCGCAGTACAGCCAGGCGAAGCTCGGCCAGCTCTGGCAGATCATGACGCCGCTGCTCAACGCGACGGTCTACTACTTCATCTTCGGCCTCCTGCTCAACACCAAGGACGGGGTGCCCGACTACGTACCGTTCCTGGTCACCGGCGTCTTCATCTGGACGTTCACCGCCGGCACCGTCACCGCCGGGACCCGCGCCGTCTCCGGCAACCTCGGGCTCGTCCGCGCCCTGCACTTCCCGCGCGCCTCGTTGCCGCTCGCCCTCGCCCTCCAGCAGGTGCAGCAGCTGCTCTTCTCCCTGGGCGCGCTGTCCGTGATCCTGGCGGTCTTCGGGCAGTACCCGAGGCCCGCCTGGCTGCTGGCCGTGCCCGCCCTCGCGCTCCAGACCGTGTTCAACACCGGACTCGCGATGATCTTCGCGAGGCTGACAGCGGCGACGCCCGACATCGCACAGCTGATGCCGTTCCTGCTGCGCACCTGGATGTACGCGTCCGGCGTGATGTGGAGCCTGGACAGGGTCTTCAAGGACGAGGACATACCGGGGCTGGTGCGGCTGGCGCTCGAATGCAATCCGGCGGCCGTCTACATCGACCTGATGCGCTTCGCGCTCATCGACAGCTTCACCGCCGGTCAACTCCCGCCCCACGTCTGGCTGGTCGCGACCGGCTGGGCGGTGCTCGTCGGGGTCGGCGGATTCCTGTTCTTCTGGCAGGCGGAGGAGAGGTACGGCCGTGGCTGAGACCAGCACTGAGACTGAGGCTCAGACCGGGACCGAGCGTGTTCCCACCGTTGTCGTGGACGGCGTTCACATCACCTACCAGGTGCACGGCACCAAGGGCGGCAAGGGCAGCGCCACCTCGGCGCTCAGCCGGATCGTCTCGCGCCGGCGGACCCCCGGAGCGCGCGAGGTGCACGCCGTACGGGGCGTGAGCTTCGTCGCGTACAAGGGCGAGGCCATCGGTCTCATCGGCTCCAACGGCTCGGGGAAGTCGACGCTGCTCAAGGCGGTCGCCGGGCTGCTGCCGCCGAGCCAGGGCAAGGTCTACACACGGGGCCAGCCCTCGCTCCTCGGTGTGAACGCGGCGCTGATGAGCGATCTGACCGGCGAGCGGAACGTGATACTCGGCGGGCTCGCGATGGGCATGACACGCGCGCAGGTCAAGAGCCGTTACGCCGACATCGTCGAGTTCTCCGGGATCAACGAGAAGGGCGACTTCATCACGCTGCCCATGCGCACCTACTCCTCCGGCATGGGCGCGCGGCTCCGCTTCTCGATCGCGGCGGCCAGGACCCATGACGTACTGCTCATCGACGAGGCGCTGTCCACGGGTGACGCGCGCTTCCAGCAGCGCAGCAAGGAGCGCATCGCCGAGCTGCGCGAGGAGGCGGGCACGGTCTTCCTGGTCAGCCACAGCAACAGGACGATCACCGAGACCTGCGACCGGGCGATCTGGCTGGAGTCGGGGACGCTGCGGATGGACGGTCCGGCGGCGGAGGTCGTGGCGGCGTACGAGGAGTCCACCGGCGCTCCGAAGAAACGCGAACGCTGACGCCGCGGCGGGTCCTCAAATCGCCGGGGGGGGGGGGGCGGGGGCCCCCCCCCCCCCGGGGCCCCGGGCCCCCGGGGCCCGGGGCCCCCGCGCCCCCCCGCCCACCCGGGCGGCCCCCGCCACCCGCGCCACGCACGCCACGCGCCCGGC
>NZ_JBITIB010000021.1:0-8107 GCF_044458565.1 Streptomyces sp. NPDC050433 | reverse complement strand
CGGTTGAACTCAGGTACCTTCACGCAGAATTCACCGATGAGTTCGTTGAGGAGCCGGGGGGGGGGGGGGGGGCCCCCCCCCCGGGGGGGGGCGCCCCCCCCCCCCCCCCCCCCGGCGACTGCGGACAGGTCCCGGCGGGACCGGGTCCCGCCGGGACGACCGGCCTACGCGTGCGTCCGCAGCAGCGTGCGCATCGTCCGCATCGCGACGGACAGATTCGCCAGGTCGAAGGAGTCCGAGCCCTGGATCTCCTCCAGCGTGGTGCGTGAACGCGAGAGAATCGCCGTGTTCTTCTGCTCCCACGCCTTGAAGCGCTCCTCCGGCGTCGACGTGCCGTTGCCGACGGACAGCACGTCCGACGTCAGGGCGGCGTGCGCCGCGTACAGGTCCTCGCGGATCGACGCGCGGGCCATGGACTGCCAGCGGTCGGCCCTCGGCAGCTCGATGATCCGGTCCATCAGCTGTGTGATCCGCAGCCGGTCACCGAGGTCGTAGTACACATCGGCGACGTCCAGCGGGTCCTTGCCCGTGCGGTCGGCGATCTGCACGATGTCGAGCGTCGGGAACGCCGCGGAGAATCCGGCGACCCGCAGCGCCAGCACGTCGGGCACACCCGCCGCGGTCAGCTCCTCCACGATGTTCTGGTACCACTCCAGATCGGCGCCGCGCAGCAGTTTCGGCAGCTGCTGCCACACCTGCTCGACGCCGTCGGCGAAGAACTCGACCGTCCCGGCGATCTCCACCGGCTGCGGCCTGTTGCCGAGCAGCCAGCGGGTGCCGCGCTCGACCAGTCGCCGCGAGTGGAGCCTGATCCGGGTCTGGACGTCGGCGGCGACACTGTTGTCCAGCGCCTCGACCGCGTCCCAGACCGGGCCGAGTCCGAAGATCTCGCGGGCGGCTGTCTGCGCTCGTACGATCTCCTCGATCGACGCCCCGGTCTCCTCGCGCAGCCGGTGCAGGAAGGTCGAACCTCCCGCGTTCACGGTGTCGTTGACGAGCACCGTGGTGATGATCTCGCGGCGCAGCGCGTGCCCGTCGATCTGCTCGGAGAACTTCTCGCGGAGCTGGGCGGGGAAGTACGCGTACAGCAGCTTGCGCAGATACGGGTCGTCGGGCAGCTCGGTGGAGATCAGCTCGTCGGCGACGGTGATCTTGGTGTACGCGAGCAGGACGGCGAGTTCGGGCTGGGAGAGTCCTCTGCCCGCGTTGAGCAGTTCCCGGACCTGGCGGTCGTTCGGCAGGAATTCGAGCGCCCTGTCGAGGTTGCCGTCGGCCTCCAGACGGCGCATGAACCGCTGGTGGGCGTGGAGCAGGGACGGGGCCTGGAGGACCGCGTTGGCGAGCGCGACGTTCTGCGCGTAGTTGTTGCGCAGAACGAGCTTGCCGATCTCGTCGGTCATGGCGGCCAGCAGCTTGTTGCGCTGCTTGACGGTCATGTCGCCGTCCGTGACGAGGCCGTTGAGCAGGATCTTGATGTTCACCTCGTGGTCGGAGGTGTCCACACCGGCGCTGTTGTCGATGGCGTCGGTGTTGATCTTGCCGCCCTTGCCGTCCGCACCGCGGCGCGCGAACTCGATGCGGCCGAGCTGGGTCGCGCCGAGGTTTCCGCCCTCGCCGACGACCTTGGCCCGCAGGTCCTCGCCGTTGATGCGGATGGCGTCGTTGGCCTTGTCGCCCACGTCCGCGTTCGACTCGGCGGACGACTTGATGTACGTACCGATGCCGCCGTTCCACATCAGGTCGACCGGGGCCTTGAGGATCGCCCGCATCAGATCGGCCGGCGTCAGCTTGGCCACGCCCGCCTCGATCCCCAGTGCCTGGCGCACATGCGCGTTGACCGGGATCGACTTGGCGCTGCGGGGGTGGATCCCGCCGCCCTGGGACAGCAGCGACTTGTCGTAGTCGGCCCAGGAGCTGCGCGGCAGCTCGAAGAGACGGCGGCGCTCGGCGAACGAGGTGGCCGCGTCCGGATTCGGGTCGATGAAGATGTGCCGGTGGTCGAAGGCGGCGACCAGCCGGATGTGCTCGGAGAGCAGCATGCCGTTGCCGAAGACGTCACCGGACATGTCGCCGACTCCGGCGACGGTGAAGTCCTCGGTCTGGGTGTCGTGGCCCAGTTCGCGGAAGTGCCGCTCGACGGACTCCCAGGCGCCGCGCGCCGTGATGCCCATGCCCTTGTGGTCGTAACCGGCGGAGCCGCCGGAGGCGAAGGCGTCGCCGAGCCAGAAGTCGTAGGCGATCGCGACCTCGTTGGCGATGTCCGAGAAGCTGGCGGTGCCCTTGTCGGCGGCGACGACCAGATACGTGTCGTCCTCGTCGTGCCGCACCACGTCGGACGGGGGCACGACCTCGCCGGCCACCATGTTGTCGGTGATGTCGAGCAGGGCGGAGATGAACGTCTTGTAGGAGGCGATGCCTTCGGCGAGCCAGGCGTCGCGGTCGACGGCCGGGTCGGGCAGGTGTTTGGCGACGAAGCCGCCCTTGGCGCCGACGGGCACGATCACCGTGTTCTTGACCATCTGCGCCTTGACCAGGCCCAGGATCTCCGTACGGAAGTCCTCGCGCCGGTCGGACCAGCGCAGACCGCCGCGGGCGACCTTGCCGAAGCGCAGGTGCACACCCTCGACCCGTGGCGAGTAGACCCAGATCTCGTACGCGGGGCGGGGCGCGGGCAGGTCGGGGATGGCCTGCGGGTCGAACTTCATCGACACATAGCTGTGGTGCTTCTCGACCGCGCCCTGCCGGCCCGTACCGCCCTTCCCCTCCTGGCCCTTGCTCGCACTCTGGAAGAAGTTCGTCCGCAGCGTGGCCTTGATGAGGGTGAGGAACGAGCGCAGGATGCGGTCCTCGTCGAGGCTGGCGACCTGGTCGAGCGCGCCGGTCAGCTCTTCGAGGAGTCCTTCGATCAGCTCCGTGCCGGCCCGCTGGCGGTGGGGCGCCATCCGGGCCTCGAAGAGGGAGACCAGCAGCCGGGTGGTGTGAACGTTGTTACGGAGGGTGTCCTCCATGTAGTCCTGGCTGAAGGTTGCCCCGGCCTGGCGCAGATACTTCGCGTAGGCGCGCAGCACCATCGCCTCGCGCCAGTTGAGCCCGGCGCGCAGGACGAGGGAGTTGAAGCCGTCGTTCTCCGCCTCGCCCGTCCAGACGGCCGCGAAGGCGTCCTGGAAGCGCTCGCGGGCGTCCTCGGCGAGATGGTCGTCCTTGGTCTGGCCGTTCTCGCCGCGCGGCATGCGCAGGCCGAAGTCGTAGATCCAGGCGTGCGCGCGGTCCGGGCAGCGCAGCTCGTACGGCCGCTCGTCCACGACCTCGACGCCGAGCTGCTGGAGCACCGGCAGGACGGCGGAGAGGGAGACCTGCTCACCCGTGCGGTAGATCTTGAAACGGCGCTCGCCGGGGCCGGCGCCGACCGGCTCGTAGAGGGAGAGCGCGAAGTCCTTCTCCTCGCGGCTCAGTTCTTCGACGCGTACGAGGTCGGCGACGGCGGAACGCGGCGAGTGGTCGGCCTTGTAACCCTCGGGGAAGGCGTTGCCGTAGCGGCGCAGCAGCTCGGCGGCGCGCTCCTCGCCCAGCTCGGCGTTGAGTGCCTCACCGAAGCCGTCGGCCCAGGAGCGGGCGGCCTCGACGAGCCGCGCCTCGATGCGGTCGACGTCCGCGTCGGTGAGCCCGGCCAGCTGGGTGCCCTGCGGGACGCGTACGACGAAGTGGAGCCGGGAGAGAATCGATTCGGTGTTCCAGGCGGTGAAGTCGACGCTGGTGCCGCCCAGCTCCTCCTTGAGGATGTCGATCAGCCGCAGCCGGACGCCGGTGGTGTAGCGGTCGCGCGGCAGGTAGATGAGGGCGGAGTAGTAGCGCCCGTACTCGTCCTGGCGCAGGTACAGGCGCAGCCGGCGCCGCTCCTGGAGGTACAGGACGCTGGTGACGATGGAGCGCAGCTGGTCGACGGGCGTCTGGAAAAGCTCGTCGCGCGGGTACGTCTCCAGGATCTGCATCAGGTCGCGGCCGTCGTGGCTGTTCGGCGAGAAGCCGGCGCCCGCCAGGACCTCGGCGACCTTGCGGCGTACGACGGGGACACGGCGTACGGACTCGGTGTACGCGGCCGAGGAGAAGAGGCCCAGGAAGCGGCGCTCGCCGACGACATTGCCCTTGTCGTCGAACTTCTTCACCCCGACGTAGTCGAGATAGCTCGGACGGTGCACGGTGGCGCGGCTGTTGGCCTTCGTGAGGATGAGCAGCTTGTGCTCGCGGGCCTTGGCGCGCGCGTCGGCCGGGAGCCGGTTGAACGACGGGCTCACCGGGTGGGCCTCGTCGTCGGCGTGCTGCGGGTCGGAGCGCAGGATGCCGAGGCCGGTGCCGGGGACGGCGGTCAGGGCGTCGTCGCCCGTCAGCTCGTACTCGCGGTAGCCGAGGAAGGTGAAGTGGTTGTCGGCGAGCCAGCGCAACAGCTCGCGCGCCTCCTCGACCTCCTGGTCGCGCAGGTCGTCGGCGGTCGGCTCGCCGGGCAGTTCGTCGGCGATGCGCAGCGCGGACTCGCGCATCTTGTCCCAGTCCTCGACGGCCTCGCGGGCGTCGGACAGGACACGCAGCAGGTTGGAGGTGATGTCCTTGAGGTCGGAGCGGTCGGTCTCGCGGTCGATCTCGACGTGGATCCAGGACTCGATCACGGTGTCGTGCGTCTGCTCGGCGCCGTCGCCGCGGCCTTCGGAGAGGACCTCGATGAGCCGGCCGGTGACATCGCGGCGCACCAGGATCTGCGGGTGGATGACGGCGTGGATGCCGCGGTTCTGCCGGGTGAGCTCGTTGGTGACCGAGTCGACCAGGAACGGCATGTCGTCGGTGACCACCTCGACGACCGTGTGGGTGCAGGTCCAGCCGTTCTCCTCGACGGACGGCGTGTGTACGCGCACATTGGCCGTGCCCTGCGGACGGTCCTCCGCCAGCCGGTAGTGGGAGAGCGCCGCGCCGTAGATGTCGACCGGATCGCGGTCGGCGAGATCGTCCGGGGCGGTGTGCAGGTAGTACCTGTGGAGAAACGCGAGCAGCGCCTCGTGGTTTGGGTGCTTCTCGTCGTACGTCTCGTCCTGCGTCTCGTCGCCGGCCGCCGTCGCGGCCGAGTTGTTCCGGGAGGTGCCCCCCAGACCCCCAGCCCCCCCGGCTGGGCTGTTCTCAGCGACCCGGGCCGCCCGTGCGAGCAGCTCGGCCTTGGCTTCGTCCAGCTTGGTCTGCATGTCCTCTGGCTCCTGTCGCGCGCCGTTGCGTGACGTCGATGAAAGAAGCGACACAACGCCACGACGCGGGCTGTCCGGTCTGAGTCGACGCTATGCCGCGATGAGAGATGTCCGGGACGTAATTGGCCAAACTTGACGGCCGCGCCGGAGTGTGAAGATCAGCGAGGCCCGGGGCGCTGTGGCACTCCGGGATCGGGCCGGGAGCTTCGCTGCTCCCGCGGCATATCGCACTGATCACGGCCCCAGGCTATCTCGCCGTACCCCAACCCCGTCATGAGCCATCTGCTCAAAAGAAGGGAGTGAAATTTGCCGGTCCGGCCAGTGACAAGTGGCCGGTTACGGGGGCGGGGTGAGGACGGCGGCGGTCTCGGCGGTCAGCGCGCGATGCCCTGTGCGAGGTCGACGGCCTCGGCGAGGCTGTCAACGACGGGGACGCCCGCCGTCTCCAGGCTCTTGCGGCTGTGCGATCCGCCGGTGTAGAGCACCGCGCGGGCGCCCACATGGGCGGCGGCCAGGGCGTCGTCGACCGCGTCACCGATCACCACCGTGTGCGCGGGGGCTATCCGGCCCTCCTTGGCGAGCGCGGCCAGATGGCGCTCCATGTGCACGGCCTTCGTGCCGCCGGACGGACCTGTCCGCCCGTCGACCCGGACGAAGTGCTGATGGATCCCGTAGTCCCGCACCACGGGCACCAGTTGGTCGTGCTCGTACATGCTGAGGAGCGACTGGCTGCGGCCGGCCAGCGTCCACTGCGTCAGCAGCTCCTCGACCCCCTCGGTCAGCGCGCACGCGACACGACGCTCCACGTAGTGCCGGTGGAAGGTCTCGTCCATGACCGGCCATTCGGCGTCTGTGGGGAGGCGGCCCATCACGCGCTCGTAGAAGACCGGGATCGGCATGCAGTACAGATCCCGATACCGCTCCGGCGTGATCGGCTCAAGACCGATCTCCGCGAAGGCGGCGTTGGTCGCCCCGATGACCGCGCTGAAGTCGTCGAGCAGTGTGCCGTTCCAGTCCCAGACCAGATGTGTGTCGTGCGTCCCCATGCCGAAGACGTTACCGGCCGGGTCTGACAATCGCGCCGCGGAACGTTACGCCACGATGCCCGGAATCTCCTGGACCCCGAACCAGAGCAGGTCGTGGTCCTCGGCGCCGTCCACCGTGAACTGCGCGTCGTCGTCGCCGTGGTCGGCGCCGCCCAGCGCGGCGGCGGCGGCGGACACGTCGCCCTCGGCGTCGTCCGCGTCGACGTGCACGGCGGCGGCGCGGGCCAGCGACACGGCCTCGGCGATCCGCACCTCGCCGAGCCCGGCGGAGTCCACCCCGCGGTCGGGGTCGGCGGCGGCGTCCTTGTCCGGTACGTCGACGGCGACCACGACCCGGCGCCGCGCGGCGGACGGGTCACCGGCGACGAGGCGGAGCGAGGCGGCGGCGGCGCGATTGAGGGCCGCGTACTCCAACTCCTCGATGTCGTCGGAGAGATACCACTCACGCAGTCCGGGCGTCACCGCGTAGGCGGTCAGCGGCCCAGGACCCAACTCGCCCGTCTTGTGCGCCTCGGCGAGACCGGGAAGGGTCAGAGGGACGTAGACGCGCATGCGATGACCGCTTTCGTAGTCGGGAGAGCGGTTCCAGGATACGTGCGGCACATCCGGCCGGTCCCTCGTCGGGGTGACACTGCGGAGCCGTTTCCCGTCCATCTGGATACACAGAGTGATGCCTGCGGCCCTGGTACGGCCCGCCCGGCCACTCGGACAGGTGACACCCGACACACGCGCCGCCCCGGAATCCGGTCCTTGCGACGGCCGCGGATCACCCGTAGAAGATCCCCAACACAAGTTACCGCCCGGTAACGCGAATGCGGCCGGGCCTGCGGAACGGGGGCGATCTGCGTGAGCGGCACGGAAACCAGCAGGACGTACGACAGGGCGGCGACCCGGACGCCCGCCACCACCCGGCCACCGGCCCGGCACGACCCACGCAGGCCGGGCCGCGTGGTCTCCCAGCGCCGCCAGCCCTGGCAGCAGCCGCACGAGCGCTTCGCGGAACTGCTGCTCGCCGTCCTCAGCGGCCTGCGGCCGGTGCACTCGATGCTGGGCCAGACGATCGGCGAGGCGTACGACCAACTCGTCCACCTGGCCCCGACGACCCCACTCCGCGCCCGCAACACCACCCCGGTGATCCGCACCTGCCGAAGCTTCCACCCCCGTCCGGGAGTGGTCGAGGCCTGGGCAAGCATCGCGGCGGGCGACCAGGTCCGCGCGATGGCGTTCCGCCTGGAACAGGGCCCGGACCTCCGCTGGCGCTGCGCAGCGGTGGAGGTGGCACCCCGCCCACGGAGGTGACGGGCACCCGTGTCCTCAGGCGCCCGAGCGGCACCTGAGGACACGGCCACAGCGGCGAACGATTTCCCAGGCCGTCGCGAAGGCAGGGCGCCGCGCGGGGCGCGCCCCGCGCGGCGCCACCCAGGGCCGGTCGGCACTTGAAGAGACCGAACCCTCCACCAACCAAATCGCAGCTCTGAGCCGATCCGCCGCTTGAGGACCCACCACCGGCGGGGACTTACCCCAACCCGTCCGCCGCCCAGCCAGCCCGTCCGGCGCCTGAGGACACCCCGACCACCGGACGGCCCCGGCGAACTCCACACCCCGACCAACACCACACACACCGCCGTACGGCCCCTGCGGCCCCAACAACGCCGCTCCTCCCCCCCCCCCCCCCCCCCCCCCCCCCCCCCCGCCCCCCCCCGCGGGGGGGGGGGGGGGGGGGGGGGGGGGGGGGGGGGGGGGGGGGGGCCGCCGGGCGGGGGGGGGGGGGGGGCGGGCGCGGGGGGGGGGGGGCCGCCCCGGGGGCGGGGGGGGGGGGGGGGGCGGGGGGGCGGG
>NZ_JBITIB010000020.1:50237-161411 GCF_044458565.1 Streptomyces sp. NPDC050433 | reverse complement strand
GCAGGACTCCTCAACCCCATGATCGCCGGCGCCGCCATGGCCTTCTCCTCCGTCTTCGTCGTCGGCAACTCCCTACGACTCCGCAGCTTCAAGGCATCCACCTGAGCGACCCGGCGGCCGGCTCCTGCTTGGCACCGCACGCGACACCACACCCACGACGGGCCTCTGAGCAGCATCGGAGGCCCGTCGCAGGGCACTCTGAAGAGCAGGCAGCACGACAGGACGGCTGCCCCGCTCGACCGCCGCCCACCCCAGGGGGAGACCAGAGTGCCCAAGTCCCGCCCGGCACACACCTGGTGGCCCCCGCATCCACCGCGCGTCAAGAAGCACGTCCCGCGCGAGCCCCGCCACTACGCCCACGCGCTCCGGCGCACCCCGATCTCCCTGTGGCGGGACGACGCCACCGATTCGGCCGCCGCCCTCACGTACTACACGGTCCTGGCGATCATCCCGGCGCTCCTGGTGACCGTGGTCGCCATCGGTCTCGCCGGTTCCCAGGCGTCCGACGAGCTGGCCGGAGAGATCACCGCGCTCGTCCCGGCCCAGTCCCGGCGGCTGATCGAAGAGGCGCTGAACCCGATGACGCACCACCGCACCGGGGCCTGGCTGCTGGCGATCTTCGGTACGGTCGGCGCGCTCTGGTCCGCCTCCAGCTATCTCAGCGTCTTCCGCCGGGCGCTGCACCGCATGAACGGCGCCGTCGACCACCACACCCCCTGGCGCAAGGCCCCGCGCATCGTGATCACTGCGTGCGCGCTGCTCGCGCTCCTCGTCGCGAGCGCGTTCACGCTGGTGCTGACGGGCGACGCGGTCCAGCGGATCGGTCCGTTGCTGGGCGTCGGGAGCACGGCGAGTGTGGTGTGGAGCGGGCTGAAGTGGCCGTTGTTGCTGGCGCTCGCGGCGGTTCTGGTCCTCATCGTCTTCCGTACGGGCCCGCCCGAGACCCGTCATCTGCGGCGCGCGCTGCCAGGCGGGGTGCTCGCGGTGCTGCTGTGGCTGCTGATGTCGGCGGGATTCGCGCTGTACGCGGCCCACTCGGGGACGTACAGCAGGCTCTACGGCTCGCTCGCCGGCAGCGTCGTCTTTCTCGTCTGGCTGTGGCTGTCGAACCTGTCGCTGGTGGCGGGCGCCCAGTTCAACGCGGAACTGACCGCCGCGCCGCGCCATCTAGGCTCTCCCTCCATGGAAGCCCCCGAAGACGACACCCCGCGTGGCCGCTGGCTGCGCACCCTCACCGCCGTACGGAACGGGCAGACCACCCCCGACCCCCTCCCCTACGCCGACGAACTCCTGTCCCGGTGGGCCGAACCCCAGCGCCGGTACCACACCACCGATCACCTCCTCGCCGTCCTGGACCACATCGACACCCTCGCCCGGCACGCCGCCGACCCCGAGTGCGTCCGCCTCGCCGCCTGGTTCCACGACGCCGTCTACCACCCCGACCGCTCCGAGAACGAGGAGCGCAGCGCCGCCCTCGCGGTACGCGCGCTCACCGAGGCGGGCGTACCGGCCGACCGTACGGAGGAGGTCGCCCGCCTCGTCCGCCTCACCGTCACCCACGACCCGGCCCCCGGCGACACGAACGGCGAGGTGCTGTGTGACGCGGATCTCGCCGTCCTCGCGGGCGAACCGGAGGAGTACGAGGCGTACACGCGCGCTGTACGGGAGGAGTACGGCTTCGTCCCGGACGACGCCTTCCGCGCGGGCCGGGCGGCCGTCCTGCGCCAACTCCTCGACCTGCAAAGGCTGTTCCGTACCCCGCACGGTGCGGCGGCCTGGGAGGAGCGGGCCCGCGCGAATCTCACCGCCGAGCTGGAGACGCTCGGCGGCTGAACCGCTGAGCTGAGCCTCTGAGCCGCTGGGCGGAAGTCTCATCCGGAGGCAGGAATGGCGAAACCGGGGCCGTTGGTTGTATGTGCCATGCCTGACCCCGCTCCCGTCGCGCCCAGCCGCGCCCGCATGCCCCTCGCCGTGTACATACTCGGGCTGTCCGTCTTCGCCCTCGGGACCAGCGAATTCATGCTGTCCGGGCTGCTGCCGCCGATCGCCGACGACATGGATGTCACCATCCCGCAGGCCGGTCTGCTGATATCCGCCTTCGCGATCGGCATGGTGGTCGGCGCCCCGCTGCTGGCGGTGGCGACGCTGCGGCTGCCGCGCCGTACAACGCTCATCGCGCTGATCTCCGTCTTCGGCCTCGGCCAGGTCGCGGGCGCGCTCGCGCCCAACTACGAGGTGCTGTTCGTCTCGCGCGTCGTGAGCGCCTTCGCGTGCGCGGGCTTCTGGGCGGTCGGCGCGGCGGTCGCCATCGCGATGGTGCCGAAGACCTCGCGCGCCCGCGCGCTGGCCGTGATGATCGGCGGGCTGTCGATAGCGAACGTGCTCGGCGTACCGGCCGGGGCGTTCCTCGGTACGCATCTGGGCTGGCGTTCCGCGTTCTGGGCGGTCGGCGCCGCGTCGGCGATCGCGCTGGTCGGCGTCGCGACACTCATCCCGCGTATCCCGCTGCCGGAGCGGAAGCCGGACCTGAAGCGGGAGTTGCTGATCTACCGCGACCGCCAGGTCTGGCTCGCGATCGCGATCACGGCACTCGCGGCGGGCGGTGTGTTCTGCGCGTTCTCGTATCTGGCTCCGCTGCTGACGGACGTGGCGGGTCTGGACGAGGGCCGGGTCCCGACGGTGCTCGCGCTGTTCGGGGTCGGCGCGCTGATCGGCACGATGGCCGGCGGCCGGGTGGCGGACGCGCACCTGTTCGGCGTGCTGCTGAGCGGGGTCGTGGCGTCGACGGTGTTCCTGTCCGCGCTGGCGCTCCTCGCGTCGAGCGCGGTGGCGGTGGTGGTGCTGTCGCTGCTGTTGGGCTTCTCGGCGTTCTTCACGGCCCCGGCGCTGAACGCCCGGATGTTCAACGTCGCGGCTGCGGCCCCGATCCTGGCGGGCGCGACGGCGACGTCGGCGTTCAACCTGGGCAACACCGGGGGCCCGTGGCTGGGCGGCACGGTGATCGACGCGGGGCTGGGCTTCGCGTCGACGGCATGGGCGGGAGCGGCGATGACGGTGGTGGCGGTGGGGTTGGTGACGCTGGCGATGCGTCACCAACGCACGGGTCGTACGCGGCTGGTGGCGGCCGGCCCCGGCGTACCGGCGGACGTGGGGCCCTTGCCCCGGACGGTCCGGGGCAAGGGCCACACATCTCTCCGGAAGGAACCACTCCGTTAGGACTCCGCTAGGACTCCGCTAGTTGCTGACCCGCTCATAGCGGAGCGAGGTCCAGCCGTTGGCGTCGGAGAAGATCTGGCCGACTGTCGCCGTCCCCGTGGCATCGACCCGCTGGGCCTGGAGCCGGATCTTCGTCGGCTTCTTCACTTTGATCAGCTCGCTGATCGGTGCGGTCTGGTTGCTGCCCGTCTCCGCGTCACCCGTGTTGAGGTCGATGATCTGGTTGACGAGTCGCTCGCTCTCCGGCACGGCTGTGCCGGACGTGACGTTCCACAGCCGTGCGGTGATGAACGTGTTGATCGGGGGAACACCTGAGAGACGCCCGCGGACGTCTGCGTCGAGTGCGTAGGTACCGCGTCTGGGGAGGGTGACCTCCAGGGGAGTGTCGGTCCAGGCGCCGGCAGGCAGGTTGACCTGGGTGTGCAGATGTCTGATTCCTGTGACCGCTGATGATGCGCCACTCGTGCCGGTGTCGCTCTGCGCGGCTACCGCGGCACTGGCGCCCACAAGCAGTGTTGCCACTGCGACGGTGGTGAAGCGGGTACGCATGGTCGGCATGGTTCCTCCTCGATAGAGGCCGATGGGATGTGCCTCTGACAAGGTAGAAATCCATACATAAAGGAGATAGAGACCAAAAGCGTGAAAACGGCTCCCGAGCCGGCAGCTCACGCGCGGGCGCGCGCCCCCTGAGCCCAGTCCGCTGACCGAGCGGGCACATCGATCGCCCGGTCGACGATGCTGGACGAGCCACTGGCATCACGGGCACCGGACCCGAGGAACGGAGAGTTCATCCGTGCGTCACCCGCCCGGGACCCACCGCTTCCGCCGCCGCAGCCCCGCCCCCGTCAGCCTCCGCACCAGCTCCCGCGAACCGACCTCCACGGCGCCCGCGCGCACCGCGTCCCCGTAGCGGTGCGCCGGTATGTCGTAGTGGTCCCGCTCGAACGCCCGCGCCGGGCACCCGATGCCCGACGCGAACGCGTGCAGTTCCTCGTACGACACATCGCTCACCAGGTGCGACCACATCCGCCCGTGCCCCGGCCACGTCGGCGGATCGATGTATACGGCCATGTCACCCGGCCCCCAGAACCGCGCCCAGCGACCCCACCGGAGCCACCACCACCGCCGCCTTCCCACACACCCAGTGCGGATCGGCACCCAACTCGGGCTCCACCTCCAGCGCGTGCGGCCCGCCCTCGGCCGCCAGCTCCGTGCGGGACTCTCCGCAGACGGGGCAGAGCGGCCACCGCCCGTGGGTCTCCAGGAGGGCGTCCTGTACGTCCTGGGCGATCAGCCCGACCACGTACTCGACCCCCTCCGGCCACTGCTCCACCCACCAGCGCCGATGCGCCACGGCGTCCTCCACCAGTGAGACGACCTCGGCGCGCGCGACGTCACCCGCCGCGAGATCGGCGAGGACCAGGGCGCGTGCGGTGTGCAGCGCCTGTTCCAGAGGGTTCATGTCTTCCATGCCCCCATTGTCGTACGAGGCACCGACAGGACCGGCAGCACGGGCAGCACCGGCACCTCGCGCCCCCTGCGGTCTTGACGCCCCCACGCCCTGAAATTATCTTTCACCTGTGACCAGTGACGTGAAGGAAATTTACAGCGGCGGCGCCCCTCCGGCCCCCGCCGCCCTCGCGGCTAAGGTGCGCACCCTCGCACCCTCCATGACGCGTTCCATGCAGCGCGTCGCCGAAGCCGTGGCGGCCGACCCCGCGGGCACGGCCGCCCTCACCGTCACCGGACTCGCCGAACTCACGGGTACGAGCGAGGCCACCGTCGTCAGGACCGCCCGCCTCCTCGGCTACCCCGGCTACCGCGATCTGCGTCTCGCCCTCGCCGGCCTCGCCGCCCACCAGGAGTCCGGTGCGGCCCCGGCGGTCACCGCCGACATCGCCGTCGACGACCCGATAGCCGATGTCGTCGCCAAGCTGGCCTACGACGAGCAGCAGACCCTCGCCGACACGGCGGCCGGACTCGACACCGTCCAGCTCGGCGCCGTCGTCAGCGCAGCCGCCGCCGCGCGCCGTATCGACATCTACGGCGTCGGCGCGAGCGGTCTCGTCGGCATGGACCTCGCTCAGAAGCTCCTGCGTATCGGCCTGATAGCCCACGCGCACAGCGATCCGCACCTCGCCGTCACCAACGCCGTCCAGCTCCGGCCGGGCGACGTCGCCATCGCGATCACGCACTCCGGCTCCACGGGGGATGTCGTCGAGCCACTGCGCGTCGCGTTCGACCGGGGTGCGACGACGGTCGCGATCACCGGCCGCCCGGACGGCACGGTGTCGCAGTACGCGGACCACGTCCTCACCACGTCCACGGCCCGCGAGAGCGAGCTGCGGCCGGCTGCGATGTCCAGCCGTACAAGTCAACTCCTCGTCGTGGACTGCCTGTTCGTAGGCGTCGCACAACGGACGTACGAGACGGCCGCACCCGCTCTCGCCGCGTCCTACGAGGCACTGGCGCACCGCCACGCGCCGCGTACGCGCTGACCGCGCACAACGCACAACGCACAACCGCACCACACACAACGGGGCTTCCTCAGGTTTCTGCCAGCTCGCCAGAAAGAGCCGCTTCTCCATGACCTCCATGCCCACTGACGCCTCCTCCTCGTACGGCGAACTCCGCGCCGAACTCGCGACCCTCACCACCGAGGCGTTCCGCCCCGAACTCGCCGAGATCGACCGCCGTTCCACCGAGGACATCGCCCGCGTCATGAACGGCGAGGACCAGACCGTCCCGGCCGCCGTCGCCGCGCACCTCCCCCGTATCGCCGCTGCCATCGACGCCACCGCCGAGCGGATGGCCCGTGGCGGCAGGCTGATCTACGCGGGCGCGGGCACGGCCGGACGCATGGGCATCCTGGACGCCAGCGAGTGCCCTCCCACCTTCAACACCGACCCGTCGGAGGTCGTCGGCCTGATCGCGGGCGGCCCCGGCGCGATGGTCAAGTCCGTCGAGGGCGCCGAGGACTCCAAGGAACTGGCGGCCTCGGACCTGGACGAGCTGAAGGCGGACGTGAACGACACGGTCGTCGGCATCTCGGCGTCGGGCCGCACCCCGTACGCGGTCGGCGCGGTCGAGCACGCGCGCGCACTCGGCGCGCTCACCATCGGCCTGTCCTGCAACGCGGACAGCCCGCTCGCCGCTGCCGCCGAGCACGGCCTGGAGATCGTCGTCGGCCCCGAACTGCTCACGGGATCAACGCGGTTGAAGGCCGGTACGGCGCAGAAGCTGGTCCTCAACATGATCTCGACGATCACGATGATCCGCCTCGGCAAGACGTACGGAAACCTGATGGTCGACGTCCGTGCGTCCAACGAGAAACTGCGGGCCCGCTCCCGCCGCATCGTCGCGCTGGCGACGGGCGCGCCGGACGAGGAAATCGAGGCGGCACTGGCGGCGACGGACGGCGAGGTGAAGAACGCGATCCTCACGATCCTCGGCGCGGTCGACGGCACCACGGCGGCGGACCTGCTGGCGGAGTCGCACGGCCACCTGCGGGCGGCGCTCCAGGCGTCCCGCAACTCGGACAACCAAGGACACACGCGCACATGACCACTACCGACACACCTCCCATATCCCGCGCCGAGCTGCGCGGTCGCGCGACCGGCGCCGGCGTGATGGCCTTCTTCGGCCTGGGCTGGCTGGCCTGCGGCGTCACGGACATGCCGCTCACGGCTGGCCGGGCGGTGTTCGC
The DNA here is from genome assembly GCF_044458565.1 of Streptomyces sp. NPDC050433. Lineage (NCBI taxonomy): Bacteria > Bacillati > Actinomycetota > Actinomycetes > Kitasatosporales > Streptomycetaceae > Streptomyces > Streptomyces sp. NPDC050433. Next base: position 154,489 of record NZ_JBITIB010000020.1, on the reverse strand, counting down.
GGTCGGCGTGGTCGTCTCGATCACCTTCGCCGTACTGGGCTCCCGTATGAGCCGCAGGGCGGCCGACGCCCCGACGACGGGCGAGCCGACGGCGGCCCGCAAGAAAAAGGTGGGCGTGCGGTTCGCCCTGGTGGTCGTGGCGGAGTGGGTGGCGATTTTCGCGATCGCCCGCGTCCTGGTGTCCACGGACCACACGGAGGCGATCCCGGCGTTCGTCGCGGCGGTGGTGGGCATCCACTTCTTCCCGCTGGCCCGCCTGTTCGGGGTCCGGGCGTACCACGTGACGGGCGCGGCGATGTGCACGTCGGCGCTGGCGGCGGCGGTACTGGCCCCGCTGACGTCAACACCCGCCCTGTGGACGGCACTTCCGGGCTTCGGCTCGGCGGCGGTGCTTTACGGGACGGGCGTGCACCTGCTGCGGGCGGGCCACGGTGTCGGACGTGACGGAGACCAATAACCCACTCGCGGATGCCCTGGAGGTTCGGGAGGCAGAGGCCCTGGCCGCCTACCGGGAGAGCCAAGCCAACAGCGTTTCGCTCGGCGTCCCGCACGACGAGGCGTTCCGCCGCGTCTTCGGCGAGGACGCCACGTGATCCGCCTCAGCCGGGAAAGGTCGCGGTCTCCAGCGTCGTCCCGAACGGCTCGGGCAGGTACGCGGCGGATGCAACTGGAGTACGCGGTGAAGTTCGACGAAATCCTGGGCACGGCGGGCTTCTTCGAGCGGAACTGCGGTGCGGCGACGAAGTCGAAGTACCCGGATCACTTCGCCGACGCGGCGGAGGCCGAGGCGATCGCGACGGCGATCAAGGAGTACTCCCCGCTGCTGATTCCAGGTCTGTTGCAGACGGAGGCATACGCGCGAGCGGTGTTCCACGCGTATCAGCCGACGGCAATGGAGGAAGTGATCGACCAACTGGTGGCGGCGAGGCTGGATCGAGTCAAGTTGCTGTCCGATCCAACGACTCCCCTGTTTTGGGCAATTCTGGACGAGGCGACGCTGCGACGCCAGGTCGGAGACGCAGCGGTGATGGCGGAGGCGTTGCGCCACGTGGCGAATCTGATGCGACAACGCCGAGCCATCGTGCAGGTACTTCCGTTCAACGCAGGTGCACACGCTGCGATGGAAGGCAGCCTGAAGCTAATGAACTTCTCCGACGCCCCACCGCTCGCCTATCTCGACGGCCTGGGCTCAGGCCAACTACTGGACGATCCAGCCTCGGTGGCGCGGTACGAGCTGATTTACCATCTGCTCGGTGCCAGTGCCTTGTCACCGCAAAAGTCTCTGGCCCTGATCGAGCGGTTGGCGGAGGATTGCGACCATGAAGTCGAGCAGCAATGAGTACGACCTGAGCGCGGCGACCTGGCACAAGTCCACCTACAGCGGCGGCAGCGGCGGCAACTGCCTGGAGATGGCCACCTGGCACAAGTCCACCTACAGCGACGCCAGCGGCGGCGACTGCCTCGAAGTCGGCACCTGGCGCAAGTCCACCCACAGCGACGCCAGCAGCGGGAACTGCCTCGAAGTCGCCGACGGCCACGCCGACATCGTCCCCGTACGCGACTCCAAGTCCCCCGAGATCCCCGGCGTCATCTTCCCCGCCCCGGCCTGGTCCGCGTTCGTAGCAAGCCTCAAGACCGGTTCTCCGGTGCGTTAGGACCTCCCGTGCCCAGGCGGTCCTCCATGACCGCTTCGTCCCCAGGGACTGGCGGTGCGCCGGCGCGCCGCCTGGGAGAGGTCTGCGGCCATGGCTGAGAACACCGCTGAAACCTGGCCCGAACCACCCATCCCCCGTCCGCTCGCCCTGGGACACCGTCGACTGGGAGAGCGTCCCCGACTGGGACTACCGCGAGGACCCTCCGAGGTAGGGCTCACTCAGGTAGCGCTCGGCGTGTCCGTGAGCAGTTCGGTGGCCGTACGCGCCAGGCGGGTGAGGGTGGCCCGATCGGCCGCGGGCCAGGTGGCGAACGGCTCCGCGACGGTTGTGGTCACCGCGTCGCGGAAGCGTGTCATCAGGGCCGCCCCCTCGTCGGTGAGGACGACGTGGGTGACCCGGCGGTCCCTCGGGGCGGCCTGGCGTCGTACGAGCCCGCGCCGTTCGAGGCGGCCGACCAGGCCCGTGATGTTTGTCTTGTCGCAGTGCAGGAGGCTCGCCAGCTCGCCGTGCGTGCGTGCGCCGGGTTCGATCACGCAGAGAAGTTCGGCCTGTTGCGGTGTCAGTCCGAGCCGCCGGCTCTCGGTCGCCTTGACGCCTTCGATCAGGTGGCTCAACCCGGCCAGTGTGTCCGTCAGTTCTCGGTCTTCCGGTGTGGGGCCCATGGACCCGACCTTACCTTGACAGTTGATGACCTCTACTATTTAGTCGATGATGTCGATTGTAGATGTACTCAACCTTTTGGAGCGTCATGCCGTACGCGTCGGGCAGGGCCGCACTCGTCACCGGGAGCTCGCGCGGCATCGGCCGGGCCATCGCGCTGCGCCTGGCCGCCGACGGTTTCGGCGTGGTCGTCAACTACCGCAGTGACGCGCGGGCGGCATCCGACGTCGTCCGCGCGATAGAGGCCAAGGGCGGGCGGGCCACCGCCGTCCGGGCCGACGCCACCGATCCCGCTCAACTGCGCACGCTCTTCGACGCCGCCCACCGTCACCACGGCGGCATCGACGCGTTCGTGCACAACGCGGGCGGCTATGTGGGAGGCGCCGTCGCCGAGTCCACCGACGAGGACTACGAACGCGCCTTCGCCGTCAACGCCCGAGCCGCCTTCACCGCCTTCCGGGAGGCCGCGCACAGCGTGCGCGAGCACGGCCGCGTCGTCTACATCTCCTCCGCGGCCACCCGCGTGAGCCCGGCGGGCCAAGCCCTGTACGCGGCGGCCAAAGCGGCCGGCGAGCAGTTGATCCGTACGTTCGCGCGCGAGGTCGGCGCACGCGGGATCACCGCCAACAGCGTGCTGCCCGGCCCCACCAATACCCGGACCTTCGCCGCGTCGTCCGCCCCTGTGGACCAACTGGTGGCTCGGACGCCGCTCGGCCGGCTCGGCGAGCCCGAGGACATCGCGGACGTAGTCGCGTTCCTGACCTCCGACGACGCGCGGTGGGTCACCGGGCAGAGCATCACCGTCGACGGCGGCCTCAGCTGAGCGGAGACCCCGCGCCGTTACGCCACCGAGCGAGCCAGGCGGTCGACCGGTTCCAAGCCTGGTCGGCGTTCGTAACGGGTCTGAAGACCGAGTCCCCCCTCGGCTACCCTCTGGCCCATGGCACTTGAATGGGAACAGGTCATCATCGACTCCACCGACCCCGTCGGCCTCGGTCAATGGTGGCGCGAGGCGCTCGGCTGGAGCGTGGTGTACGAGTCGGCCGAGGAGTACGAGATCAGGCCGACGCCCGACCGGATGCCCGGCCTGCTGTTCGTACCCGTACCGGAGGGAAAGACGGTCAAGAACCGCCTCCACTTGGACTTCCGCCCCGACAACCGGGACGCGGAGGTCGAGCGCCTGCTGGCACACGGCGCCCGCCACGCGGACATCGGGCAGAAGGGCGACGAGTCGTGGGTGACTCTCATGGACCCTGAGGGGAATGAGTTCTGCGTGCTCGGGGCGCGTACCGGGGGCTAGCCCAGCGCACCGACCGCGTACTCATCGAGGTGGCGCTCCTCGAACTCAGCTGCGTACCGGCGGCCTGCCTGCGCGCACTGCGGGCATGTATGCGCGCGAAGCACATTCGCCGACCGGACGTCTCAACTCCACCGGACTGTACGGGGTTCCGATGTGTGGAACGGTAGGATCGGCGCCGCACGCGAGGGAAAGAAGCCACGTGACGGGCAAGAAGGTTTTGGCGTTAGGCGTGGTGACGTTCCTCGTCGGCGCCGGGGCGATGTTCGCGGTGACGGTCGTGGTGGACGACGATCCGAAGATGACGGTCCAGTCGGAGTCGGACATGCCGGAGACCCGTGAGGGGCTCATCGCCGCCTGGACGGCCGAGCTGGAGAAGGCGGGCAAGGAGAAGCCGGACGGCTGGGAGATGCTGACCACGGGAGAGATCCGCGGCCGGTACCTGTCGCAGATCTTCATCAACGCACCCGACGCCGAAGACATCGACCCAGACATGGTGGTCCAGCGGGACTGACCTGCGCAACGACGAAGGGGCCCACAGCCGCCGGGACTGTGGGCCCCTTCGAGGCACGATGCGCCCTATACGTCTCAATACGCAGGCCGTACTCTGTGCGGAAATCGGAACCCGCCGTTGGCTGTTGGCACGTGAGCCCACACTCAGGGAGCTGTTCATGCGCATCTCTCGTCTGATCCCGACCGTCTTGGCCGCCATCCTCATGAGCACCACCGCAGGACTCACCACCGCCACCGCAGCGGCGGCCGAAGACCCCTGCGGTTACTTCGAGAGGACCGGTGCGGCCCTCTACAACCACTGCACCAACGACGGTTCATGGATTGTCATCCAGGTGAACGCGACGTTTCCCATCCCGGACTCCAAGAGATGCGTCTCTCCCGGCACGACGACACTCGGTCCGACCACCAGGATCCAAGGCGCTTGGTACATCAATCTGCTGTGCACGCCTTAGCCAGGACTCTGCGGACACGCCGACCCCGCAGAGATGAAGGATCCCCTGCGGGCCGCGGTCCTCGACGCGGGATGGACCTGGCGCGGAGTGCTGTTCAAGCTGTCCACGTGTCCGAGCCGTCGGATACGTATTCGGCCCGCCGTTCGGCCGAACAACAACGTCGGCCTTCAGGACCAAAAACAGGTCTTGAAAGCCGACGGGCCCAGCGGCTGAGCGTTGTGCCGAAGCTGTCGCTCAGGCGGTGATCGGGCCCAGGGGGATGTCCGAGACGGTGATGCTGAGCTTGTCGATACCGCCGCCGGTGAGGACGGGCACGCCATTGGCGCCCGGTTCGAACGTGGCGGTCAGGCCTTCCAGGGAGCCACCGACGGAGAGGCCACCCGCGACGCCGTCGAGGTCGGCGTCGGATATTTCGCGGGTGTCAATGCGGGAGGTGTTGCTCATGATGACGAGCGTCCTTCGTTAGTCGGTTGCAATGCGTAACGCAGCGCAGCGGGAACCCTTGCACGACCCCGCCGCGCATCAGATTGCACGTTCGCGTTGGACATGATGAATCAAACGCCCCGCCCTTCACTCGCCTCACACACCCGGTCCGACTTCTCCCTGAGTCCCTAACGCAACTACACGGCAACGGCCGGGCAAGCGCTGACATCCCCGGTGAGGGGGAAGGGCGCATTCCTGGCATCGGCGCGGGGCGCTGCGTACGGGGTTGCACCTTCCGTAGCGGCATGTGGTCCGGTGGACCTACGTCCCGGTCCCTTGAGGAAAGGTCCCTGCCTCATGCATTCGTCTTTCATGTCACCCCGCCAGGTCAAGATCGGTGACGCGGCTGCCTTCGCCGGCAGCACGCCACGGGCGATTCGCCACTACCACGCGATCGGCCTGCTCCCCGAGCCTGAGCGGGGCGGCGACGACCGCCGCCGCTACGGGTACGAGGACATGATCCGCCTGCTGTGGATTCGCAAGATGGCCGACGCCGGGATCGCCCTGGACGACATCCGTGACGCCTTTACCGCCGGCACGGCTTCCGCCGGTGCGGACAGCGGAGACAGCGACGGTATCGCGGGCACCCTGGAGCGGTTGGAGGAAACCCTCGCCGAGCAGGAGGCGGAATCGCGGCGGCAGCGGACCGCCGTGCAGCGGATGCGTACCGAAGGCAGCCGGATGGGTCTGCTCTCCGACTTCGTCACCGAACGCCTCAAGAGCCTGCCCGAGGGCTCCTTGCGTCAGGCGGACCTGGACACCCTGCTGGTCACCGAGCGGATCTTCGGCCCTCTCGGCGCGGCCGTCCAGGCCACCCGCCTCATCGTCCTGGCCACGCATCCCACTCTGCGGGAGGACTCCGACCGCATCGACGACGCCGAGGAGGCACTCGACGACAGCATCGCCGTCGATGATCCACGGGTAGCTCAAGTAGCCGCCGAGCGGCACGCCTTCGAAAGCGCCCTCCACGCCGCCATCGAGGAGTCCGGCCCGGACAAGGACGACGACGCCCTCTTCGACGCCTGGGACACTTTGCACCCTGCCACCGCCGATGACGGCGGGCGGGAGGCTGACTCCATGAGCGCGTTCGAAGCCATCGGCAAGATGCCCTACGACTTCTCCCCAGCCCGCCTGCGCTGTATGGAACTGGCCGAAGAGTTGTCCGCCCAAGACTCACCGGCTTGATACAGACCCGACCCGTACGACCCGCGAGAACCCGATCTCCGCGTCAGTCCCATTGGGCGTCCACGTAACCGAGCCGGCGGTTCATCGCGATGGCGGGCACGTTCGCCAGGTGGTGGAACGTACGGATCGTGTCCACGCCGCAGAGGTGGGCGAAGCCGATGCCGTACGTCTTCATCGCGAAGGAGATGCCCCGGGGGTCGTAGGAGGGGACGGCTATCCGGCGTTCGAGGTATTCGTCGAAGGTGTAGAACTCGCCGCGGTCCGGGATGTCGGCGGAGCACTCCTTGTTGAGGTCGTAGAGCTGACGCCGGTGCCGAGCGGTGTCCCCCAACTCGGCCAGCGTGGTCAGGCGGATGCCGGTGTCTCGGCAACGTTCCACGTACGTGTTGAAGCGCGCCGCGTCGAAGGTGCGTATGTCGAGTTCGAGCTTGACCCAGTGAACGGTCATGTTGCTGGAACCTAGCAATCACCGCGTGCGCGGGGCAGGCAACTATCCGGCCGGGTCCGTCGTCCTCCGGGTATGACACACCCGAACCCCGATCCGCCCCGGTGGCCGCACTGCGGCGATGGCCGTACCGCCGCGGACCCGGTGGGCTGCCGCGGTCGGCAGATCTCGCCGCACGCCCCGTGTCTCGCGCACGCGCTGGACATGGACCGCGACGCCTACCTGGCCGGTCTGGACGCCGGCGCCGACGTCGACCACCGCGCGACCGCCTTCAGCGGGGACCTGTTGGACCGCCTGCTCATCGCCCTGCGCGACCCAGTGACCAGACACCCGCGCCTGGGCACCGCGCGGTTCGAGGAAGCCATCTTCGAGGGTGGCGCCAGGTTCCGGGAGGTGACGTTCGAGCGTGCCAGCTTCCGGGCAGCCACGTTCAAGGGGGACGCCGTGTTCGGGGCGGTGGTCTTCAAGGGCCGCGCCGGGTTCGAGTCCGCGACGTTCGAGCGCACCTCCCACTTCGGAGCGGCCACCTTCGAGGGCCACGCCGAATTCGGGTCGGCGACGTTCGGGAACACCGCCATGTTCAGGATGTCCACCTTCAAGCGCGAGGCGGGGTTCGGGGCGGCCGTCTTCAAGGCCGCCGCCATGTTCGGGACGGCCACCTTCGAGGGCGACGCCAACTTCGTTGAGGTCACGTTCAAGGGCGACGCCAGCTTCCGGGCGGCTGACTTCAGGAGCGAGGCCGGTTTCGGGGCAGCCACCTTCGAGCGCACCGCCGTGTTCCGCGTGGCCACCTTCAAGGGCGACGCCAACTTCGTTGAGGTCACGTTCAAGGCCAACGTCAGGTTCGGGGCGGCGGACTTCGCGCGCGACGCCACATTCGTGCGGACCCTCTTCGAGCGGGTGGTCGACCTCGGGCCGTTCCGGTGCGCCGGGCAGGTGGATCTGTCCGAGGCGGAGTTCAGCGGACCCGTATCCCTCCAACTCGCCGCCCGCCACCTCGTGTGCCGACGCACCCGCTGGTCGTCGACCGCCGAGTTGCGGCTGCGGTACGCCACCGTGGACTTCGCACACGCCGTCTTCGAATACCCCCTCACCATCGCCGCGGAGGCCGACCCCTTCCCCGACACTGCCGATGTGCCCGGCGACCCAGCCGTACGACTCACCTCGTTACGTGGCGTGGACGCCGCCCATCTCGTCCTCGCCGACGTCGATCTGTCCGAGTGCGTGTTCACCGGGACCGTGCACCTGGACCAGCTGCGGTTGGAGGGGAACTGCTCCTTCGGCGGTGTCCCGCCCCTCCGGAGCCGGCGCCGTACCCTCGCCGAGGAGCACCACTGGCGCGCACGCCGGGCGCGAGCGGCGGCCCGGGGCTGGAACGGCGGCGCGGCCGAGTCCGGCTCCCCCAACGTCGGACCCGCCCAACTCGCCCCCGTCTACCGCGCCTTGCGCAAGGCCCTGGAAGACGGCAAGGACGAGCCCGGCGCCGCCGACTTCTACTACGGCGAGATGGAGATGCGCCGCCACGACCGCGCCGGTACCAGCCGTGGGGAGCGCGGACTGCTGCACGGGTACTGGCTGTTGTCCGGTTACGGCCTGCGGGCCTCCCGCGCGCTGGCATGGCTCGGCGCCGCGATGCTCATCACGGTGCTGCTGCTGATGGGGACCGGGCTGCCCCAGGACTCCCCGAAGCAGGAAGCGGTCGGCACCGTGCCGGCCGGGGGCGGGAGGGTCACCTTCGAGATCGACAAGGCGGACCCGCGGAACCCCACCGGGGACAGGTTCACCACCGAACGCTTCGAGAAGGCCCTGAACGTCACCCTCAACTCCGTGGTGTTCCGCTCCAGCGGACAGGATCTGACCACGACCGGCACCTACATCGAGATGACGTCCCGCGTGGCGGAGCCCGTACTGCTTGGCCTCGCTGTCCTTGCCGTACGCAACCGCGTCAAACGCTAACGCAGCGGCACGGCAACGGCGTTGTACGTCGTCTCCGGCGTCGGCGGCGTCGTGAAGCGGGCGTTGACGAGGTAGAGGCGATTGCCGAGGCGGGCCGCCGTCGTCGGGACGTCGAAGCGGGGGTCGGTGATCGAGCGCCGGAGCGTCGCCGTACGGGCGCCGGCGTCGAGGTCGAACACGGTGATGAGATTGAGCCGGTTCTGCACCACGTACAGCGTGCTGCCCACGCGCAGCAGGCCGTCGCCGTTGACGACGTCGGCCGCGCCCCGCAAGGCGATGTGCGTGGCGTGCCCGGTCTTCGGATCCACCCGGAACAGCTTGCCCGCCGGGCTGTTGACGACGATCAGCGCGCGGCCGTCGGGGGTCGTCTCGATGCCGTTGGCGCTGATGCCGGTGGGCGCCTGCTCCCAGTCGCCGCCGAGGGGGACGGTGCGCAGGTCGTCCGTTTCACGGTGTCGGCCTCCGCGCGGCACCGTGTAGAGGACGGGGGCGTACGAGTTGGTGAACCAGGCCCGGTCGCCGTACAGGATCACGTCGTTGACGAATCCGGTGGTGGTCGGTTGATACGTGGCGGTGAGCCGGTTCGTACGGGTGTCGAGCACCCGGATGGAGCCGCTCACGCCGCCCGAGATGTAGAGCAGCCCGTCGCGGTCGAGCTTCAGACCGGTGGCGGCGCCGCCGGTCGCGCCCGCCAGGACGGTCCGGCCCTCGCCGGTGCGCAGGTCGGCACGGCGGATCGAACCGTCCGCGAGGGAGCCCATGTAGGCGTACGGGCCGCTGCCGATGGCGATGCCCTCGGGGCGGAAGCCGTTGGGCAGCGGGAAGTCGGCGGGCCAGGAGGTGCGAGCGCGTGCGGTGCCCGTACCGAGCGCGAACGTTGCCGCTACCGCACCACCGAGCAGGGCGCGGCGTGAGGGCAGAGAAGGTGTCAGAGACATGACGTCGAGCCTCCGGGGCTTCGGGGGTGCCTGGGGACAGGGACAACTCCGGTGCGCTATGCGCACGTAACGCGCCGCACCGGCCGCCGAGTTCCCCGAGCGGGAATCGGCTCCGGCCCGGCTGTAGCCTCGGCGGCATGTCAGCGAATGATCGGGAGACCGTGTCCGGCGAGGCGTCCGACGAGGTGACGGCGTGGCTGTCGGCGAACGCCGTACCCCTGAGCGGCGGCCTGACCGCCGGCGCGCCCACCACCGACCTCCAGCCGCTCGGGAAGGTCCTCGACGGCGTACGGGTCGTGGGGCTCGGCGAGTCCACGCACGGCACACGTGAGTTCTTCCAGCTCAAGCACCGGCTGCTGGAGTACCTGGTCACCGAGCTGGGTTTCACGGTGCTGGCGATGGAGGCGAGCGCGTCCGCCGGGCCGGCCGTCGACGCGTACGTACGGGGAGGTGTCGGCGACCCCGCGAAGGTGCTGGCCGGGCTGGGGTTCTGGACCTGGCGGACCGAAGAGGTCCTGGACATGCTCAAGTGGATGCGCGCGTACAACGACGGGCGCCCGGAGGCCGAGCAGGTCCGTTTCGTCGGCATCGACCCGCAGCGCTCCGGTGATTCGCTGGCGGTGCTCGAAGCGTTCCTCACCAGCGTGGCGCCGGAGCGGCTGCCCGCCCTGCACTCGAAGCTCGGCGTGCTCGCCACCGCGTATCCGGGCTCGCGGCCCGACCCGCAGCAGAAGTTGATGCACGAAGCGGTGAACCTGCTGGAGTACGTGCGCGACTACGACGAGCCCGGCACCCCGGCCGGGGCCGTGGCGGTGCGGCACGCGCGGATCCTGGTCCGGGCGGCCGATCTGGTGACCCGCAACGGACAGCACCCCGACCCGGAGCGGACGGTCTCCGCCGCGCGCGACCGGTACATGGCGGAGGCGGTCGGGGACATCCTGGACGACGCGGACCACCCCGACGCGAAGGTGGTGCTCTGGGGCCACAACGGCCATGTCGCGAAGGGCCGTTCGGCCGACTCCACGACCGCGCCCGCGCCCGCGTCCCTCGGCGGGCACCTGCGCGAACGCTACGGCGACGCGTACTACGCCCTCGGCCTCCTCTTCGGCGAGGGCTCCTTCCGCGCCCACCGCATCTGGCCGGGCCCCTGGAGCGGCGTCGGCGGTCTGACGGGCCGTATCGCCGAGGGCAACCCCATCGGCCCCGCCCCCGCGAACACGGTGGAGGCCCAACTCGCCACCGCCACACCGGCGGACCACCTGCTGGACCTGCGCCACGCCGGCGGCGAGGACGCGCCGCGCGCCGTACGGGAGTGGGTCGACGCGACGCACGAGACGCGGACGTTCGGCGCGCTGGTGACGCGGTGGGTCTACCGCCGGAGCGTCTCGCCGGTGCGTCTGTCGAAGGAGTACGACGGTGTGGCGTACGTGGCGGTCTCGACGGACTCGCGCCCGATCGCACCGTAAGGCCCGAGGCTCAAGTCCCGCGCTCCGAGCCCTTTTCCAATAAGGAAGTGGGAGGAGGTCCCTCCTACCTACCCCGTCTCAACTGAGCCGCATACCAGGCGTGATGACTTTTCGTGACCGGCTTGCCACTTGACGTGTCGACGGTCTAGCGTTCCGGATAGCGAACAAAAAACGGCCCCCGCGGTGCTACCAACACCAGCGAGGGCCTGACCGATCAGATCGAACACCCAATGAAAGCGATCCAATGGCTGGACCTCAGCTTAGTGCTGCCGCGCGCACCGCGCACATGACACCGCCGACCACTCACCCGTCGGCGAACCCCGGCTACGGAAAGCGTTCGACCCCCGGCCAACAGCCCGCCGCCCCCGGCGACTTCGCGCACCTGCCCGACCGCGAGGCGGGCATCGCGCTCTACCTCGACCGGCTGCCTGACGGCGCGGACATCTCCGTCAAAACGCTGGCGCAGATCCTCCCGTACGGCCAGTGCGCGCTCCGCACCGCGCTCCGGTGCCTGCGGCGCACGGGCCATCTGCGGATCGGCCGCGAGCACGTACGGGGCTCTGGGAGCCCGCGATGGGTCACGCGTACGTGGTTCTCCCGTACGCCCCGCGACAACGAGTGGTGGGCGGCGTTCGCGTCGGGCGACATCCCGTCGTTACCGGCCGACCCGGCCCCGCGCCCGACGCGCTCACGCGCGTACATCCTGCTGGCGGCCCTGCGGCGCACCGCGCCCGTACTCGCGCTCTCCGCGATCGACTGCGCGGCGCTGGAGCCGCTGGCGGCGGAGTGGTTCGCGCGGGAGGCGACGGAACGGGAGGTGCTGCACGCCCTGGCATCGGGCCTGCCGCCCGCGGTCCACAGCCCGGCGGCCTTCACGCGGGCCCGCCTGATCTCAAAGCTCCCGCCGGAACCGGTCCGCCTCCCGAAACCGGCGCTGCGCATCCTCGAATGCGCGAGGTGTGGTGCCCCCGGCCGCCCGGAAGCCCTCCCGAACGGCGAATGCGCCCCCTGCCGCGGCGAGCCCACCCCCGTACGCCCACAGCCACGCGCGCCGCTCCCCCCGCAGAACGTCCGCGCCTGGGCCGCCGAGGCCCGCGCGGCGGCACTGCGCCCACCCGAAAGGACACAGGTATGACCCTTCAACCCACCCGTCCGAGAAGCAAGGCACGATGTAGGGGAGGAGGCGACGCCATGACCCCCAGCAGCACTGAAGACGCCCAGATGTCCGTCAAGGAGTTCGAGCAGATCGCTCACCACACCCCTGAGACGGTGACGCTCGAATTCATCAACGGAAAGTTGGAGGTCAAGCACGTGCCGGACGGGGCTCACGACGAGATCATCATGTGGGTCGCCGACCAATGCATGCAGTCCAGGGCGGAACTCCGGCTGTACCGTGAGCGCGGGCTCAAGGTCGAGACGTACCGCAATGGTCGAGCCCGTCCTGATGGAGCCCTCGCGCCGCGCGGGCACTTCGCCAACCACGGCGAGTGGTCCGATCCGGGCGGCGTGCTCATGGTCACCGAAGTGACCTCGTACGACGGCGACACCCACAGCCGCGACCGCAAGGAAAAGCGCGACGGCTACGCGGCAGCCGGCATCCCCGTCTACCTCCTCATCGACCGCGACTCCAACGAGCTTGTCGTCTACACGGAACCGCGAAACGGCGCATACAAGGCCCGTCGCTCGCACCCGTTCGGCGCCACCGTCACGCTCCCCGACCCCGTCGCCATCACCCTCGACACCGACGAGCTGAAGAACTACATCAGTTGAACGCCCCGAGGGCGGCACCCCCTCTCGGGAGTGCCGCCCTCGGTTCGTCAATCCGTGCTGGACCGTCGATCAACCAGAGGCTGATCAGAAGTCCATGTCACCGCCCGGCATGCCGCCCGGCGCGCCGCCCGCCGCGGCCTTCTCCGGCTTGTCCGCGATGACGGCCTCGGTGGTGAGGAACAGCGCCGCGATGGACGCCGCGTTCTGCAGGGCGGAGCGCGTGACCTTCGCGGGGTCGATGATGCCCTCGGCGATCATGTCCACGTACTCGCCGGTCGCGGCGTTCAGGCCGTGACCGATCTTGAGGTTGCGGACCTTCTCGACGATGACGCCACCCTCAAGCCCCGCGTTGACCGCGATCTGCTTGAGCGGGGCCTCCAGCGCGAGCTTGACGGCAGCCGCGCCCGTCGCCTCGTCGCCGTCCAGCTCCAGCTTCTCGAACACCGAGGAAGCCTGGAGCAGAGCCACGCCACCACCGGCGACGATGCCCTCCTCGACGGCGGCCTTGGCGTTGCGCACCGCGTCCTCGATGCGGTGCTTGCGCTCCTTCAGCTCGACCTCGGTCGCGGCACCGGCCTTGATGACGGCCACGCCGCCGGCCAGCTTCGCCAGGCGCTCCTGGAGCTTCTCGCGGTCGTAGTCCGAGTCCGAGTTCTCGATCTCGGCGCGGATCTGGCTCACGCGACCGGCGACCTGCTCGCTGTCACCGGCACCGTCGACGATGGTGGTCTCGTCCTTGGTGATGACGACCTTGCGGGCGCGGCCCAGCAGGTCGAGACCGGCGTTCTCCAGCTTGAGGCCGACCTCCTCGGAGATGACCGTGCCGCCCGTGAGGATGGCGATGTCGTTCAGCATCGCCTTGCGGCGGTCACCGAAGCCCGGAGCCTTGACGGCGACGGACTTGAAGGTGCCCTTGATCTTGTTGACGACGAGGGTGGACAGCGCCTCGCCCTCGACGTCCTCGGCGATGATCAGCAGCGGCTTGCCCGACTGGATGACCTTCTCCAGGAGCGGCAGGACGTCCTTGACGCTGCCGATCTTGGAGTTGACGATCAGGATGTACGGGTCGTCGAGCGACGCCTCCATACGCTCCATGTCGGTGGCGAAGTACGCCGAGATGTAGCCCTTGTCGAAGCGCATGCCCTCGGTGAGCTCAAGCTCAAGACCGAAGGTCTGCGACTCCTCGACGGTGATGACGCCTTCCTTGCCGACCTTGTCCATCGCCTCGGCGATGAGCTCGCCGATCTGGGTGTCGGCGGCGGAGATGGAGGCCGTCGAAGCGATCTGCTCCTTGGTCTCCACGTCCTTGGCCTGCTCAAGAAGCGCACCGGAGACGGCCTCGATGGCCTTCTCGATACCGCGCTTGAGGGCCATCGGGTTGGCGCCGGCGGCCACGTTGCGCAGGCCCTCGCGGACCAGGGCCTGGGCCAGGACGGTCGCGGTGGTCGTACCGTCACCGGCGACGTCGTCCGTCTTCTTGGCGACTTCCTTGACCAGCTCGGCGCCGATCTTCTCGTACGGGTCCTCGAGCTCGATCTCCTTGGCGATGGACACACCATCGTTGGTGATCGTGGGGGCGCCCCACTTCTTCTCGAGGACGACGTTCCGGCCCTTGGGGCCAAGGGTGACCTTGACGGCGTCGGCGAGCTGGTTCATCCCGCGCTCGAGACCGCGCCGTGCCTCCTCGTCGAACGCGATGATCTTGGCCATGTGAAGTGGTCCTCCCGGACAGGGGGTGGATTTCTCCGGACCGTGCCCGCGCCCGCGACGGACGGCCTGAGAGCCTTGCGGTTCCTTGCCCCACAGACTCCCGGACCTCGCTGACCCGGTCCATAAGTTGTCACTCTCACCTGCAGAGTGCTAACGCCAATGATTAGCACTCGACCCCCGAGAGTGCAAGCGGCTCCCGGGCAACCACGACCACGCGCGGACCCACGCGCACGCACGAGGGGTCCGTATCCCCTGCCGGGATACGGACCCCTCGTGTGTGAGTGCGTCGCTGGCCGATCGCGCCGGGATCAGACGGCGAGCTTGACCATGTCCGCCTGCGGACCCTTCTGGCCCTGCGAGATCTCGAACTCAACTCGCTGACCTTCTTCAAGGGTGCGGTAGCCGTCCATCTGGATCGCGCTGTAGTGGACGAAAACATCCGCACCACCGTCGACCGCGATGAAGCCGTAGCCCTTCTCCGCGTTGAACCACTTGACGGTGCCCTGAGCCATGCCCAACTCCCCTATTACTGGCCCCTGCGCGGGACCGCACTTCGCGCCGGAACGCGTCGACCGCGGCTGAATGTATCTGCCCAACTGCCCTCTGCAACAGGTCAATCGGACGAGAATTCTGGGCAGGCCGGAACACGCAAAGGGGTGAATTGCCGGGCGACCAGGGCAAGTCGGGCCGGGCAAAGCGCAAGGAACCGCGCAAACAACGTCGACACTTCGACCGCATCTTGTCGCGATCGCATATGCGCGAGGCACATTCGGAGCGCGGGCGGTGGCGGGGCTACCCCGACTGTATCGCGTTCAACCTCATGGAATTACCCCCTCCGCTTCTCTTGCGGAGGAGGCAACGCCGTTCACTGTGCGTGGTGCTGAGCCGCGTTCAGCCGCCGGCGACAGCCGGGATGATCGAGATGCCGGCGCCGTCCGGCGTGGCGGTCTCCAGTCCCTGCTCGAAGCGGACGTCGTCGTCGTTCACGTACACGTTGACGAACCGCCGCAGCTTGCCCTGGTCGTCCAGGACGCGGGCGGCGATGCCCGGATGGTTCGCCTCCAGGGACTCGATGACCTGGGAGACGGTCGCACCCTCGGCCGGAACCTCGGCCTTGCCGTCGGTGTACGTACGGAGGATGGTGGGGATACGGACGTTCACGCTCATCGGTTTCTGCCTTCCGGGAAGTTGCGGGTCGGTGAGCTGCTCAACGCGCCAGACCCGCCGCGCGGAACGCGTCGAGGCTCGGCGGAATCGTCGCGGTCGGCCCGGTCGTCGGCGCGACGGCGTCCAGCGTCTTGAGCCCGTCACCGGTGTTCAGCACGACCGTGGTGAGCGAGGGGTCGAGCAGACCCGCCTCGATCAGCTTGCGCGTCACCCCCACGGTCACCCCGCCCGCCGTCTCGGCGAAGATGCCCTCGGTCCGCGCGAGCAGCTTGATCGCGTCCACGACCTGCTCGTCGTTCACGTCCTCCACGGCGCCGCCCGTGCGGCGGGCGATGTCCAGGACGTACGGGCCGTCGGCCGGGTTGCCGATCGCCAGCGACTTGGCGATCGTGTTCGGCTTCTGCGGCCGTACGACGTCGTGGCCGGCCTTGAAGGCGACCGACACCGGCGAACAGCCCTCGGCCTGCGCGCCGAAGATCTTGTACGGCTTGTCCTCGACCAGGCCGAGCGCGATCAGCTCCTTCAGCCCCTTGTCGATCTTCGTCAGCTGCGAGCCCGACGCGACCGGGATGACCAGTTGGTCGGGCAGCTCCCAGCCCAGCTGTTCGCAGATCTCGTACGCGAGGGTCTTGGAGCCCTCGCCGTAGTACGGGCGGAGGTTGACGTTGACGAAGCCCCAGCCCTCACCCAGCGGGTCGCCGATCAGCTCGGAGCAGAAACGGTTCACGTCGTCGTAGTTGCCCTCGATACCGACGAGTTCGCCGCCGTAGATCGCGGCCATGACGACCTTGCCCTGCTCCAGGTCGTGCGGGATGAAGACGCAGGAGCGGAAGCCGGCGCGGGCGGCGGCGGCGCCGACGGCGCCCGCGAGGTTGCCGGTGGAGGAGCAGGAGAGGGTGGTGAAGCCGAAGGCGCGGGCCGCCTCGACGGCGATGGCGACGACGCGGTCCTTGAAGGAGTGCGTCGGGTTGCCGGAGTCGTCCTTCACGTACAGGCCGCCGGTGACGCCCAGTTCACGGGCGAGGTTGTCGGCCTTGACGAGCTTGGTGAAGCCGGGGTTGATGTTCGGCTTCGACGCCACGTCGGCGGGGACGGGCAGCAGCGGGGCGTAGCGCCAGATGTTGTCGGGGCCGGCGGCGATGCGCTTCTTCAGGTCCTCGGGGTCGCCCGTCGGCAGGTCGTAGGCCACTTCGAGCGGGCCGAAACAGCTCTGACAGGCGAAGATCGGGCCGAGTTCGAAGCGTTCCCCGCATTCGCGGCACGAGAGGGCGGCGGCGGGTCCGAGGTCGACGGTGCCGACGGCGGCATCGGCGGTGGTGTTCTGAGCAGTCTGCACAGCCATGAAGGCGAGGCCCTTTCCTCATCTTCCTCGCGACGCGTCTCGCCGCAAGACGGAATTGGCACCTTCCCCACCGTGACCTCGCGGTCGGCGGGAGGGTTGCCGGGGCTTCAACGGGCCGTTCCCTCTGCCCCTCTGGATGAGCGGTATTCGATTGTCAGCGTGAGGACCCCCGACATGCGACGGTCATCCGCGTTGTTCAAGACTGTAACCGAACCACCGGACGGTTGAAGGGCTCGTCCGATCCGCGAGATGGAGATCACGTGCTGCAAGAGGTGGAGCGCTGGCTGGCCCGGCGGTCCTGGTCGGCGGCCGACCGGCCGGTCGACGCGCTGGTCGCGGCCAAGAAGTGCGCGCAGGTCAGCGTGGTGCTCCCGGCCCTGAACGAGGAGGCGACGGTCGGCCGGATCGTGTCGGTGATCCGGCGTGAACTGATGGCGGGCCCGGCGCCGCTCGTCGACGAGCTGGTGGTGATCGACTCGGGCTCCACCGACCGCACAGGGGAGGTCGCGGCGGCGGCCGGGGCGCGGGTGGTGCACCGGGACGACATCCTGCCGAGGCTGCCGGCCGTGCCGGGCAAGGGCGAGGTGCTGTGGCGCTCGCTGCTGGTGACGAGCGGCGACATCGTCTGTTTCGTGGACGCGGATCTGAAGGACTTCTCGGCGGATTTCGTGTCGGGGATCGTGGGGCCGCTGCTGACCGAGCCGCAGGTGCAGTTCGTGAAGGCGATGTACGACCGCCCGCTCGGCGACGAGCCGGGGCAGGGCGGCCGGGTGACGGAGCTGGTGGCACGTCCGCTGCTGAATCTGCACTGGCCGCTGCTGGCGGGGTTCGTGCAGCCGCTGGGTGGTGAGTACGCGGTACGGCGCTCGCTGCTGGAGCGGCTGCCGTTCCCGGTGGGGTACGGGGTGGAGCTGGGGCTGCTGGTGGACGCGCTGCACACGGTGGGGCTGGACGCGCTGGGCCAGGTCGACGTCGGGGTGCGCAGGCACCGGCACCAGGACGGGCAGGCGCTGGGGCGGATGGCGGCGGCGATCTACCGGACGGCGCAGCTGCGGCTGTCGCGGGGGCATCTGGTGCGGCCGGCGCTGACGCAGTTCGAGCGGGGCGAGGGGGGCTTCGAGCCGCGTACGCACGCGGTGGACACGGAGGAGCGGCCTCCGATGCGGGAGATGGCGGAGTACGAGGCGCGGCGCGCGGCATGACCGCTTCATTCGTATGATTTACGTATCGATTTGCCTATATTGCCCGGTATGTCAATGACTGCGACCGCTGCGATGACTGTGCTGGCCGTGAGCCCCCTGAACCCGGAGCAGCTGTGGCTCCTCGGCGGTATGGCGCTCGCCCTCGTCGGTGCGGGGGTGGTGGCGGTGGCTGCGGCGCGTGGCCGGGGGCGTGGCTGAGCCACGCTGATCCACGCCGTCCTGAACCGTACGTTTGAGCGTTTCCGCGAAGGGCTAGGTTTCGCCTCATGGTCTCCGAGAACGTCTCCGAGTTGGTCCCTGAGCAAGCCGCACAAGCCGCCCAGGTCCTTGTCGCGTCCAACCGCGGCCCCGTCTCGTACAAGCTCGGCGACGACGGCACGCTGACCGCCGGGCGCGGGGGCGGCGGACTCGTCTCCGGCCTCTCGGCCATCGGGTCCGACACGAACGCCGTGTGGGTGTGCGCCGCCCTCGGCGACGGCGACCGCGAGGCCGTACGGCGCACGGGCGGGCGGCTCGACACCGCCGACACGGGCGGGCAGCGGGTGAGGATGCTCGGCATCCCGCCGGAGGTGTACGCGGACGCGTACAACGGCGTCGCCAACTCCACGCTCTGGTTCGTCCACCACCTGCTCTACCAGACACCGCTGGAGCCGGCCTTCGGCACGGAGTTCCGGGCCCAGTGGGCGTCGTACGAGACGTACAACCGCGCTTTCGCGGAGGCCCTGGCCGACGAGGCGGCCGACGGCGCGGCCGTGCTGATCCAGGACTACCACCTGGCGCTGGTGCCCGGCATGCTCCGGGCGCTCCGCCCCGATCTGCGGATCGGGCACTTCTCGCACACGCCGTGGGCGCCGGTCGACTACTTCCGGCTGCTGCCCGACGACATCGCGCGCCAGCTGCTGCGCGGCATCCTCGGCGCCGACCGCGCCGCGTTCCTGACCCACCGCTGGGCCGGCGCGTTCCTCGCGTGCTGTACGGAACTGCTGGGCGGGGCGGGCAACACGGCCGTCGGGGTGCACGGCCTGGGGGCCGACGCGGACTTCCTGCGGGAGCGCGCGCACCGGCCCGACGTGGACGAGCGGCTGGCCGAACTGCGCGAGCAGATCGGCGAGCACGACGGGGCACCCCGCATGGCGATCGTGCGGGTGGACCGCACGGAGCTGTCGAAGAACATCGTGCGCGGGATGCTCGCCTACCGGCAGCTGCTGACCGACCGGCCGGAGTGGCGCGAGCGGGTCACCCATGTGGCGTTCGCCTATCCGTCCCGGCAGGACCTCGCGGTCTACCGCGACTACACGGCGCGGGTCCAGGAGGTGGCCGACGAGATCAACTCCACGTACGGCACGCCCGGTTGGACGCCCGTCGTGCTGCACGTGAAGGACGACTTCGCGCGCTCGCTCGCCTCGTACCGCCTCGCGGACGTGGCGCTGGTGAACCCGATCCGTGACGGCATGAACCTGGTCGCGAAGGAGATCCCGATCCTCTCGGAGGGCGGCTGCGCGCTGGTGCTGTCGCGCGAGGCGGGCGCGTACGAGGAGCTGGGCGAGGACGCGCTGGTGGTGAACCCGTACGACGTGACGGCCACGGCGGCGGCGCTGCACGAGGCCCTGACGATGGACGACGACGACCGCACGGCCCGTACGAAGCGCCTGGCCGCCGCTGCGACGGCGCTGCCGCCGCAGCGGTGGTTCCTGGACCAGCTGGAGGCGCTGCGCGCCCTGTGAGCGGCGGCGGCTCACCAGGCGACGGGGCGGTAGTCCTTGAGCAGTACGCCGTGGACCGGGCTGCCCGCCTGGCCCTGGACGATCGGGTGGTAGACGCGCGCCGCGCCGTCCACGATGTCCAGCGGCGGGCGCCAGCCGGTGGCGGCGTGCCGCTCCCTGGCGGGCAGGGGTTTCTCGTCCGTGACCCAGCCGGTGTCGACGCTGCACACGTGGATGCCGCGCGTCGCCAGGTCGGCGGCGCTGGTGCGGGTGAGCATGTTGAGTGCGGCCTTGGCCATGTTGGTGTGCGGGTGGCGGCTCGTCTTCTTGTGGACGGTGAACCGGCCCTCCACGGCCGACACGTTGAGCACATACCGCCGTGGGTGCGGTGACGCCGCGAGCAGGGGCAGCAGACGGTCGGCGAGCAGGAACGGGGCCACGGCGTTGACGAGTTGGACCTCCAGCAACTCGGCCGGGTCGACATCGCCGAGCCGGGCGGTCCAGGAGTTCTCGGCGGCGGTCTCGGTGAGCAGACCCGCCTCGTCCACGGCCGGCAGCACGGCGGTGGCAGGCAGCACGGCGGTGGCTGTCGCGCGCCGTACGAGCCCGGCGGCCCAGGGCCCGGCCTCGACCTCGGTGTTCCCGGTGCCGGGGACGGCGAAGTCGGGCGCGGTCCAGACGGCGGGCAGGGCCGCGTGCCGTTCGGGCGCGGCCTCACCTGCCGCCAGGGCGGAGTAGGCGCGCGGCGAACGGCGCAGAGTCTGGGCCGCGTTGTTGATCAGGATGTCCAACGGCCGTGCCTCGGCCAGCAGATGGTCGGTGAAGGCCAGCACCTGCCGGGGGTCGCGCAGGTCCAGCGCGGCGACGCGCAGCCGGTCCCACCAGTCGGCGGCGTCGGGGGCCGCCGCGAAGCGCCGCACCGCGTCCTGCGGGAAGCGGGTGGTCACGGTCAGGTCGGCGCCGTCGCGCAGCAGCATCAGCGCCAGCTGGTACCCGATCTTGACGCGCCCGCCGGTCAGCAGCGCGCGGCGCCCGGTCAGGTCGGTGCGGGCGGCGCGCCGGGCGAGGTTGTCGCGGGCGCAGCCGGGGCAGAGCCGGTGGTAGAAGTGGTGGATCCGCAGGTAGTGGTCCTTGCAGATGTAGCAGCGTTGCGGACGGCCCAGCTCACCGACGAACAGGTCGGCCTGCTCCGGATCCCCGCCGGGCGGCGGGGCGTCCATCGTGCGGTCCGTGGCGCCCATGACGGTGCCGGCCTGGATCTTGGCGTCCGCGGCGGCGCGTGCTCCGCGCGTGGCGGAACGGCGCTTGCGCCGCCCGTCCCGGAAGAGCCCGCTCGCGGCCCGCTCCAGCTGCTCGCGCCGGGGATCCTCGATCGACAGGTCCCGCGCCTCGTCCAGCAGCTCCAGCGTCGCCCGTATCCGGTCGTCGTCCATCGAACCCTCGCCCCCGTTCACACCGAAGGACCATGATGCGCGAGCCGGACACGCGGTGTCTTCCGCGTTTCGGGCCGGGCCGCGCGGTCGGTCCTCAGAGGCGGGCGGCCACCGACGCGAGGAAACCGGTCAGCGCTCCCGGACCCGGCAGCACCAGGTCGGCCTTCTCGGCGAGTTCGGGGACCTCTCCCGCACCGCTGCACAGCAGCAGTCCCGGATGGCCCTTCGCGCGCAGGGAGTTGACGGCGGCGTAGGCCGCCAGGTCGCCCAGGTCGTCGCCGCCGTACACGACCGTCTCGGCGCCGATCTCGCGGACGTACTCCTCCAGGGCCACGCCCTTGTCCATGCCCGGTGGGCGCAACTCCAGGACGAGGCGGCCCGGTTCGAGCAGCAGCCCGTGCCGCCGCGCCAGGTCGGCGAGCGGTTCGCGCAGATCGTCGAACGCGCCCTGGGGGTCGGTGGCGCGGCGGGTGTGGACGGCGACCGCCTGGCCCTTGTCCTCGATCCACGCACCGTGCCAGGACTCGAACCGTTCGAGGAGTCCGGGGAGTTCGGTGCGGGCGGCGGCGACTCCGGGGTGCGGCGGCGGGGTGCGTACGGTGCCGCTGACCGCGTCCCAGCGCTCCGCGCCGTAGTGGCCGAGCACGACGAGGTGTTCCAGGCCGGGTACGCCGGCGAAGCCGCCGTACCGCACCGCGACAGCGGCCGGGCGGCCGGTGACCACCGCGACGGACGCGACGTGCGGGGCGAGGGCGACGAGGGCGGGGACCGCGCCGGGGTGTGCGCGGGCGCGTTCGGGGTCGGGGACTATGTCGGCGAGCGTGCCGTCGAAGTCGAGCGCGACGACGGCCTTGCCGGGCCGGGCGAGAAGCGCGGCCAGGCCTTCGGCGCCGGCGGCGGTGACGGGGGTCGGCAGGGGGTTCGCGTGGCTGCCCATGCTCCGACCCTATCCGCGTGACGCGTCCGGCGGCGGCGAAAGCCTCCGCGCAGCCGCTCAGCGGCTCAGCGGCGGGCGCGGCGCGCGTCCCTGATCCGGCGGAGGCGGTTGACGGTCACCGGGTCGTGGACAAGGGCCAGCGGATCGTCGATGAGCACGCCCAGCAGTTGGTAGTAGCGGGTCGGTGAGATGCCCAGCTGCTCGCGGATGACGCGCTCCTTGGCGCCGGGGCCCGGCCAGGTGCGCTGCTCCACGGCGAGGACGGCGCGGTCCCGGTCGGTCAGTTCCGACCGTCCGGGGGAACCGCGCCCGTCGTCCGCCGTGTTTTCTTGCGTGGTCATATGAATTGACACGCTACTCGGCGTTCTCCGCCGTGGTCGCGTCTCTCCCGATCCTCGCCAGAATCTCCGACGGCACCGCGCCGGGCTGCACCGTCTTGCCGATGTTCTTCTTGATGTCGTCGCTGACGCCCGCCCACGACGTCTTGCCGAACGGGTACAACTCGGCGGTCGGCAGCGCCTCCAGAAACTGGCGCAGCTCCTTGTGCTCCTCGTCCGCCACCATCGTCTCGGAGGCGGAGTAGGTGACCGGCAGCAGGTCGTACTGCCCGACGAAGTCCATCACGTTCTCGTCCTCGAAGGTGAAGTCGAGGAATTTGCCCGCCTGTTCGCGGTGGCCGGGCTGCTTGAAGGCCATGATCCAGTCGGCGACACCCATCGTCGCCTTGGACTTGCCGTTGATGCCGGGCAGCGGCACCATGCCCAGCTCGATGCCGGCCTTCTCGGCCTCCTGCATCATCGTCGGGTGCCCGTTGAGCATGCCGACCTTGCCGCTCGTGAACGCCTTGAAGGCGTCGGCGCGGTCCAGTTCGCCGGGCGGTACGGGGCCGGTGAGGCCCTTGCCGACCAGCTCCTTCTGGAGCCATTCGAAGGTCGTGGTGTTCGCGTCCGACTCGACCGCGTACGAGCCGTCGACCGGGTCCGTGTAGCCGCCGCCACCGCTGAGCATCCACATCATGGTCTCGGCCTGCGCCTCCTCGGCGCCGAGCGGGAGGGCGAACGGGGTGGGTACGTCCTGGTCCTTGAGCGCCTGGGCGTCCGACTTGATGTCGGCCCAGTTCTCCGGCGCGGAGAGACCGGCCGCCGCGAAGAGGCCCTTGTTGTAGAAGAGCAGCCGCGTGCTGGCGACGAACGGCATCCCGTACTGGGTCTGGTCGACCTTTCCGGCGTCGGCGAAGCGGGAGAGGAAGTTCGCCTGTGTGGGGACGGAGAGCAACTCGTCGGCGCTGTACAGCTCTTGCTTCTTCACGTAGTCGGCGTAGGCGCCGATCTGCGCGATGTCGGGGGCCTCGCCCTCCCTGACCATCGTCGCCACGTCGGCGTCCACGGTCTTCCAGGAACGGACGTCGACGTCGACCTTGATGCCCGGGTTGTTGGCCTCGAACTCCTTGGCCAGGCCGTTCCAGTACTTCTCCGAGCTGTTGGCGGCACTGTTGCCGTAGTCCGCCGCGACGACTTTCAGGGTGACGTCACCTGAACCGCCGGAGCTGCCACAACCGCTCAGCGCCAACGTCATGCCCAGTGCGGCCATCGCCGCGGTATGCCCGAGGAAGCGCTGCTGCACAGCTCTGTTCCCACCCTTGTATTCATACGGCCGTCTCCACGGCGTCTGCTGTCCTGGTCGCTCCCCCGCGACGTGCTGCGTTGACGAGCAGCGATTTTTCCCCATGGGTTGTCGGAGGTCTACACCAGCTCCGTATCTCTTCGGCAACTTCCCGTTTGCCGTGGGTTTGACGAAGGCTTTGTATGGCCGGGCAACAATCGCACACAGTGGACTAGACCTTTCTTGGGTTTTCGCGCGAGAATGCACGTGTGAGACATGTCATCGCCCTGGATGTGGGCGGCACCGGTATGAAGGCCGCCCTGGTCGGGACGGACGGCGCGCTGCTGTACGAAGCGCGCCGGGCCACCGGCAGGGAGCGCGGCCCCGACGCGATCGTCGAGACGGTCCTCGACTTCGCGGCGGACCTGCGCGCCTACGGCATCGAGCACTTCGGCGAGAGCGCGGTCGCCGCCGGGGTCGCGGTGCCGGGCATCATCGACGTCCGGCGCGGGATGGTCCTGTACGCGGCGAACCTCGGCCTGCGTGACGTACCCCTGCGGGATCTGCTCCGCGAGCGGCTGGGCGACGTACCGGTCGCGCTCGGGCACGACGTACGCACCGGCGGGCTCGCCGAGGGGCGGATCGGCGCGGGCAAGGGCTCGGACCGGTTCTTCTTCGTACCGCTCGGCACCGGCATCGCGGGCGCCATCGGCATCGACGGCGCGATCGAGGCGGGCGCGCACGGCTACGCGGGTGAGATCGGGCATGTCGTGGTCCGACCCGACGGGCCCGTGTGCGCGTGCGGGCAGACCGGCTGCATGGAGACGATCGCGTCGGCGGCGGCCGTGACGCGGGCGTGGGCGGCGGCCAGCGGCGATCCCGAGGCCGACGCGGCCGACTGCGCGAAGGCGGTCGCGTCGGGCGACCCGAGGGCCGAGGCGGTCTGGGCGAACGCGGTCGACGCGCTCGCCGCCGGGCTGGTCACCGCGCTCACGCTGCTCGACCCCCGAAGGCTGATCATCGGTGGCGGTCTCGCCGAGTCCGGGGAAACGTTGTTCACACCCCTGAGGGCCGCGGTCGAGGAGCGGGTCACGTTCCAGAAGCTGCCCGAGATCGTCCCGGCGGCCCTCGGGGACACCGCCGGATGCCTGGGCGCGGGGCTGCTCGCCTGGGATCTTCTCTCCACGGAGGTATCCGCCTGATGGCCGCACGCGCCGAAAGCACCGTTCTCGCCGGCAGCACTGTTCTGACCGGCGGCCGGGTGGTGCTGCCGACCGGGGTCGTGGAGAACGGACGGGTGGTCGTCGAGGGCGGCCGTATCTCCTCCGTAGGAGGAGACGCGGACGCGGACGCGGTCACGGTCGCACCGGACGCCGAGGCCGGGGCGATGGACCTGACCGGCCACTGGGTGGTGCCCGGCTTCGTGGACATGCACAACCACGGCGGCGGCGGTGCCTCCTTCACCTCGGGCAGCGCGGAGGACGTCCTCAAGGGGGTCCGTACGCACCAGGAGCACGGCACCACGACGCTCGTCGCCTCCACCGTCACCGGCGAGATGGACTTCCTGGCCCAGCGCGCCGGATTCCTCTCCGAGCTGGTCGAACAGGGCGACCTGGCGGGCATCCACTTCGAGGGCCCGTTCATCTCACCGTGCCGCAAGGGCGCGCACAGCGAGGAGCTGCTGCGCGACCCGGAACCGGCGGAGGTGCGCAAGCTCCTCGACGCGGCGCGTGGCACGGCGAGGATGGTGACGCTCGCGACTGAACTGCCGGGCGGCATCGACTCCGTACGGCTGCTGGCCGAGCACGGCGTGATCGCCGCGATCGGGCACACGGACGCGACGTACGAGCAGACCGTCGCGGCCATCGACGCGGGGGCGACCGTCGCGACGCACCTGTTCAACGCGATGCCGCCGCTCGGGCACCGCACGCCGGGACCGATCGCGGCGCTGCTGGAGGACGAGCGGATCACCGTCGAGCTGATCAACGACGGCACGCATCTGCACCCGGCGGCGCTGGAGCTGGCATTCCACCGCGCGGGCGCGGACCGGGTCGCCTTCATCACGGACGCGATGGACGCGGCCGGTTTCGGCGACGGGGTCTACCAACTCGGCCCGCTGGAGGTCGAGGTCAAGGACGGCGTCGCGCGGCTCGCGGTGGGCGGCTCGATCGCGGGCTCGACGCTGACCCTGGACACGGCGTTCAGACGCGCGGCAACGATCGACCACCTCCCGATCCCCGACATCGTCCGCTCGATCTCCGCCAACCCGGCAAAGCTGCTGGGCGTCTACGACCGAGTGGGCTCCCTGGAACCGGGCAAGGACGCGAACCTGGTGATCCTGGACGCGGACTTCGCGGTGGTCGGTGTGCTACGCCGGGGCGAATGGGTGGTCAGGCCCCAACTGGGCTGAGACGGGGACGGGTTGCGGGGTGACTCCGAGGAGGACGGGCACCACACCCGGCGCGGACCCTGCGGGCCCGTCGGCGGGCCGAGGATTCCGCCCCGGCAGGCCCGAGCGTGGCACGTTTGGCATGATCAGGGCGGTAGTCCGGTTTCGGACGCATCCCCGAGGGAGGGCACGGCGCATGATTCTCACCGTCACGCTCAACACCGCCCTCGACATCACCTACCGCACCGCCGGCCTCACCCCGCACACCACCAACCGCGTCGCCGAGGTATCCGAGCGGCCCGGTGGCAAGGGCATCAACGTCGCCCGTGTGTTGTCGGCTCTCGGGCACGAGACCGTCGTGACCGGGTTCGCCGGTGGGCGGACCGGGGACGCGCTGCGCGAACTGCTCGCCGCCGAGAGCCCGTCCGACGCGCTCGTGGGCATCGCGGGCACCACGCGCCGCACCATCGCCGTCGTGGACGAGGCGACCGGCGACACCACGCAGCTGAACGAGCCCGGCCCGACCGTCACGCCGGCCGAGTGGGCCGCGTTCCTCGCCTCCTACGAAGGGCTCGCCGCCCGCGCGGACGCCGTCGCGCTGTGCGGCAGCCTGCCGCGCGGCATCCACGTAGGGGCGTACGCCGATCTGGTGCGCGTCGCGCGGGCCGCCGGGCTGCCCGTGCTGCTCGACACCAGCGGCGAACCGCTGCGCCGGGGCATCGCCGCCCGTCCCGACTTCGTGAAGCCCAACGCCGACGAGCTGGCCCAGCTCACCGGCTCGCGCGAGCCGCTGCGCGCGACCCGTGACGCGCGCCGGCGCGGCGGCCGGGCCGTGATCGCCTCGCTCGGCGCCGCCGGGATGCTCGCCGCGACACCGGACGGTTCGTGGCAGGCGGCCCCGCCGAGAGCCGTACGGGGCAATCCGACCGGCGCGGGCGACTCGGCGGTGGCCGGGCTGCTGTCGGGGATCGTGGAGCGGCTGCCGTGGCCGGACAGGCTCGCGAGGGCGGTCGCGCTGTCAACGGCGACGGTCCTGGCTCCGGCGGCGGGCGAGTTCGACCGCGAGGCGTACGCGGACCTGCTGCCCCAGGTCGCCGTGACGGAACAGTCGAGCAGTTGAAGCAGTCGGAACAGGGGGCACAGTCACATGCCACTCGTCAGCACCGGTGAACTCGTCTCGGCCGCGGCGGCCGAAAGACACGGCATCGCCGCGTTCAACGTCATCACGCTGGAGCACGCCGAGGCCATCGCCGCCGGCGCCGAACAGGCCGGCCACCCGGCGATCCTCCAGATCTCCGAGAACGCCGTGAAGTTCCACGGCGGCCGGCTGTCGCCCGTCGCCGCCGCCACGGCCGCCGTCGCGCGCGCCTCAAGCGCCCCGCTCTCGCTCCATCTCGACCACGTCGAATCCCCCGACCTGCTGCGCGCCGCCGACGGCGAGGGCTTCAGCTCGGTGATGTTCGACGCGTCCAAGCTGACCTACGAGGCGAACGTCGCCGCCACCGCCGAGGCCGTCGCCTGGGGCCACGCGCGCGGCATCTGGATCGAGGCCGAACTCGGCAAGGTCGGCGGCAAGGACGGCGAACCGCCCCTGGGCGCCCACGCCCCCGGCGTCCGTACGGACCCGGCCGAGGCGAGCGCGTACGTACGCGCCACCGGCGTCGACGCGCTGGCCGTCGCCGTCGGCTCCTCGCACGCGATGACCGACCGCACCGCGGCCCTGGACCACGAACTGATCGGCGCGCTTCGCCGGGCCGTCCCCGTACCGCTGGTGCTGCACGGCTCGTCGGGCGTCCCCGACGCCGAGATCCGGCAGGCGGTCGCGGCGGGCATGGTCAAGATCAATGTCGGTACGGCGCTGAACACGGCCTTCACCGGCGCCGTCCGCACCCACCTCGACGCCGACCCGAAGACGGTCGACCCCCGGAAATACCTCGTCCCGGCTCGCGAGGCGATGACCGGGACGGTGGCGGCGTTCCTGAAGGTGATCAGCGGCTGGGAGACCGGCCGGGGAGCGCTGGAAGGGCAGTCGGTCCCGGCCCCGCTACCTGGGCGGTGAGACCTCAAGCCAGTCGAGGATGGCATCGCACTGATTGCCCTGCTCGCAGGAGATCTTGATCTCGTTGGTCCCCTTCTGGAGGTTGACCGGCGCCCAGGTGGTCTGCCAGTTCTTCTCCCAGTCGGGGTCGTCCGACTTGATGAAGTTCTTCAGGCCGAGCGGCGAGCTGTTGGCCTTGCCGTTGACGGTCAGCGTCGCGTTGGCGTCCTTGGCCGGGATGGAGTAGCGCACGTTGAGCGCGTACTCCCCGGCCGTGTCGATGTCGGCGGTCCAGGTGACCGAGGCACCGACGGCGTTGAAGCCGGTCACATACGCGCCGTCCGCGCCCTTCGCGCCCTTGATGTCCTTCGCCAGCACCGCCGGCGCCCCGAGCTTCAGCGTCGCCGCGTCCTGCTTCGGCAGCTCGACCTGCTTGTCCTTGTCCTTCGGCTTCTTGCCGCCGTCCTCGCTCGGAGCCGCCGACTCGCCCGTGGTCGGGCCGTCCGTCGGGCCGCCGTCCGCGTTGTCGGTGCCGTCACCGTTGGAGAGCAGCGCGGCAGCGATTCCGATCACGACGACCGCCACGACGGCGACCGCGCCGATCAGCAGGCCCTTCGTGTTGGGTCCGCCGCCGTTGCGCCCGCCACCGCCGTCGCGCTGCGCGGGGACCGAACGGGTGGGGGCACCGCCGGTCTCGGGGGCCGCGTAGTGCGCGTCGGGGGACTGGCCATAAGCGGCCTGGCCGTACTGCTGCTGGCCTCCGTACTGAGGCTGCTGCCCGTGCTGCCCGTAGGGCTGCTGTTGCTGCGGGACCTGACCGTACTGGCGCTCGCCGACCGTCCTGACCTGGTTGTACGACGTTCTGGGCACACCGGGCTGAGAAGCGGGACCGGGGTAGCCGTAGCCGCCGCGCCGGGCCTGCGCACCGTTGGCGGCCGTCTGTCCGTCCTCGTACAGATAGCCGAACGGATCGTCGTCCTCGGGCTTACCCGCGCCGCCGTTGTTCCCGGCCGTCATCCCTGGGTCACTCCTTACCATCTCGCCAGCGTCGCCGACCGGCCGAGCCTACCTCGATTGGGCAAGCATACGGACGGACCTTGACCGGAGTGGGCGGTTGCCCGGTCCCCCGGTGAACATCGCTGGACATCGTTGGACATCGGGGAATCGCCGTACAGAGAGATTGGACACGGCGCGGCGGGCCCCGCCCCGGCACCCCGCCGACGTTATCCCGCCCGGCGGTGGACCGTTTTCCGCGAGCGCTTCTCGATGTACATCCGCTGGTCCGCGGATTTGAGCACTTCCTCGACCGTCATGCCGCAACTCGCCCAGCCGATACCGAAGCTGGCGCCCACGCGGACCGCCCTGCCGTCCACCCTGATGGGCGGGATGATCGCGTTCCGCAGTCGAACGGCCAGGTCAGCGGCGTCCGTCGCGCCCAGGCCGTCGGCCAGGACGACGAATTCGTCGCCACCGAGGCGCGCGACGGTGTCGCCGTCCCGTACACCGGTGTTCAGTCGGCGGGCGACCTCGATGAGGACGGCGTCACCGGTGTTGTGGCCGAAACGGTCATTGATCGACTTGAAACCGTCGAGGTCGCAGAAGAGGACCGCGAGGCCCTTGCTCCCGTCGTCGGGGTCGGCGCCCGGCGCGACGATGTGCACGTGGTGGTCGAGCGGCGCGATGGCGGAGGACGGATCGTAGCCGTCTCCTTGGAAGGCGCGCTCGGGGACGGGGTCTCCGTAGGAGTCGTACGCCGGCTCGTAGGGCTCGTACGGCTCATAGCCCTCGTAGGGCTCGTACGCCTCGTAGCCGGGCCCGTAACCCGGCTCGTAGCCCGCGCCGGGGTGGGGTACGGGCGCGTACGCGGCGCCGCTCGTCCCGTTGTAGCCGGTGCCGGGCCCCTGGCCGTACGGGACGACGCCGCCGTAACCGCCCTCGTCGTAACCGCCGTTGCCCGCCACGCCGTTGACGCCGTTGGTGCCGTACGCGCCCTCGTATCCGCCGAACGCCTTGTCCACGGCCTGCGCCGCCGACTCCCGCATCGCTACGGCGCCGGGGCGCTCGCAGAGGCGGGCGCTGAGACGGGCGCGCAGCTCGGCGCTGTTGGGCAGGCCGGTCAGGGAGTCGTGCGAGGCGCGGTGCGCGAGCTGGAGTTCGTTGCGCTTGCGCTCCTCGATGTCCTCGACGTGGGTGAGGAGGAAGCGGGGGCCGTCGGTGGTGTCGGCGACGACGGAGTTGCGCAGCGACACCCACACATAGCTGTTGTCCCGCCGGGCCAGCCGCAGTTCGGCGCGACCGCCCTCGGCCGAGGTGCGCAGCAGGGTGCCGATGTCCTCGGGGTGGACGAGGTCGGAGAAGGAGTAGCGGCGGATCGCGGAGGCGGAGCGGCCGAGCAGCCGGCACAGCGCGTCGTTCGTCCGCAGCAGCCTGCCGTGCTGGTCCCCGCCCATCTCGGCGATGGCCATCCCGCTGGGCGCGTACTCGAAGGCCTGCCTGAACGACTCCTCACTGGCCCGCAGCGCCTGCTGCTCACGCTCCAGCCGGACCAGTGCGCGCTGCATGTTTGCTCTGAGGCGGGCGTTACTTATCGCAATGGCGGCCTGGGACGCGTACATCTGGAGCGCTTCACGCCCCCAGGGCCCCGGACGGCGCCCCCCGCGCGGCCGGTCGACGGATATGACCCCGAGGAGCTCCCGTCCGCCCCCAGGGGCGTACATGGGGGCGTAGAGGCGGTCCTGGGGGTGCCACTCGTCCTCGAAGCGCGGATCGGGTCCCTCGGTGTACCACTGGGGGACGTCGTCCTCCAGCAGGATCCAGCCCTCGGTGTGGGGGATGTACCGCAGGTCGCCCCAGCTCTCGCCCATGCTGAGCCGGCGCTCCCAGGAGGCGCGCGCGCCGACGCGGCCGGTGATCAGCGCCTCGGCGGCGGCGTTGCCCGCGAAGGCGGCGACGACCAGGTCACCGTCGGGCTGTACGAGGTTCACGCAGGCCAGCTCGTAGCCGAGACCTTTGACTATGCCGTCGGCAACTGTCTGCAGGGTGTCTGCCAGGCTGCGCGCGGTGTTGAGCTCGCCGACAACGTCGTGCAGCTGCCGCAGGGTCGCAAGGCGGACGTACGGCTCCGACTCGGTCTCCATCGTTCGCTCTCCCCGAGACCTCGACAGCAACTCCAGAATTCTCATCGGCTCGCTTGATGCGGTATCCCGGCCACTGAATCACAGCGAGCTGTGCACTCGGTACACAGGGTCAACAATTCTTCGGCCCTGTGAGCCAAGTCACATAAGGGGAGGGCGAGTTGGATGGGGGCGTGGGAGCGCTCCAGAGCTTTCATGAACGCAAATAGCAAGGTCGGAGTCGTGCGGAAGGAGGCGCGCGGAGGAGCGCACTGTCAGCGCGCACTCCGGCGCACGACGCTGTGCGGGGCCCCTGGATGTCCCGCTGGACCTAGGTCTCGACTGGTCCCGTGGCCCGATGCGGGCCTGCTGCCGCCGCAGCTAGCGTGGGCGCCGTGCTGCAGAAGACAACCCCCTCGCGTACCGATGCCGTCCCCCATCCTGAGGGGGTGAGTAACGACGAGTTCCGTGCGGCGCTCTCCCGGCTGGCCGCGGGAGTGGTGCTGGTCACCGCGTACGACCCGGACGACGGCCCCAAGGGCGCCGACGCGGGGATGACGGCCACCGCCTTCATGTCCGTGTCCCTGGACCCACCTCTGGTGGTGGTGAGCCTGCGCACCGGCTCCCGTATGGACGACCTGCTGGACGAGCAGCCGATGTGGGCGGCGTCGATGCTCTCCGAGCACCAGGTGCAGATCGCCGGGCGCTTCTCGATGAAGGGCCGGATCAGCGACCGGCTGCTGTTCGAGGACATGTCCTACCGGCGCGGCGAGGTGAGCGGGGCACCGCTGATCGACGGCGCGCTGACGGTGCTGGAGTGCCGTACGGAACAGCGGATCGTGACCGGTGACCACACGCTGGTCGTGGGACGGGTGCTGACGGCGGCCGTGCCGGGCGGGACGGGGGACGCGGGGCCGCTGACGTACTTCCGGGGGAAATACCGGCAGTTGGGGCAGGGCTGAGCAAGTCCGGGCAGGCCGGGCAGGCCGGGCAAGTCTGAGCAGGGCTGGGGCGAGCTGAGCAGGTCTGAAGCGGTTCCGGCGGGCGGTCCCGGCCGGCCGACTACGACCAATCCCGGCCGGTGCGCCCGCGCTTGGTCTCCGCGCGCTGCTTCTTCTGGCGCAGCCTGCGCTCGTTGATACCGCGCGGGATCTTCGTCGCCCGGCGCGGACGCGGCGGCGGAGCCGTCGCCTCGGCGAGCAGCGATGCCATCCGGACCAGGGCCGTCTCGCGGTTGCGCCACTGGGAGCGGTGCTCCGACGCCCGTACGGTCACGACGCCGCCCACCAGCCGGTTTCCCAGGCGCTCCAGCGCCCGCTCCTTCCACACCGGAGGCAGCGCCTCCGTCCTGCCGAGGTCGAAGCGCAGCTCCACCTGCGAGTCGCTGGTGTTGACGTGCTGTCCGCCGGGTCCCGACGAGCGCGAGAAACGCCACATCAGCTCGGCCTCCGGAAGGGAGACGGAGCCGCGAATGACGTGCGGGGACCCGGACATGTGTCCATGGTCCCGTGTCCGCACAGACAAATCAAAGGCGTTAAGGAACCTCTGACTCCTCTGTCTGCGTTATGCCGGGTGACGGTAGCTTCGGAAGCCGATCGAAGCCCGCACACGAAGCTCGTAGCAACGAAAGGGACCATCCCCATGGCTGTAAGCCTGTCCAAGGGCGGCAACGTCTCGCTCACCAAGGAGGCACCGGGCCTGACAGCCGTCACGGTCGGCCTCGGCTGGGACGTCCGCTCCACCACCGGTACGGACTTCGACCTCGACGCCTCGGCGATCGCGGTCAACGCCACCGGAAAGGTCGTCTCCGACGGCCACTTCGTCTTCTTCAACAACAAGTCGACGCCGGACCAGACCATCGTCCACACCGGCGACAACCGCACCGGTGAGGGCGCGGGCGACGACGAGGCGATCAACGTCAACCTGGCGGGTCTGCCGGCTGACGTCGACAAGATCGTCTTCCCCGTCTCCATCTACGACGCGGAGACCCGCAGCCAGAACTTCGGCCAGGTCCGCAACGCGTACATCCGCATCGTGAACCAGGCCGGTGGCGGCGAGATCGCCCGCTACGACCTGAGCGAGGACGCCGCCACCGAGACCGCGATGGTCTTCGGCGAGCTGTACCGCAACGGCGCGGAGTGGAAGTTCCGCGCGGTCGGCCAGGGTTACGCGTCGGGTCTCGTGGGCATCGCCACGGACTTCGGCGTCAACCTCTGAGTCTTCTGAGCTCTCCGAGTTCTCTGAGTTCTCCGAGTCCGCTGACTCGCTGACTCGCCGTCTGAGCGCGAGAGGCCTCCGGCTGCTGCCGGGGGCCTCTCGCGTGAGACGCGTCCGCGCGGCGTCGTGACACCATCGGGCGCGTGCTTGACATCGGCTACTCCCTCTCCCGTCGCTTCCCCGATCCCCCGCAGACCGACTACCGCCTCGCCGACGTCCGGACCCTGCGGCACGATCTCTTCTGCGGCGACGTGTACCTCGCCGACACCAAGGCCGACCGCGAGGTGTCCACAGGCTGGGGATGGGTTCCGGTGCTGGACTTCGCCTGGGCGCTCTGCGACATCGTGGAGCAGGTCGACCGCGACCCGCGCGGCAACCGGTCGGCCAACAGGCAGTACGCGGAGCTGGACTTCACCGAGTCGACGGACCGGCTGCTCTTCGAGCGGCGGTTCGGCTGGGTGGACGTGACCGCCGACTGGATGCCTGCCGACGAGGCCCCTCTCACCTTCGGACACCGGCTGCTGCGCCGCGAGTCGCGCGACTTCCTGCATGACCTGCTGGCCGATCTCGGGGACATGCACGAGGGTCTGATGGACAACCCGGTGATCTGGGACCTCCAGGCCCGCTTCCC
Source organism: Streptomyces sp. NPDC050433 (assembly GCF_044458565.1). NCBI lineage: Bacteria > Bacillati > Actinomycetota > Actinomycetes > Kitasatosporales > Streptomycetaceae > Streptomyces > Streptomyces sp. NPDC050433. The sequence goes on along the minus strand of NZ_JBITIB010000020.1, from coordinate 120,185 downwards.
CCGCGTCTGACCACGACCGCTCTGTCCGGTCCACCGCAAGAAACATGACATAGGACGGCATCGTCCTACGTGGGGTGAGATGAGCGAATCCTCGCTCCCCAGTTGGATGTTTTCGGATTGGCGGGAGTACATCAGTGGGAACCGGGCAGGCGCAGCTCTGCCGGGTCGCCACCAGGAACCGATGCCAGGTTCACCCCCCACATGGCTGAGCCCCCGGAGCACATTGAAGGCCCCGACCCGCCCCCCACGGTCGGGGCCTTCCACTCGCCCGGCCCCGGCCCCCGACACTTAACCCCCCGGCGCGTCCTCCACCCGTACGCCGATCTGCGCCGCGAACGCGGGCGCCAGATCGAGCAGTTGCGCCGTACTGATCACCGCCCCCGCCAGTCGGTCGACCCCGCGTGCGATGCCCAGCTCGGCGACGGCCCGAAGGTCCACGTCCTTCATCCGCACGCCGCTGAGGTCCGCCTCCTTCAGGACGCAGTCACGGAACTCGACACGCTCCAACTCCGCTCCCCCGAAGTCCGGTTCGGCGAGGACGCAGCCGTCGAACACCACGTCCTTCAGCTTCGCCTTCCGCAGATTCAGATAGTCGATCTTGCCGCCCCGGATCAGCACCCGCTCGAACACCGCGCCATGCAGCTGCACCCCGCCCAGCCGCGCGTCCACCACCTCGACATCGCGCAGCGAGGCACCCCCGAGATCCGTGCCCACCCCCCGGATGGCCTCAAGAACGCAGTCGATGAACCGGGCCCGGCCCAGCTCCGTCCGGTCGAGCCCGCACTCGCGCAACGCGCAGTCGATGAACCGGGCCCCCGGTCCCTCCTGGTCAGCCAGATCCAGTCCGGCGAACTCCTGCCCGTCGTAGTCCCCGTCGGGCTCCAGCTCCCCCTCGTACGGCACCAGCGGCGGCAGCCGCACCTCCGGCCGCCGGGCCGCCACACTCCTGCCCTTCGTCCCCGTCTCGACTGTCTTGCCTGTCTTCGTCCTCCGCACCATGCCCCCATCGTGACGTACGCCACTGACAACGCCCCGGATCCGGGCTCCCCGCTGTCACAATCCGCCCCCTCTACTCCGTCCACTACTAAGGAGACCCATGCACAGAGAGACCGTGAACGAGCGAAGGGGCAACAGCCATGGACCACATCACCGTCGTCGGCGGCGGCTTCGCCGGACTCACCGCGGCCATCTCGGCGGCCGAGTCGGGCGCCAGAGTGACCGTCTTCGAGGCCCACCACACCTTCGGCGGGCGGGCCCGTACCTCCGAGGGGCCGTACCGCGCCAACGAAGGTCCGCACGTCTTCTACCATCGCGGCCCGCACTGGGCCTGGCTCCGGCAGCGTGACCTCCTCGGTCCGATGGCGCGCGTACCGGCGATCGAGGGCGCCCGCCTCCGCTTCCACCGCGACGGCGCCCTGCGCAAGGCCCCGCCCTTCGGGCTCCTGAAGGCGAGCCGCAGCAGGGCCGAACGGGCGCCCGTGGACGTCGACTTCCACACCTGGGCCACCGAGCGCCACGGGCACGACGCGGCCGTCGCCGCCGCCCGTTACGCCGCGGTCGCCCTCTTCCACCACGACCCCGGCTCGCTCTCCGCCGCCTTCGTCCAGGAACGGCTCCGGCGCGCCGCCACCATCCCGCCCGAGGCCCATATCGCGATCGGCGGCTGGAGCCAGGTCATCGAGCGGATGCTCGCGCGGGCCTGGAATCTGGGCGTACGCGTCGAGACCGTCGCCCGCGTCGACACCCTCCCGGAGGACGGGCCGGTGATCGTCGCGACGTCCCTCGACTCGGCCAGGCTGCTGCTGCGTGACGACGGCCTGCGGTGGGAGAGCGGGCGCACCGCGCTGCTGGACCTCGGGCTGACCACGCGCAGGGGCGACCCGTTCATCATCTGCGATCTCGACGCGCCAGGCTGGCTGGAGCGGTTCACCGCCGCTGCCCCCTCGCTGGCACCGGCCGGTGAACAACTGCTCCAGGGTCAATTCCCGGTCGGACCCGGTGAGTCGGGGACCAAGGGCATCGCGCGCGCGGAAGCCCTGCTCGACCTGGGCTTCCCCAACTGGCGCGAACGGGCGGTGTGGCGGCGCCAGTCACTCGCCGCCGGTCGTACGGGCGCGGTCGACCGGCCGGGCACGACCTGGCGCGACCGGCCGCGCATCGACCGGGGCGACGGCGTCTTTCTCGTCGGCGACCAGGTCGCGGCGCCGGGCGTGCTGTCCGAGGTGTCGTTCAACAGCGCCATCGAGGCCGCCTCGCTCGCGGTGCGCAGGATCGACGCCGTACGGCTCCGCCACTCCGCTTGACCTCAAGTCCGCTTGAGGTCGGAGGCTGGCTCCCGTACCGACCGCCGGAACGCGACGCACCCGGACACCACGAGGGAGCCAGCCATGCACGCCATCCGCCTCCATGCCTTCGGGCCTGCCGAGAACCTGGTCCACGAGCGGACCGACGACCCCGTGCCCGGCCCCGGCCAGGTCCGGATCGCCGTCGCCGCGGCCGGGGTCCACGTCCTCGACACCGCCCTGCGCCAGGGCATGACGGGGCCGTACCCCACGCCGGTCGAGCTGCCCACCATCCCCGGCCGCGAAGTGGCGGGCACGGTCGACGCGCTGGGCGAGGGCACCGACCCGAGCTGGCTCGGCAGGCGGGTCGTCACCCACCTCGGCATGGTCCCCGGCGGTTACGCGGAACTCGCCGTCGCCGATGCCGCCCGGCTCCACGAGATCCCCGGCAACCTCGACGCCGCCGAGGCCGTCGCCATGATCGGCACCGGCCGCACCACCATGGGCATCCTCCAGTTCACCACCCTCGGCCCCGAGGACGTCGCGATCGTCCCCGCCGCCGCGGGCGGCATCGGCACCCTCCTCGTCCAGTACGCGAAGAACGCGGGCGCCACCGTCATCGGCCTCGCCGGGGGGCCCGTCAAGGTCGCGCGCGTCACCGAGAACGGCGCCGATCTCGCCGTCGACTACACCCGGCCCGACTGGCCCGAGACGGTCCGCGCCCACCTCGCGGGCCGCCCCGCCACCGTCGTCTTCGACTCCGTCGGCGGCGACACCGCCCGCGCCGCCGTCGACCTCCTCGGCAAGGGCGGCAGGCACATCGTCTTCGGCTGGTCCGGCGAAGGCATCCTCGACGGCGAGCCGCTGAGCTACACGGAGGAGGAGCAGGCGGCGCGCGGCATCACCTCGGAGGGTGTCCTCGGTCCGGTGATGATCCAGAAGGCGGGCGGGGACGTACGCGCGCTGGAGGACCGAGCCCTGTCCGAGGCCGCGGCGGGCCGCCTCCGCCCCGCCGTACATCGCTTCCCGCTCGCCGACGCGGCCGGCGCGCACCGCGCGCTGGAGACGCGCGCCACGATGGGCAAGGTGGTCCTGGAGCCGCCGTCGCCCCGGTCCGACGCCGACGACGACGCAGGCGCAAGCGCCTGAGGACGTACGGGCCACAGCGCGGCCGGGCCGGCAACCGAACAGGAACCGGCCGACAGCCCGGCAGGTCTCAACCGGATCAGACCTGATCGGACCGCGATCGAACACCGACAGGACCGCGACCGGAACCGATCAGACCCCGCTCAGGCCGACGAGGGGCCGGGCCCCTCCGGCCTGTCGTCCACCCGCTCGGCCACCCGCCCGGCCAGCCGGTCGAGTCCGCCCCTGATCAACTGCCCGTACCCGTCGTCGCCCAGCGTCCCCACGGCGTCGAGCCCGCGCGCCAGATGCTCACGAGCCAGGTCCCACTCACCGAGCCGCCGGTACACATCCCCCAGGTTGAGATGCAGCGACGGGTAGAACGCGGCCACCGGGCTCGCCACCCCCGCGCGCCGCGCCCGCTCGTCCGAGACCAGGTCCGCCGCCTCCAACGCCCGCAGGTCCCAGACCAGTTCCTCCCGCGGATCGTCCTGGACGTCGGCCATGGAGTGGGCCAGCGCGCATATGTGGAACGGGTCGCCGTCCTCGCTCAGCCCGTCCCAGACTCCGGCGAACACCCGCCGGGCGGCGTCCCGTTCGCCGCGCTGCCCCAGCTCCATGCCACGACCTATCGCGGCCATCACGGGATCGGGCTGCTGAATCGTCTCGGACATGTGGTCCCCCAGATGGATCGGAGTCATCCTCACTCGTCACCGAGCGTAACGGCACCCACTGACAATGCCGCTGACGATCCCCACCTCACGCACCAGCGGCACCGGTCGCACCCGCCGCCCCGCCCAGGCTCGCCAACTCCCCGTCCGTCAGCCGGAACACCGTCCACCCGTCCTGCGGCCGTGCCCCCAGCGCCCGGTAGAAGGCGATCGACGGTTCGTTCCAGTCCAGCACCGACCACTCCAGCCGCTCGTACCCGCGCTCCACGCAGATCCGCGCCAGCTCCGTCAGCAGCGCCTTCCCGTGACCGCCGCCGCGCAGCTCCGGACGGACGTACAGATCCTCCAGGTAGATGCCGTGCACCCCGCGCCACGTCGAGAAGTTCAGGAACCACAGCGCGAACCCCGCCACCACACCCCCGTCCGTCTCCGCGATGTGCGCGTACGCGGCCGGCCGCTCCCCGAACAGCGCCTCACGCAACTGCTCCTCGGTCGCCCGCGCCTCATCAGGGGCCTTCTCGTATGCCGCCAGTTCACGGATCATCGCGTGGATCACCGGAACGTCAGCGGCCGTCGCCGTACGAATCATGACCGCAGCCTGCCCTTTCGACGGCTACCGCGCCAACAGCGCCCGGCCCACGGCCGTCTGCGTCGGCGACAGCGCCCGCTTTCCCTCGCGAAGGTCCCAGAGGCAGTTCTGCAGCACCCGCCCCAGCGTCCACGCCCGCGCGCGCCCCCGGTCCAGCCCCATGACCTCCGTCATCAGGTCGAACCTCCAAAGGATGTCGCCCGCACTGCCGCCCGCAAAGCCGCCCGCACCGCCGCCCTCGTCGAACCGGTTGACGATCGCCGGCAGCAGCTCGAACCCCGGATCCCCCGCCAGCGGCTTCGGGTCGATCGCCAGCCACGGCTCACGGCCCTCGCACCCGGCCACCGGTACGGGAGCCAGCACGTTCTCGAAGTGCAGGTCCCAGTGCAGCAGCCGGTCCCCCGGCTCGCCCACCACCTCCCGTACAGCGCCCGCGCAGCCCAGGAGCAGCCGCCGCTCCGCCCCGTCGGCAAGCGCCCGCGCCGACACCGGCGCCTCGTCGAGCATCGCCCCCGCGATCTCCCCCAGCCGGCGCAGACCCGCCGGTGCGGGCACCGCCGTCAACCGGGCCAGCAGCCCGGCGATGACCGCCACCCCGTCCCCTACGGGGACCAGGCTCAAGTCCCGTGCCGGGTCCAGCCGCTCCAGCAGCAGCGTGCCCGACTCCTCCTCGTACTCCAGCAGCCGCACCGCGCCGTCGCCGTCCCACACCCGCAGCGCCACCGGCTCTCCGGCCGTCTCCGCGTCGAGGTTCTGCAACTTCAGCACCGCGGGCGTACCGTCCACCCGCTCGACCGGCAGCACCAGCGCGCACATGCCGTGCATCGCGGAGCCCGTACGCCGCAGCCCCCACCTCTTCAGGAAGTGGGCCGCTCGCGCAGGGAGCGCGGCGATGAACGCACGGTCCTGTGTCCTCGCCAACTCCGCCGGGATCTCCACGACACCAAGCCTACGAGCGCGCCGCGGCCGGCAGGCCGCCCCCGCACCCCTGACCTGGACACAGGCGCGGAGCGCGGTGTACGAACACCCTCATGAGCAGCACGATCAACGGCGGCATCTCCTTCTGGTACGCCCAGGACGGCATACCGGCGCCCCGCGAACCCCTCCCCGGCGACACCACGGCCGACGTCTGCGTCGTCGGCGGCGGCTTCACCGGCCTGTGGACGGCCTACTACCTGAAGAAGGCCGTGCCCTTCCTCAACATCACCGTCCTGGAAGGCAAGTTCTGCGGGTACGGCGCCTCCGGGCGCAACGGCGGCTGGCTCTACAACGGCATCGCCGGCCGCGACGCCTACGCCCTCAAGCACGGCCACGACGCCGCCGTCCGCCTCCAGCGGGCCATGAACGACACCGTCGCCGAGGTCATCCGCGTCGCCGCCGACGAGACGATCGACGCCGACATCCACCAGGGCGGCGTCCTCGAAGTCGCGTACAACCCCGCACAGCTCGCCCGGCTCAAGGACTTCCACACCACCGAGATCGCCTTCGGCGAGAGTGACCGCACCCTGCACGGCGCCCGCGAGACCGCGGAGCGCGTACGGGTCACCGGAGCCGTCGGCTCCACCTGGACCCCGCACGGCGCCCGGCTGCACCCCGTCAAACTCCTCAAGGGCCTCGCCGAAGCCGTCGAAGCACTCGGCGTCACCATCCACGAATCGACGCCGGTCACCGAGATCAAGCCCAAACACGCCATCACCCCGTACGGCACGGTCCGCGCGCCCTACATCCTGCGCTGCACCGAGGGCTTCACCGCCGCGCTCAAGGGCCGGCGCCGTACCTGGCTCCCCATGAACTCCTCGATGATCGCCACCGAACCGCTGCCCGCCAGGATCTGGGACACCATCGGCTGGGAGGGCCGCGAAGCCCTCGGCGACATGGCACACGCCTACATGTACGCCCAGCGCACCGCCGACGACCGCATCGCCATCGGCGGCCGTGGCGTCCCCTACCGCTACGGCTCCCGCACCGACAACGACGGCCGCACCCAGCCCGCCACCATCGCCGCCCTGCGCGACATCCTGGTCCGCCTCTTCCCCACCACGGCGGGCGCCCGCATCGACCACGCCTGGTCCGGCGTCCTCGGCGTCCCCCGCGACTGGTGCGCCACGGTCACCCTCGACCGCGCCACCGGCCTCGGATGGGCGGGCGGCTACGTCGGCTCGGGCGTCGCCACGACCAACCTGGCGGCCCGCACCCTGCGCGACCTCATCCGACAGGACTCGGGCCAGTCCGGCCCCACGGACCTCACGACCCTGCCCTGGGTCAACCACAAGGTCCGCAAGTGGGAACCGGAGCCCCTGCGCTGGCTGGGAGTCCACGCCCTCTACGCGGCCTACCGCACGGCGGACCGCCGGGAGGCCAGATCCCACACCCCCACCACCCCGCGCCTGGCCCGCACGGCCAACCGCGTCTCGGGCCGCCACTGACCCGACACGAGTCGTCAGGGCTGCTTCATCAGGGCTGCTTCATCAGAGCTGCGTCGTCAGAGGTGCGAGGAGACAGCGGGCATCAGGTCCTGGAAGGTGCGGCCGTGGGCGGGGGCGCCGATGGCCGTCATCTGCCAGCCGGCGCCGGAGCGTTGCACCTTGGCCATGATCTGCGCGGTGTGGTGCCCGCCTCCGGTCAGGGTGTAGCGCGCCAGTTCCTGCCCGGTCGTCTCGGTCGGTCGATGACGTACGGGTACGGAGGGGCGGCGTTCGAGGGGCAGCGTTCAGAGGTTGACGCCGAAGTCCTGGACGATGCCGCTCAAGCCGGAGGCGTAGCCCTGCCCGACCGCGCGGAACTTCCACTCGGCGCCGTGCCGGTACAGCTCGCCGAAGAGCATCGCGGTCTCGGTGGACGCGTCTTCGCTGAGGTCGTAGCGCGCTATCTCCGCCCCGCCCGACTGGTTGACGACGCGGATGTACGCGTTGCGTACCTGCCCGAAGCTCTGGCCCCGGGTGTCGGCGTCGTGGATCGACACCGGGAAGACGATCTTCGCCACGCTCGCGGGTACGGCGGCGAGGTCGACCTTCACGGTCTCGTCGTCGCCCTCGCCCTCGCCGGTGAGGTTGTCGCCGGTGTGCTCGACGGAACCGTCCGGGCTCCTGAGGTTGTTGTAGAAGACGAAATGCCCGTCGGAGAGCACCTTGCCGGTCTGATCGCAGAGCAGCGCGCTCGCGTCCAGGTCGTGGTCGGCCCCGGTGGTGGTCCGGACGTCCCACCCGAGGCCGACAAGGACCGCGGTCAGGCCGGGGGCCTCCTTGCTCAGCGAGACATTTCCGCCCTTGCCGAGGCTCACACCCATCGTGTTCCCTCTCTCCGCTCGTCGTGTACCGGCAGCCGTCCGCGTCGTCGCGTTCGTGCCGCATCCTGAAATCTACAACACTGTAGAGATGGGTTGCTGCGGGATCCGCCGCGATCGGCGAGAGTGGAACGTCTTCCGGACTCGCGGGCGCCATGCACCGGAGGTCCTGGTGGAACAGCTGAACTCGGGAAGGAGATCAAGTCGTGGCCGGAGAGCGGGACGATCACGGGCAGGCGCCACGCGCCAGGAGGCGTGCGCAGGGCGAGCTGGAGGCGCTGGTGCTGTCGGCGCTGGGGGACGCGACCACCCCGGTGCCCGTCGGCTGGGTGCAGCGGCGGCTCGGGGAGGACCTCTCGTACAGCACGGTCATCACGATCCTGACGCGACTGCACGAGAAGCGGGCGGTGACCCGCACCGGCCCCGGGCGGCCCGTCCTGTGGCAGTCGGTCGCGGTGGACGAGGCCGACCTCACGGCGCTGAGCATGCGCCGACTGCTCGACCGGCAGGACAACCGTGACGCGGTGCTGTCCAGTTTCGTATCGGCGTTGTCCTCCGACGACGAGGACCTTCTGCGGTCCCTGCTGAACGACGCAGGAACCGGCTCGTCCGCCGCGCCCACGGCCGAACCGGACGAATGATCCATGGGCGTCTTCGTCTTTCTGCCGCTGGTGCTTCCGCTGACCGCGCTGCCCATCGCGCGCCTCGCCGAGCGGCATCTGCACCCGCGCCGCGCGGCCCGGCTGCTGACGACCGTCGCGGTGATCCTCGCGTCGTGCAGCACGCTGTGCCTGGGACTGCTGATGGTCGTCGGCACCGCGCAGCTGCCCGGCAACCCGCTGCCCGACGGCTGGTCGGACCCCGAGGTGCGAGAGGCCGTGCCGCACGACCAGTTCTTCGGCAAGGCGGCCATCGTCGCTCTGCTGGTGGTGGCGACGGCGTGCGCGTGCGTCGTGGTACGGCAGCACCGGTTCCACGCCCTCGCGCATCGCACACTCGGCTCCTCGCCGACCCGGTCCGAGGTCGCGGTCCTGCGTGACGCGTCCCCGTACGCGTACGCGCTGCCCGGCGCTCCGGGCCGGATCGTGGTGTCCACCGGCATGCTGGCGTGCCTCGACCCGGCGGAGCGCGAGGCCCTGCTCGCGCACGAGCGCGCGCACCTCGCGGGCCGCCATCACCGCCTGCTGCTCGCGGTTCGGCTCGCGGGCTGCGCCAACCCCCTGCTGCGCCCGCTGATGTCCGCCCTCACCTACAGCACCGAACGCTGGGCGGACGAGGAGGCCGCCCGCGTCACGGGCGACCGGCGGACGACCGCCCACGCCGTGGGCAAGGCCGCGCTCGTCTCCCGGCGCGCTTCTCACCCGCCCCTGCCCGCGTTCGCGGCCGGACCCGTCCCGCGCAGGGTGGCCGCCCTGCTGGGCCCGGTGCCGCCGGAGCGGCGCTGGCCGCCGGCGCTCACCCCGGCCGGGGTGGCCGCGTACGTCGCGGCGGCGGGTACGGCGCTCTCCGCGCTCTCCGCGCTCGATGCCTCGATCGCACTCTTCCTCGTACTGAAAGCGGCGACCCCGCTCTAGGCCGTGTCCGGGGCTCCTCTACAACTATGTAGAGTTTCGCGAGGTGCGGTTCGGTCCGGTGGTCGGGCGGGCCGCGGCCGGACGCTGGAGGGTCGGCATGGGTGGGGAACGCAGGAAACCGCGGGTTCGCGCGGCGCGGAACGCCGGAGGAGAGCCGGCCGCGCGGCTCACCCGGCGCGGCAGGCTCCTCGTACGCGGTGGCGCGGTGCTGGCCGTTCTGCTGGTGGCCGCGGGCGGTGCGGGTCTCTGGGCGTATCAGAGCCTGGACGGGAACATCCACTCGGCCGACATCGACAGCAAGCTCGGCGGCGACCGGCCGGCCAACAGCAGTCCGGGATCGAAGAACATCCTCGTGGTCGGCTCGGACTCGCGCGACGGCGACAACGGGAAGTACGGCAAGGGCCTCACCACCATGCAGTCGGACACCCTGATGGTCATGCATGTGGCGGCGGACCGGGAATGGGCGACCGTGGTGTCCCTGCCCCGCGACTCCTGGGTCCGGATACCCGCCTGCGACCGCGGCGACGGCACCATGTCGACGCCGCACCAGTTCAAGATCAACGAGGCGTTCGCGGTCGGCGGCACCACCGGCGAGGTCGCCGGAGCCGCGGCCTGCACCATCAAGACGGTCGAGGAGAACACGGGCCTGCGCATCGACCACTTCATGTCGGTCGACTTCCAGGGCTTCAAGGGCATGGTGAACGCTCTGGACGGCATAGAGGTGTGCCCCGAGGCGGCGATCCACGACACCAAGGCACATCTCGACCTGGAGGCGGGATGCCAGACCGTCAAGGGTGAGAAGGCACTCGGCTACGTCAGGACCCGCTACAGCGTGGGAGACGGTTCCGACATCGGCCGCATAGGCCGCCAGCAGGAGTTCATGGAGGCGCTCGCGGCCAAGGCGCAGAAGAAGCTGACCAGTCCGACGGCTCTGTACGGCTTCCTCGACTCGGCGACGGAGTCGCTCACCACGGACAAGGAACTCGCCGGCATCAAGCCCCTGACGGCCCTCGCCTCCGAACTCAAGGGGATTCCGGGCGACCGGCTGACCTTCCTGACCGTGCCCAACTACCCCCGCGAGGCCGACGTACCCGCCGACAAGGCGAATGTGGTGTGGCAGTACCCCCAGGCCGCCGACCTGTTCTCCGCTCTGGCGAAGGACCGCGAAGTGGACAAGAAGGCGGTCGAGTCCGACAGCGAGAACCCGCTCTACGCGGCGGCGGTCCGGGTCCGCGTACTCAACGGAACGGGCCGGGCGGGCGAGGCGGCGAAGGCCGCTGATCTCCTGCGCGCGGCCGGCTTCACCGTCGTGGGGACCGGCAACGCGCCCGAGGACACCGACGACACATCCGTCACGTTTCCCGGCGGGCTGGAGCGGCACGCGCGGGCGCTGGCCTCCCGACTGCCCGGAACAACCGCCTCCGGGGACGCCGAGGCCGCGCAGGGTGAAGTGACTCTCACCATCGGCGGCGACTTCGAAGGGGTCCGCTGAACTCCCTCGGTCCCTCCGTCCTCCTCAGGTCTGCCGACACCGACCCACCCGACAGAAAGCTGTGGTCCGTCATGGATGAACCTCCCGGCGCAAGCATCGCCGTCGCAGGCCCACCCGGCCGCAGGACGGAGGCGTCGCGATGAGCGCCGTACTCCTCCTGCTGCTCGCCCTGGCGCTCACCCTCGCCTGCGCCGTCTTCGTGGCCGCCGAATTCGCCCTGACGACCGTCGAACGCGGCGAGCTGGAGCGTGCCGCCGAGGCCGGTGAGCGCGGAGCGGGCAGCGCTCTCAAGGCCGCGAAGCGGCTGACCTTCCAGTTGTCCGGCGCCCAACTGGGCATCACCGTGACCTCGCTGATCATCGGCATGCTGGCGGAACCGTCGCTGGCCGTACTGCTGCGCGGCCCGCTGGAGGCCGTCGGCCTGCCTTCGGGCGGAGTGTCGACGACCGCCACCCTGCTCGGCGTCGCCGTGTCCACCGTGGTGCTCATGGTGATCGGCGAGCTCGTGCCGAAGAACTGGGCGATCTCCAGTCCGCTCGCCGTCGCGAAGGTGGTGGCGACCCCGCAACGGGGCTTCACCGCCGCCTTCGCCCCGCTGATCCGGCACCTGAACAACGCCGCGAACCGTCTCGTACGCCGCATCGGCCTGGAACCCGCCGAGGAGCTGGCCTCGGCCCGTACGCCGGACGAACTTGTCGCGCTCGTGAGGCACTCCGCCCGCGAAGGCGCCATCGAGAAGGACTCCGCCGAACTCTTCGTCCGCACACTCCACCTGGGCGAGCTGACCGCCGAGAACGTGATGACCCCGCGCGTCGACGTAAAGGCCCTGGACGCCCATGCCACCGCCGCCGACGCGGCGAACCTGGCCCTGGCGACAGGACTGTCCCGTTTCCCCGTGCACCGCGACGGCCTGGACGAGATCGTCGGCACCGTGGACATCCGTGACGTGCTCGCGCTGGACGAGGAGGTACGGGGCAGCACCCCGGTCACCGCGCTGGCGACCGAGCCGCTGCGCGTACCCGACTCCCTGCCCGTGGACCGGCTGCTGCGCCGGCTGAGGCAGAGCCGCACCATGGCCCTCGTCATCGACGAGTACGGCGGTACCGCGGGCATAGCCACGGTGGAGGACATCGTGGAGGAGGTCATCGGCGAAGTCCGCGACGAGCACGACCCGCACGAGCGCCCCGATCTGGTGGAACGCGAGCCCGCCGCGGACGGCCGCGCCGTCTGGGAGGCGGACGGCGGCATCCGCCTGGACGAGCTCGAACGCATCGGGTTCGAGGCGCCCGAGGGCCCTTACGAAACCCTCGCCGGGCTGATCGCCGACCGGCTGGAACGAATCCCCACGCTCCAGGACCGGTTCGAAGTCCAGGGCTGGCAACTGGCCGTGCTCCACGTCGAGCGCCACCGTGCGGACCGCGTCCGCGTCACCGCCCCCCAGCCCCCCGAGCCGCACCAAGCGCATCAGCCGCACCAGCCGCCCCTGGCCTCACCGAACGACACGGAATCGTCATGACAGCCATTCAGCTGGCCATCGGAGCTTTCACCCTTCTCACCAACGCCTTCTTCGTCGGGGCCGAGTTCGCCCTCATCTCCGTAAGGCGCAGCCAGATCGAACCGGCCGCCCTCAAGGGCAACGCGCGCGCCAGGAACACCCTGTGGGGGGTGGAGCATCTGTCGGCGGCGATGGCGACGGCCCAGCTCGGCATCACCATCTCCTCCCTCGTGCTCGGCGCGGTGGCCGAGCCTGCCATCGCCCATCTCCTGGAGCCGCCGTTCGAGTCCATAGGTGTGCCCGACGGCCTGGTCCACCCCATCGCCTTCGTGATCGCGCTGACCCTGGCCACCTATCTGCACATGCTGATCGGCGAGATGATCCCCAAGAACATCGCGCTCGCCGCCCCGGCGCGCACCGCGCTGGCCCTGGCTCCGTCGCTGGTCGCCCTGACCCGCGCCCTGCGGCCGGTCATCTTCGGTATCAACGCCTTCGCCAACGTGCTGCTGCGGCTGATGAAGGTCGAACCGAAGGACGAGGTCGCCGCGGTCTTCACCGACGACGAACTCGTACGGATGGTCGAGGGCTCCCGCAACGCGGGCCTGATCGACCGGGCCGGCGGGGAGCGGCTGCGCGACGCCCTGGAGCTCGGCACCCGGCCCGTCGGCGCGGTGATGGTGCCTCTCGGCAGCACGGTCACGGTCGAGCACGGCATCACGCCTCGCCAACTGGAACGTGCCGCGGCCGGCTCGGGTTTCTCCCGTCTCCCGGTCACCGGGCCGAAGGGGGAGGTCCAGGGATATCTGCACGTCAAGGACGTGCTCGGGGTGGTGGAACGCGACCGGCCGCTGGCCCCCACCGCCCTCCGCCCGGTGGTCGTCGTGGAAACCGACACACCTCTCGACGACGCCATGACCGCGATGCGGTCCGCCGGAACCCACCTGGCGGCTGTGACCGGCGGCGACAAGGGCGCCGTGCTCGGCTTCGTCACCATGGAAGACCTGCTGGAAGAACTCGTCGGCCCCGCGACGAGCGACGCCTGAGCGCCCGCACGAGAGAAGAAGCGACATCGCGATGTCCGAACGGACCTCCTCCCACTTACGCCGTGCCGTGGCGGTCCGCACGCGCCGTATCACCGAGTCGGCGGCGTTCACCGCCGCGGTCTTCGGTCTGATCCTCGGCAACGCCGTACTGCTGGGAGCCGAGACGTACACCGGTGCCGTGGAGCAGTGGCACAGCACGCTGAAGACGGCCGAGCACGTCTTCCTCGCGGCCTTCACCGCCGAGATCCTGCTGCGCGCCGCCGCCTCGGCCGACCGGCCGAAGCAGTTCTTCCGCGACCCGTGGAACATCTTCGACCTCGCGGTGGTCGGACTGGCGTTCCTGCCCTTCGCGCGCGAGAACGCGACCGTACTGCGGCTCCTGCGGCTGGCCCGTGTCGTACGCGCGGCCCGCTTCCTCCCGCAGCTGCGCATCGTCATCGTGGCCGTCGGCAAGAGCCTGCCGGGCACGCTGAGTTTCGTACTCGTCGGCGCACTGCTCCTGTACGTCTACGCGATGACCGGCTGGGTCTTCTTCGCCGCCGAGGACCCGGAGCACTACGGCTCGCTGGGCCGCGCGGCCCTCACCCTGTTCCTCCTCATCACCCTCGACGGCCTCGGCGACGCGGTACGGGCGGGCCTGGAGATCTCCCGCTGGACCATCCTCTACTTCGCGTCCTTCGTCCTGCTCGGCTCGTTCCTGCTCGTGAACCTGCTCATCGGCGTCGTCATCAACTCCCTTCAGGAAGCACGGGAGATGGAAGCCGGGAGAGGGTCGGCGCCGCCACGGCGCGCAAGCACCCCCGACACGGCGGACGACCTCCGGGAACAGCTCGCCACCGCGAGACGAGCCCTGGACACCATCGAGGCCGAACTCGAAAACCCCAGGTCACGATCAAGGTGACCTGGGGTTCCTGTGGAGCCCCCTGTCGGATTCGAACCGACGACCTACGCATTACAAGTGCGTTGCTCTGGCCAGCTGAGCTAAGGAGGCGTGCGGTGAAACTATAACCGGCGCCGATCACCGGTCGGCCGGGAATTTCACAGCGGTCCACCTACTGACAGATCTTGAAACGCGAGGTAGCGTCACCTCAAGTTCATCCAGGTGGACTAGACCCATCCCGCGCCCTCCGGCGCGGGAGCCATTCCTTTACTCGGATCGTCCGGCACGTTCCTGCCGGTGAAGGGACCACATCACCATGGCCACTGTTCAGTTCGACAAGGCGACCCGTGTGTATCCGGGTTCCACCAAGCCCGCCGTCGACCAGCTCGACCTCGACGTCGCGGACGGCGAGTTCCTCGTGCTGGTCGGGCCCTCCGGCTGCGGCAAGTCGACCTCCCTGCGCATGCTCGCGGGTCTTGAGGACGTCAACGGCGGAGCCATCCGCATCGGTGACCGCGACGTCACGCACCTGCCGCCCAAGGACCGGGACATCGCGATGGTGTTCCAGAACTACGCGCTCTACCCGCACATGTCGGTCGCCGACAACATGGGCTTCGCGCTCAAGATCGCCGGTGTCAACAAGGCCGACATCCGTAAGAAGGTCGAAGAGGCCGCGAAGATCCTCGACCTCACCGAGTACCTGGACCGCAAGCCGAAGGCGCTCTCCGGTGGTCAGCGCCAGCGTGTGGCCATGGGTCGCGCCATCGTGCGTGAGCCGCAGGTGTTCCTCATGGACGAGCCGCTGTCGAACCTCGACGCCAAGCTGCGTGTGTCGACCCGTACGCAGATCGCCTCGCTCCAGCGCCGCCTGGGCATCACGACGGTGTACGTCACGCACGACCAGGTCGAGGCCATGACCATGGGCGACCGCGTCGCCGTCCTCAAGGACGGTCTGCTCCAGCAGGTGGACTCGCCGCGCAACATGTACGACCGGCCCGCCAACCTCTTCGTCGCCGGCTTCATCGGCTCCCCGGCCATGAACCTGGTCGAGGTCCCGATCACCGACGGTGGTGTGAAGTTCGGCAACAGCGTCGTCCCGATCTCCCGCGAGGCGCTTTCCGCCGCGGCCGACCGTGGTGACAGCACCGTCACCGTCGGTGTCCGCCCGGAGCACTTCGACATCGTGGAGCAGGGCGGCGAGGCCGCGAAGACGCTGTCGAAGGATGCCGACGACGCCCCGGCCGGTCTGGCCGTCACCGTCAACGTCGTCGAGGAGCTGGGCGCCGACGGTTACGTCTACGGCGACGCGCAGGTCGGCGGCGAGCACAAGGACCTGGTGGTCCGCGTCAACGGCCGTGCCGTTCCCGACAAGGGCGCCAAGCTGCACGTCGTGCCGCGGCCGGGCGAGACGCACGTCTTCGCCTCGTCCACGGGTGAGCGCCTCAGCGACTGACCTGAAGAACGTACTAACGGCCCCGCACTTCGGTGCGGGGCCGTTTGCTGTGTGCCGCTCAGACGGTCAAATCCCCCGGCACACAGGCCATTTCGAATCATGTACGTCAACACCCGATTCGAAAAACCCTCTCGAACCATCCCTCGGCCGAGTGACTAAATGTCGCCAAATCATCACTGACCGCTACGCTCGCCTCCGTGACCCACTCTGCCCGCCGAATCGGCCGAAGTCTCGCCCTCGTACTGCCCGTCGTCCTCGTGCTCTCCGGAACCCTGGCGGTCGCGACCGTCCCGTGGGCGGCGAAGAACCCCGAGGCACAGATCCTCACCGCGTCCTCGGACAAGGCGTCCGTACGCGCCAAGTCCCGCGCCCCGCAGGACGTTCTCCGCGACAAGCTGCTCGTCGAGCTTCAGGAGAAGGACCCGGGGATCGCCCTGACCCACCTCCAGCGCCAGATCGAGGAACGCCCCTCGCTCGCCAAGCACTGCATGTCCCTGGCCCGCGCGCTCGGCCGCGCCGCTGTCGCGCACTACGGACCCACCCGCGCGCAGTCGTTCTCCCGCCCCGTCTGCGACACCTCGTTCGCCTACGGGGTGTCCCAGCAGACCGCGGGGCACTGACCACCGGCTCCCCGACCGCCCCGCCTATCGTTCACGGCATGATGACGTTTCCGACGCAGGCCGTGGTCCTCGCGGGCGGCCAGGGGTCGCGGCTGCGCCCGTACACCGACGACCGTCCCAAGCCGATGGTCGAGATCCCCGGCACGGGGACCCCGATCATCGGCCATCAACTCGCCTGGCTGGCCGCCGAGGGCGTCACGGACGCCGTGGTCTCGTGCGGCCATCTCGCCGAAGTGCTCCAGGAGTGGCTGGACGGCTCCCAACTCCCGCTGCGTGTCACGACCGTGGTGGAGAAGGAACCGCTGGGGCGCGGCGGCGGCCTCAAGTACGCCGCCGCCCGGCTGCCGGAGCCCGGCCGGCCCTGGTACGCCACCAACGGCGACATCTGGACCCGTTTCTCGCTGCGCGACATGGCCGCGTTCCACGCCGAGCGCGATGCCACCGCGACGCTCGCCCTCGCCCGGCCGCGGATTCCCTGGGGGGCCGTGGAGACCGACGAGTTCGGGCATGTGCTGGACTTCATCGAGTCGCCGCCGTCGCCGTATCTGATCAACGCCGGTGTGTACGTGTTCTCCTCGGCGTTCGCGAACCTGCTGCCCGACCGCGGCGACCACGAGCGGACGACCTTTCCCCGGCTGGCGCGCGAGCGGAGTCTGGCGGGCTTCCCGCTGCCGCAGGGCGCGTACTGGCGGGCCATCGACACCGCGAAGGACCTCACGGAGGCCGCCAAGGAGCTGGCCGCCGCCACGCGTTGAGCCTGCGGCAGCCCTGAGGCGGTCCTGGGGCGGTCCTGGGGCGGTTTCAGGGGCCCTGACGGGTTCCGGGCGGTCCTGGGCGGTCCTGCGCGGTCTCGGAGCCGTACGCGGGCGTACACGAGGGCGGCCACCCGATCCCCGTCGGGTGGCCGCCCTCACGCGTCGCGTACTCCCCCGCGTCAGCCGAGCAGGCCGCCGATCGGGTTCTGGGCCCCGCCACCGCCGCCGGTGGACGAACCGCCTCCGCCGCCCGTGGTGCCGCCGCCGTCGCCGACGCCGCCGGTCGAGCCGCCGCCCGAGCCGCCGCCCGTCGAACCACCGCTCGTGGCGGGGCCCTGGCTGCTCGACGGCGGTGGTGCCTGCTGTGACGTCTGCGGCGGTGCCTGGCCGGTGCCCTGGGACTGGCTGGGCCGCCCGCCCGTGCCGGTCGCGCCGGGCGCGCGGGCGGTGTCCTCGCCGGACTTCGGCGGCTGGGACGCCGGGCCACTGGTCTGGCCGGCCGTCGGCGCCGTGCTGCCGCCGCTCGGCTTGGCCTCGCCGGTGGGCGTGCCGGACGCGCTGCTCTTGCCGGACTTCTGCGGGAGCGGTGATCCGGGCAGCTGGTTGACCGGGTTGTTCGGTCCGGGCACGGTCACCATGTCCGTGGACCGTACGGCTCCGCCGAGCATGGAGCCGATCAGCAGGGTCAGACCGATGACGACGGTCGCGACGACCGCGCCACGGCGCAGCACACGCCGCCGCAGGTCCCTGATGTGGGAGCGCGGGCCGAGCTTGCGCCAGGCCTCGCCCGCGAGGCGGCCGTCCATCGAGTAGACCGGGGCGCCCGCGATGATCAGCGGGGACCAGGCGGCCAGGTAGATGATGTCGGGCGCGTCGTAGGCGGGGACGGTGCGCCAGCTGACGGTGAGGATCAGCGCCGCCGAGAGCAGCGCCCCGAAGCAGGCGGCGAGCCGCTGCCAGAGCCCGAGGACGGTCAGCACACCGGCGACGACCTGGAGGAACGCGACGCTGAGCCCGGCGCCGACGGGGTGCGAGACGGCGAAGTCACGCAGCGGTTCGGCGAGCGCCCACGGTTGCAGCGAGGTGAGCCAGGTGACCATGGAGCCGCGCTTGCCGCCGTCGAAGTAGACGGGGTCGCAGAGCTTGCCCATGCCCGCGTAGATGGAGATGAGACCGAGGAAGACGCGGAGCGGCAGGAGCACCACTCCGAGGTTCATGCGGCGGCCGGGGTAGTAGGCGTGCCGTACGGCGGCGTCGGAGGCCGCGATGTCGTGCCGTGCTCCGCGCGGGTCGCGGTCGCGGTCATGCTCGCCGTCGCGCCCGAAGTCGCGCCCGAAGTCGCGCTCGTACTCACGGTCGTCGCGGTCGTCGTGTCCGCCGCGGTGGCGTGCGCCGCCCGTGCCGCCCGTGCCGTACGTGTCGTACTCCGGGGCGTCGTACGCGCCCACGGCCTGCCGCATGGGAGGCAGCAGCGGGGTGTCGGAACCCGCGCCGCCGCGGTGCGGTACGCGGGGCGTCGGCATGGTGTCGTCGCCCAGGTCGATCCGCGGGATGACCTGGGTGGAGCCGGTGGCCCCCATGTCGTACGGACCGCCCGGCGCCTCGGCGAGGGCCGCGCCCCCGCCCGACGCTGTCGCGGAGGAGTTCCGTACGGCCTGGAGGAGCCCGGTGGCTCCGAGGTCACCCGGTGCCGACCTGCCGCTCCAGACGACGGGGGTTCGGCGGCGTGCCGCGCCTCCGCGGCCGCTCATCGCGGGGATCCGCGCGGTGTCCGCCGTGGCGCGTGCGGGGCTGGGGCGCTGGTTCGATGCGAGCTTCACCCGGAAGCTGGCGTGGTTCACGATGACCTGCGCGGGATCGCAGTCCACCTTGACCATGCTCAGCGGGGGCTGTTCGTCGAACCCGGGCCGGGGCGTTCTGGTGTCCACACTCATCTAACCGAGTGACTTGTGTTTAGGACACTGCCTTGACGGCCGGTAAATGTCCGAGACCCGTCAAGAGTGCCGGGATCGGCACATCTGTACGTAGATCACGCCATCCGCCCCAGCCGGCATCCGCCCCACGGCCGCTGCCCCCGCCCGGCCAGGCCGCTCAGGAGCGCCGGCGAGCCGCCTCGTACAGCACCACTCCCGCCGCGACACCCGCGTTCAGCGATTCGGCGCCGCCCGGCATCGGAATCCGCACCCGGTAGTCGCACGTCTCGCCGACCAGCCGGGACAGGCCCTTGCCCTCGCTGCCGACCACGATCACGACCGGGCCGCCGAGCGCCGGGAGGTCGCCGACCTCGGTGTCGCCGTCGGCTGCGAGACCGACGACGGCCAGGCCCGCCTTCTGGTAACTCTCCAGCGCGCGCGTCAGGTTGGTGGCGCGGGCGACCGGCGTACGGGCGGCGGTGCCGGCCGAGGTCTTCCACGCGCCGGCGGTCATCCCGGCGGCGCGGCGCTCGGGTACGACGACGCCGTGACCGCCGAAGGCGGTGACGGAGCGGACGACGGCGCCGAGGTTGCGCGGGTCGGTGATGCCGTCGAGGGCGACGATCAGCGGGTCCTCGCCGTCGTCGAAGGCGGTGGCGGCCAGGTCCTCGGGGTGCGCGTACTCGTACGGCGGGACCTGGAGCACCATGCCCTGGTGGTTGAGGCCGTTCGTCATACGGTCCAGCTCGGGCCTGGGAGCTTCCATCAGGTGGATGCCACCGCGGTCGGCGGCGAGCTGAAGTGCCTCGCGCACACGCTCGTCGTTCTCGATGTACTGCTGTACGTAGAGAGTTGTCGCCGGTACGCCGTCGCGCAGCGCCTCGAAGACCGGGTTGCGGCCGACGACCATCTCGCTGGTGCCCTTGCCGCCGCGGCGGGCGACCTGGCGGCGGGCGGTCAGCTTGGCCTTGGAGTTGGCGACGCGGTTCTGCACATGGCCCTTGCGGGCGGACGCGGGCGGCGTCGGGCCCTTGCCCTCCAGGCCGCGGCGCCGCTTGCCACCGCTGCCGACCTGCGCGCCCTTCTTGTTGGACGTGCGGCGGTTCCTGCGTTGGCTGTTCCCGGCCATGACCTACCTGTTTCGTAGCTTTCGTCGGTTCGTGAGAAATTCACTTCGTTCACGCGAGTGTGCCGCCCGGCGGCCGGACAGCACAATCGGGGCCCGGTCGGGCCCACGGCATCCCGCGACCCGGCCTCTTCAGGAGGCCGTGGTGTTCGCCCCGCTCAACGCGGGCCCAGCGTCCACCGGGGGCCGGTCGGGCCGTCCTCGATGACGAGTCCGGACTGCTGGAGCTGGTCGCGGATGGCGTCCGCCGCGGCCCAGTCCTTGCGGCCCCGCGCCGCCTCGCGCTGGTCGAGCACCAGCCGTACGAGGGTGTCGACCACCCCGTGCATGCTGTCCCGCCCGTCGGGGCCGTCCTCGCCGGCGCCCGCTCCCGTCCAGTGTGCGTCCAGCGGGTCCAGACCGAGAACTCCGAGCATCGCGCGGACCTCGGCGAGACGGGCGACCGCCGCCTCCTTGTCGTCGGCGGCGAGCGCCGAGTTCCCCTGCCGGACGGTGGTGTGGATGATCGCGAGAGCCCCCGGGACACCCAGGTCGTCGTCCATGGCCTCGGCGAAGGCGGGCGGCACCTCGCCCGCGGGCTCGACCGTGTGGCCGGCCAGCTCGATGACGCGCTGGACGAAGCCCTCGATCCGCCCGAAGGCGGACTCGGCCTCGTGCAGGGCCTCCTCGCTGTACTCGATCATCGAGCGGTAGTGCGGGGTGCCGAGGTAGTAGCGCAGGACGATGGGCCGCCAGTGCTTGACCATCTCGCTGACCAGGACCGAGTTGCCGAGCGACTTGGACATCTTCTCGCCGCTCATCGTGACCCAGGCGTTGTGCACCCAGTACCGGGCGAATTCGTCGCCGTACGCCTTGGCCTGCGCGATCTCGTTCTCGTGGTGCGGGAAGACCAGGTCGAGGCCGCCGCCGTGGATGTCGAAGGCGCTGCCGAGGTACTTGTGCGCCATGGCGGAGCACTCCAGGTGCCAGCCGGGCCTGCCGCGGCCCCACGGGGTCTCCCAGTCGGGCTCGCCGGGCTTGGTGGCCTTCCACATCGCGAAGTCGCGCGGGTCGCGCTTGCCCGTCTCGCCCTCGCCGGAGGGCTGGCGCAGATCGTCGATGTCCTGGTTGGAGAGCTGGAGGTACTCGGGGAAGGACCGCACGTCGAAGTAGACGTTGCCCTCGCTCGCGTAGGCGTGACCGCGCTCGATGAGGCCGCGCATCATCTCGATCATCTCGGGGACGTGGCCGGTGGCGCGCGGCTCGTAGGTGGGCGGCAGGCAACCCAGGACGTCGTAGCCGGAGTTGAAGGCCCGCTCGTTCTCGTAACCGATCGCCCACCAGGGGCGGCCCTGCGCCGCCGACTTGGCGATGATCTTGTCGTCGATGTCGGTGACGTTCCGTACGAAGGTCACGTCGTAGCCGCGGTGGGCGAACCAGCGCCGCATGATGTCGAAGTTGAGCCCCGACCTGATGTGCCCGATGTGCGGAGCGGCCTGCACGGTGGCACCACAGAGGTAGATCGAGACACAGCCCGGAACGAGCGGGGTGAAGTCACGGATCTGCCGGGAGCCGGTGTCGTACAGCCGAATAGTCACGCGACAAGGGTAGTGCTCCGGAGGCAGTGCCAAGGGCTCCTTGGGGTCATGGGACACCGAAGCGTGACGTGGGGCGCGCCGGACGGCCCTCGTCAGCGGCTTTCGCATGGCGGCCGGACGGCCGCCGGGCCGCTGTCCGGCATCGGACAGCGGCCCGGCGGAGGCGGGAGCACCGCTCCCGGCGGCGTCAGATGCGGCCGACGACCTTGCGCGGCGTGACCCGGACGATGACGCGCTCGCCCTCCGCCGCCCCTGCCGGGTTGAAGTCGGCGTACAGCTTGCCCGTGTACTTCATGGACAGCTCGTCGATGAGTTCCTGTCCGCCCTCGGTGGTGAGGGTGGCCGAGCCGCGGATCTCGGCGTAGCTGTACGGGGCGTCGAACGGCTGGAACATGACCGTCACCCTCGGGTCGCGGCGCAGGTTCAGCTCCTTGCGGCGGCCGACGGCCGTCGAGATGAGGATGTCGTCGCCGTCGCGCTTCACCCATACCGGCGAGACCTGAGGGCTGCCGTCGGGCTGGATGGTGGCGATGGCGACGAAGACGGTGCCGTCGAGGAGCTGCTTCAGCTCGTCGGAGAGAACAGCGGCTGCCATGGATGGTGCCTTCCTGAGGAGGGGGTCACTGGAGGGGTTCACTGCCGTACGGGTGCCCGGCGATGCTCCCTCAACCAGCGTCCGCCGTACGGGTTTTCGGGCCGGGCTCGGATCGGTGGTCAGCGCGCGCGGACCAGCAGCGCCGTGGCGATCGCCGCCAGGCCCTCGCCACGTCCGGTCAGCCCCAGCCCGTCGGTGGTCGTGCCGGACACGGAGACGGGCGCGCCGACGGCTTCCGACAGCGCCTTCATGGCTTCGTCGCGCCGCTTGCCGATCTTCGGCCGTACGCCGATGACCTGGACGGCGACGTTGCCGATGGCGAAGCCCTCGGAGCGGACGATCCTCGCCGCCTCCGTAAGGAGGGTGACGCCGGACGCGCCCGACCACTCGGGCCGCGAGGTCCCGAAGTGCGCGCCGAGGTCGCCGACGCCGGCCGCGGAGAACAGCGCGTCGCAGGCGGCGTGGGCGGCGACGTCGCCGTCGGAGTGCCCCGCGAGGCCGTAGCCCTCGTTCTCGGGGCCGTCCCACAGCAGGCCTGCGCACCACAGCTCACGCCCGGCCTCGAAGGCGTGCACATCGGTACCGATGCCGATCAGCGGCAGACCGGCGGGCGCCGGTCCGGTGGACTCAGAATCCATCCTTGGCCCTCCTGCGGGCGAGTACGGCCTCGGCGAGCACCAGGTCCAGTGGCCGGGTCACCTTGAACGCCTCCTCATGGCCGGGCACGACCACAACGGGCTCACCGAGCTGTTCGACCAGCCCGGCGTCGTCCGTGGCGCCCTCGCCGGCGAGCGGCACGCTCAGGTGCGCGCGTACGAGCGTGGCCCGGTCGAAGCCCTGCGGGGTCTGTACGGCGCGCAGCCGGGCCCGCTCGGGCGTGGCCACGACCGGCTCGGGCTGGTCCTTCTCCGCGGGCTCGACCTCCTTGACGGTGTCGGCGAGCGCCACCGCGGGGACGACGGCGGGCGCACCGGCCCGAACGGCGTCGACCACCGCGTCCACGGTGTCGACCGGCACGAGCGGCCGGGCGGCGTCGTGGACGAGGACGCTGGTGACGTCCTCCGGCAGCGCCTCCATACCGCGCCGCACGGATTCCTGGCGGGTCTCGCCGCCGGGTACCACGAGGTAGTCGGTGCGCACAGGCAGTGAGTGCTCACCGAGGAGCAGCTTGACCGCCGCGGTGTCTTCGGGCGGTGCCACCACGACCACGAGGGAGACCGCGCGGGAGGCCGCCATGGCCCGTACCGCGTGGACCAGCATCGGGGTGCCGCCCAGGGTGCGGAGCGCCTTGGGGGCGCCGGGGCCGAGCCGTATGCCACGGCCCGCCGCGGGGATCACGGCGGCTGTGCGGTGTGGGCTCGATTCGTCTGACATCGGTTGCACTCCGGCAGGTTTGTTTCCTCGGCCGACATGGGTATGGCCACAGCGTGCCGGGCGCGGCACCTTGACCGGACCCTTCCGTGACGCTGGTCGAGATCAGCTGCGCCAGCTGCCCCGGGCCCGGCACACCAGGATCGGGCGGGGAATTCGGTTGGCGTGACGGGGTGTCACAGCCGAGTAGATCTTAGGGCCAGACGGGCCTCTTGAAGAGATCGCGGTTGTGTCAGATTGTGAGATTCCCCGGCCTGAGGATTCTCCGGGCATGCCGCAGTGCCCGACGACACAGCATAGGAATCACTGCTGGTCAGCGGGCACCGCGGCATTGATTTATCCGGGTCAGGACCCGGTCAGGACGCGAGAACCTCGTCGAGCAGGGCCTCGGCCTTGTCCTCGTTCGTGTTCTCCGCGAGAGCCAGCTCGCTCACCAGAATCTGGCGCGCCTTGGCGAGCATGCGCTTCTCACCTGCGGAGAGTCCACGCTCTCGTTCCCGACGCCACAGGTCACGGACCACTTCGGCGACCTTGATGACATCGCCGGAGGCGAGCTTCTCAAGATTTGCCTTGTAGCGCCGGGACCAGTTCGTCGGCTCTTCTGCGTACGGCGCCCTCAGCACCTCGAAGACCCGGTCCAGTCCATCCTGACCGACCACGTCGCGCACTCCGACGAACTCCGCATTGTCTGCCGGGACGCGAACCGTCAGGTCGCCCTGGGCGACCTTGAGCACCAAGTAGGTCTTGTCCACGCCTTTGATCTGACGAGTTTCGATAGCCTCGATCAGCGCGGCCCCGTGATGGGGATAGACCACGGTGTCGCCAACCTTGAACGTCATGTGACAGGTACCCCTTCCGTGGCTATCCAGGGTAACACGGGAACGGCTTCTTCTGAATGGCGTTTTCGCAGGTCAGGGCGCATCTCGGGGCTTGACAACAGCAATAGGAACGTGCTGCGAGCGGCTTCCGGAAGGGGGTATTCGCAGGTGGGAGCGGCTGCGAAGCCGGACGGAAACACGCACGTTCCACCCCTCCGCACGCCGTCCGGAGGGGGTGAACATCCACATTTGTCGGGTTCCAGAGGCTGAACTTCCCATGCTCCGTTCGGATGTCGGTCACGCGTACGAGCAGAGCGCGGGAAGAAGTACCGGCGGAAGTGGCGACGGAAGTGAGGCAGAAGTGCGGGCGGAAGTGGGAACTCAATCCGAATTTGATCACCTGAGTCCGCGCGGACAGGTTTCCGAAGACGTCGGGCGCTATTCGTAAGGAATGTGTGTCGGGTCGGGGAATTGATCACCGGACTTATGTGAACGACGTACCAAACATGGCTCACCGCGACCCAGTTCCGTCATGCGCCGGGCCGGGACCCGGTGCGCCAGGCGTCGTTGAGGGCGGGTCGGGTGCGAGGGCGCCACAGGGGCTCGGTAACCTGGGCCCGCTGAACCCGCGTTATGCCGTATGCCGTCCCCAGCCCGCCCGTACGTCCAAGGAGTTGCCGCCGCCGTGAGCCGCAGCCTTCGACGCGGTACCCTCGCCGCGTCTGCCATCGCGTTCTCGATCGCCTCGCTCGCCGCGTGCGGTGCCGGCATCGAAGCGCAGACGCTCGGCGTCCGACCTGACAACGCCTCGACCTCGATCGGCGACATCAGCGTCCAGAACGCCACGGTCGTCACTCAGCCGAAGACCACCGACAAGGGCCCCGCCGCCATCACGGCGACGGTCTTCAACAACGGCCGCAGCCAGCAGACGCTCGACGCGATCACGCTGCCGGGCAGCGGCCTGACGGTGACGATCACCCCCGCGAAGGGCAAGGGGCCGCTCACGGTGCCCGCCAACGGCTCGGTCCTGATCGGCGGCAAGGGCAACGCCTCCGCCGTGATCGAGAGCGGAGACGAGGCGGCGCGGGACGGCGACGCCCAGCGGGTCGTGTTCAAGTTCAGCGACACCGGCGACGTCGAGCTCGACGCCTTCGTGGTGCCCGCGACGGGCCCCTTCGGCGACTTCGGACCGAGCGCGCTGCCTTCACCGACCGGATCCCCCTCGGGATCACCGTCGGGCAGCCCCTCCGACGGCGCGTCCGGCGCGCCCGCGGACGACGAGACGGACAGCGCGACGGACGGCGAGAGCGGTACGCCCGGCGGCGACGCCGAGGGCACCGTCGAAGGCGCGGACCAGGGCACCGACCAGGGCGAGTCGGCCGACCCGACGGACGCCGCGTCGGCCTCCTCGAACACCGAGCACTGAGCAGCGGACTGCTGGCGCAGATCCCGGTTTTACGCAGGAAAGGGCGCCGCACCGGTATTCCGGTGCGGCGCCCTCACACGTATCGCCTGGCTGTCGGTCTACGGCTCGAACTTGTAGCCGAGCCCGCGCACCGTCACCAGATACCGCGGCGCACCCGGATCGGGCTCGATCTTGGCGCGCAGCCGCTTGACGTGGACATCGAGGGTCTTGGTGTCCCCCACGTAGTCCGCGCCCCAGACCCGGTCGATCAGCTGCATACGGGTCAGCACCCGGCCCGCGTTGCGCAGCAGCATCTCCAGCAGGTCGAACTCCTTCAGCGGCAGGTCGACCTTGCCGCCGGAGACCGTCACGACGTGTCGGTCCACGTCCATCCGGACCGGCCCAGCCTCCAGCGCGGCCGGCGTGACCTCCTCCGGCTCGCCCCTGCGGCGCAGCACCGCGCGGATGCGCGCCACCAGCTCCCGCGAGGAGAAAGGCTTGGTCACGTAGTCGTCGGCTCCTATTTCCAGGCCGACGACCTTGTCGATCTCGCTGTCCTTGGCGGTCACCATGATCACCGGGACATTGGACTTGCCCCTCAGCTGCCGGCACACCTCGGTGCCGGGCAGACCGGGCAGCATCAGGTCGAGCAGGACGAGATCGGCGCCATTGCGTTCGAACTCGTCGAGCCCCGCGGGCCCGGTGGTCGCGATCGCGACCTCGAAGCCTTCCTTGCGGAGCATGTAGGAAAGGGCGTCGCTGAATGATTCCTCATCCTCGACGACGAGCACTCGGGTCACGGAAGGACCTCCGGGGCAGGGACCTCAGTCGATTGGTCAAGATCGTTGACGTCGTGGTGAAAGCGGCGCTGGGCGACTTCGTCCGGGCCGGTGGGTGTACGGTCCCGTCCGGCACCCGCCACGGGGAGCCTCAGGGTGAAGGTGGAGCCCTGGCCTTCGGAGCTCCACATCGTGACCTCCCCGCCGTGCGAGGCGGCCACGTGCTTGACGATGGCCAGGCCGAGGCCCGTACCACCGGTGGCCCGGGAGCGGGCCGGATCGACACGGTAGAACCGCTCGAAGACGCGTTCGCGGTCCTTCTCGGAGATGCCGATCCCCTGGTCGGTGACGGCTATCTCGATCAGATCCCCGCCGGGCTCGGCCACCTGCCGGGCGGCGATGCCCACACGGGTGCGGGCCGGGGAGTAGTTGACGGCGTTCTCGACGAGATTGCCGAGGGCGGCGGCCAGCTGGCCGCGGTTGCCCCAGACTCGCAGATCGGCCACGCCGCCGGCGGCCATGGTGATCTGCTTGGTGGACGCGGCATGCCGGGACCTGTCGATGGCCTCGGCGACCAGTTCGTCCACCCGTACCGGCTCGGCGTCCTCCAGCGGGTCGTCGTTCTGCACCCGTGAGAGGTCGATGAGTTCCTGTACGAGATTGGTGAGCCGGGTCGCCTCGATCTGCATGCGGCCGGCGAAGCGGGTGACCGCCTCGGGGTCGTCGGAGGCGTCCATGACGGCCTCGGAGAGCAGGGAGAGCGCCCCGGTGGGGGTCTTCAGCTCATGGCTGACGTTCGCCACGAAGTCACGCCGGACCGCTTCGATCCTGCGCGCCTCCGTAAGATCCTCGACCAGGAGCAGGACGAGACGGGAGCCGAGCGGTGCCACCCGCGCGGAGACCGCCAGGGCCTCGCCGCGACCGGTGCCGCGCCGGGGGAGATCCAGCTCCACCTGGCGTATCTCACCGTCGCGACGGGTGTCGCGGGCCATGTGCAGCATCGGGTCGACGGCCAGTTTGCCGCCCCTGACCAGGCCCAGCGCATACGCGGCGGAGCTGGCCTTGACCACCGAGTCGCTCTCGTCGAGCACGACGGCGGAGGAGCGGAGAACGGAGAGCACGGTGTCGACGCCGGGCGGAAGACCCGCTTCCGTATGCAGTGAGCTACGGGTGGGCCTGGCCTGGTCGCGCTCGCTCCAGCGGAACGCCAGCATGGCGATCACGCCGGTACACGCCCCGGCGATCGCTGCCAATGCGGCGACTGCCGCGTTCACGTCCATGCACCCAGGTTATGCGCGGTGAGCGACACTCTCCCAGCCGTAGAGGTGTCTCCTCGAACACTCGTCGCCCAGAGTTCACTGTGGAGAAAGTGCCGGTTCACTTGGGAGGGAGCATCCGGACTTCTGACGGCCCGAACGTGGGAGCGTGGGGGTACGACAGCCCCCGCCCCCTGGCGGTCGGTCGGCGTCCGTGCGACGACAACAGTGCTGTTCGGGGGCCTGTCGACGTACTCGAACACCCCGGACCACCAGCAGGAAATTCCAGAGAGGGACACCCATGCGGGACGCGTACCACGAGGAACTTGACTCGATCGGCGAGGGCCTGGTCGAGATGGCCCGGCTGGTCGGGTCGGCGATCGGGCGCGCCACCACGTCCATGCTCGACGCGGACCTGAAGCTCGCCGAGAGCGTGATCGCCGCCGACCAGAAGGTCGACGACCTCCAGCACGACCTGGAGGCCAGGGCCATCGCGCTGCTCGCGCGGCAGCAGCCCGTCGCCACCGATCTGCGGATCGTGGTCACGTCGCTGCGGATGAGCGCGGACCTGGAGCGCTCGGGCGACCTGGCGCAGCACGTCGCCAAGCTGGCGCGGCTCCGCTTCCCGGTCCACGCCGTGCCGCACGACCTGCACGCGACGATCCTGGAGATGGGGCAGCTCGCGCAGCGGCTGATGGCTAAGTCGGCCGAGGTCATCATCACCAAGGACGTCGATCTGGCGCTCCAGCTGGAGCAGGACGACGACGAGATGGACCTGCTGCACCGCACGCTGTTCCAGCACCTGATGGACGACCGCTGGAAGCACGGCATCGAGACGGCGGTGGACGTGACGCTGCTCGGCCGGTACTACGAGCGGTTCGCCGACCACGCGGTGTCGGTGGCCAAGCGCGTGGTGTACCTGGTGACGGGTGAGCACGCGGACGAGATCCAGCAGGCGGAGGTGCCGGTCGAAGGGGCCTGACGGCCGCGCGGGTTCCGTGCGCGGGTTCCGTGCGCGGGTTCCGTGCGCGGGTTCCGCGCACCGGGGCGCGTGGGGCGCGTGGGAGGTGGCACCGAGCGGCGTTTGCGCGCATGCGCCGTTGATGCGCCTGCCACGGTGGGGTTGCAATGGGCGCAAACGCCACCCCGTACGCCCGTGCACACCTCCGAGGAGGAACCATGGCCGAGTCCCCCATGACCGAGACCCAGCAGGAAGCGCCCGTCGAGCGGGTGCGGCTCCCGATCCTCGGCGCCTGCGGCTGCGGCTCCAGCTGCGGCTGCGGCTGCCAGTCGGGTGGGCCGTGCGCCTGCGGGGGCAGCTGCGGCTGACAGCAGACAGCAGACAGCTGACACTGACAAGGGCCCGGTCCGGTGGTGAAGACCTCCACCCGGACCGGGCCCTGCTACGCGCTCGCGTACTACTTCCGCTTGCCCTGGTTCTTCACGGCCTCTATCGCCGCCGCCGCCGCGTCCGGGTCCAGGTAGGTGCCGCCCGGCTTGAGGGGGCGGAAGTCGGCGTCCAGGTCGTAGGAGAGCGGGATGCCCGTGGGGATGTTGAGGCCCGCGATGTCCGCGTCCGAGACGCCGTCCAGGTGCTTCACCAGCGCGCGCAGGCTGTTGCCGTGCGCGGCGACCAGGACCGTACGGCCCGTCAGCAGGTCCGGGACGATGCTGTCGTACCAGTACGGCAGCATGCGGACCACGACGTCCTTCAGGCACTCCGTGCGCGGGCGCAGCTCCGGCGGGATCGTCGCGTAACGCGGGTCGTCGCTCTGCGAGAACTCCGTGCCGTCCTCCAGCTCCGGCGGCGGCGTGTCGTACGAGCGGCGCCAGAGCATGAACTGCTCCTCGCCGAACTCCGCGAGCGTCTGCGCCTTGTCCTTGCCCTGGAGTGCGCCGTAGTGCCGCTCGTTCAGGCGCCAGGAGCGGCGGACGGGGATCCAGGAGCGGTCGGCGGACTCCAACGCCAGTGTGGCGGTGCGGATCGCGCGCTTCTGCAGCGAGGTGTGCAGGACGTCGGGGAGCAGACCGGCGTCCTTCAGCAGCTCACCGCCGCGCACGGCCTCCTTCTCGCCCTTGTCCGTGAGGTTGACGTCCACCCAGCCGGTGAACAGGTTCTTCGCGTTCCATTCGCTCTCGCCGTGGCGGAGGAGGATCAGCTTGTACGGTGCGTCGGCCATGGGCCCGAGCCTAATCGAACGTTCCCGATTGACGTCTGCCGTCAATTGACTGGTGGCCGGGGGACGCGCGTACGTAAGTTGCGGTTGGCCAGTCGGCCACTTACGCCGCCAGTACCGGTCCCTGAGAGCCGGTCCGCCGGCCCTCGGGGGGATGCCGCATGTCGATCGCCGGGCTCAGACGCGCCGTGGGTGAGAGCGTCAGAAGAAGCGTGTCGGGGCTGCCCCGTGAGTTCTGGTGGCTGTGGACGAGCACGCTGGTCAACCGGCTCGGCGGCTTCGTCGCCACCTTCATGGTGCTGTATCTCACCATGGAGCGCGGCTACTCGGCGTCGTACGCCGGTCTCGTCGTCGCGCTCCACGGCCTCGGCGGTGTCATCTCCTCGGTCGGCGCCGGGGTGATGACCGACCGGCTCGGGCGGCGGCCCACGCTGCTGATCTCGCAGTCCTCGACGGCGGCGTCGGTCGCGCTGCTCGGCTTCATGGAGGATCCCGCGGCCATCGTCGCCGTCGCGTTCCTCGTCGGCCTGACCTCCAACGCCTCGCGCCCCGCCGTGCAGGCGATGATGGCGGACATCGTGAAGCCCGAGGACCGGGTGCGCGCCTTCTCGCTCAACTACTGGGCGATCAACCTGGGGTTCGCGATCTCGTCGGTCGCGGCGGGCTTCATCGCCGAGTACAGCTATCTCGCCGGGTTCCTGGGTGAGGCGGCGATGACGCTGGCCTGCGCCGTACTGATCTTCGTCAAGCTGCCCGAGTCCCGGCCCGAACACGTCCTCGTGGACGGGAAGCGGGAGGTGGATGTCGGGATGCGGACGGTCCTGCGGGACGGCCGCTTCATGAGCGTGGTCGGGCTGGCGTTCCTCGTCGCGCTGATCTTCCAGCAGGGGTTCGTGGGACTGCCGGTCGCGATGGGCAGGGACGGGTTCAGCAGCTCCGACTTCGGGATGATCTTCGCGTTCAACGGTGTGCTGATCGTGGCGCTCCAGATCCCGGTCACCCGATTCATCGAGCACCGTGACACCCGCCGGCTGCTGGTCATCTCCTCGGCGCTCGCGGGATACGGCTTCGGGCTGACCGCGTTCGCCGGGTCGATGGCCGTCTACGCGCTGGCGGTGTGCGTGTGGACGCTGGCCGAGATCGTCAACGCCCCGACGCAGACCAGCCTCGTGGTCCGGCTGTCGCCGGTCCACGGGCGGGGCCGCTACCAGGGCATGTACACGATGTCGTGGTCGGTGGCCGGTCTGGTCGCGCCGCTGATGTCCGGCTTCCTGATCGACCGGTACGGCGCCGACTGGCTGTGGGGCATCTGCGCGGTGCTCGGGACGGTGGCGGCGGCCGGTTACTGGCTGCTGATGCGGGGGCTGCCGGATCCGTCGGAGGACGCGAAGGTGGCGGGGGTGGACCCGGTGGGGGTGGACCCGTCAGCCGTGGACCCGGCGGCGGTACGGCCGGAAGCCGCCGAGCTGCGCTGAGCCGGGAGCGGGGAGCCGGGAGCGGGGAGCCCGGTCAGGTGTCAGGTGCCAGGGGTCAGGTCGCCGTACTCCCGTACACGCTCCGTACGTTGTCCTTCGGCGCCGGTCTGGTCCGCCCCGCCGGGCCCTCGGCGAAAGCCCGGAGCACGTTCTCGGTGGTACGGGTGACAAAGGCACCGGTCCTGGCGTCCATCCGGTGATTGCGGCCGTTCTCCCGTGTCCCCGCCATGAGCCCTTCCACCCACCGCATCGTCCCGGACGCGAAGACGCCCGCGCCGCTGGACACCGTGTAGTACGCGGAATCCGCATGGCTGTCGCGGCCGTTGCAGACCAGCGGCGAGTGCGCCACGATCTCCAGCGACGCCGGTGTGGGCTGACCCGGTGTCACCCGGTCGTACTCCACCCCGACCAGGTGGTCGAAGGAGTCGCCGCGCTTCACCCCCGTCCCCTCGAAGATCCAGTGGTCCGCGCCGTGGACGACGTACGGGGCGTCCGTGGGGAACCCTTCGTACAGGACACCGGTCATCGAGGACTCCGGGTCGGCGGAGGGCGACACCCGGAAGTCGGTGGTCGCCATGGTGCGGTGTTCGACGAGGTACGGATCACCCACGTAGTCCGTCTTGTAGCAGACCACCGTACGGACGGGCCCCTTGCCGCCCGCGTGCTCCAGCCTGATCCGGCGGAAGCACGTGTTGGCGCCCAGGAAGGCCAGATTGGTCCCGGTGTCGCGGGCCCGCGTGAAGTGCCGCCGCTGCTCGGGGGTCCAGTACTCGTCGTGGCCGAGCGAGATCGCCGCCTTCGCACCGCGCAGCACCGACGGGGAGAGATGGACGTCGATGCCGGTCGTGTACGCGAGCGGAATGCCGAGCCGTTCCGCGAGGACGACCAGGGCGCGTTCGTGGACGAGGAACTTCTCGGCACCGTTCTTGTCGTAGGGCCGGTCGAAGGAGACGGCGAGCGAACGGGCCCCGTACGAGCCGTTCTTGCCCTCGTAGAGGTTGTAGCCGCCCCACTTGTTGTACGCCTGCCAGGTCGCGGGTGCGTGCATCAGGACGGTCCTGCCGACGGCGCTCTTCGAGCGGACGATGAGCGGGACGTACCGCTGGTGTCCGTTCGAAGCGTCCAGCCGCAGCAGGTACGCGCCCTCGGGCCAGCCGTCGGCGCGCACGGTGAGCGTGCGCTCCCAGTCGGCCCGTACCGTCTGGGTGTACTTGACCATCCGCGGATCGCCCTGGACCTGGCCCGCCACCCGGTCGGAGCGCCAGACCAGCCGGGCGCGGGCCCCGTCGTACCAGCCCATCCGGTACGCGGAGACCCTGAAGCCGGGTGCGGTGGTCGAGACGTGCAGCCCGAACTCCTCGCCCGGCCGGATGCTCGCCCTGTCGGTGTACCCCTGGACCGCGTCGGGCGGGCCCACCGAGCGGATGCGCCAGTCGGGGTTGCCGGGTCGGCCGCGCTCGGCGTCGGCGGTCAGGTCGGTGCCGGCATCGGAATCGGTATCGCTGCCGACATCGGTACCCGTATCGGCTGAGGGATGAGCGGCGCCCTCTCCCCCGCCCGGCGAGGAGTCGCAGCCGGCCAGGGCCCCGACCGCCATCCCGGCGGCCCCGGCGGCGGCCCCCAGGAAGTGCCTGCGATCCAACCGGTTCCGGCCCATGGCACCCGTCTTCCGCTCCGACCCGCGCTTCGTCGCGTGTCAGAACGATCGTCCGGTGGCACGTGCGGCCCGGCGACCCGGCGGGACCGAATGTGGGTACGTGAGGTGCGGGTCAGACGGGTCAGACGGGTCGCGGACCCTCGCCGGGCCGCGTCAGATGCGTGAAGGCGTCGAGATTCCTCGTGGACTCACCACGGGACACCCGCCACGCGTACTCCTTGCGGATCGCGCTCGCGAACCCCAGCTCCAACAGCGTGTTGAAGGAGCCGTCGGCCTCTTCGAGTACGGCCCCGAGCAGCCGGTCCAGCTCCTCCTCGCCGACGGCGGACAGCGGCAGCCTGCCGGAGAGGTAGATGTCGCCGAGCCGGTCGACCGCGTACGCCACCCCGTACAGCTTGAGGTTGCGCTCCAGGAGCCAGCGGTGGACGGCGTCCTCGTTCTCGTCCGGGTGACGGACGACGAAGGCGTTGACGGAGAGGGAGTGCCGGCCGACGCGCAGCGAGCAGGTCGTGGAGAGCTTGCGGGTGCCGGGGAGCGTGACGACGAAGGAGCCGGGCTCGGGGCTCTCCCACTCCAGACCGGAGTCGAGCGCGGCGGCGGACTTCAGGCTCTGCTCCACGAGCTGCGTGGCATGGTGCGTGGCGTGCTGCGCGCCGTGGGCGGTTCCGTTTGCTCCGGCCGTTCCGCTTGCTCCGGCCGCTCCGGCTCGCGTTTCGTCAGCCATGGTGCGAGCGTACGCGACCTCGGTGATCATGCACGGCGGCCGTGTAGACGTCCGCCGTCGCCGACGCGGCCGTGTCCCAGCCGAAGGACTGCGCGTGCCGCGAGGCCGCATGCCCCATCCGGTCCACCAGCTCGGGCCGGTCCATGAAGCGGGCGAGCGCCTGTGCGTACGCCTCCGGCTCGTGGCCGGGGATCAGGAAGCCGGTCTGGCCGTTTCGTACCGCCACGGGAAGGCCGCCCACCGCAGCCGCGACCACCGGGGTCCCCACCGCCTGCGCCTCGATGGCGACGAGGCCGAAGGACTCGCTGTACGACGGCATGACCAGCACGGACGCCGCCCGGAACCAGTCCGCGAGCCCCGCCTGGCCGACCGGCGGCCGGAACCGTACGACATCGGCGATACCGAGCCTGGCCGCCAGCTTGTGCAGCCCTTCGGGCTTGGCAAGACCGCTGCCGCTCGGGCCGCCCACGACAGGGACGACCATCCTCCTACGGAGGGCGGGTTCGCGGTCCAGCAGGACGGCCACGGCCCGCAGCAGCACGTCGGGGGCCTTGAGGGGCTGGATACGGCCCGCGAAGAGCGGTACGAACGCGTCCTGCGGCAGCCCGAGACGGGCCCGCGCCGCCGCGCGGCCGTCGGCCGGGCGGAAGAGATCCAGGTTCACACCGGGGTGGACGACGGCGACCTTGCCGGGATCCGCTTCGTAGAAGCGGACGAGTTCGTCGGCCTCCTCCGAGGTGTTCGCGATCAGCCGGTCGGCGGCGCGCACGATCTGCGTCTCACCGATGACACGGGCCGCGGGCTCGGGAGTGTCGCCCTCGGCGAGCGCGGCGTTCTTGACCTTGGCCATGGTGTGCATGGCGTGGACGAGGGGCACGCCCCACCGCTCGGCGGCGAGCCAGCCGACATGCCCGGAGAGCCAGTAGTGGGAGTGGACGAGGTCGTAGTAGCCGGGGCGCTGGCCGGCCCAGGCCTGCATCACACCGTGCGTGAAGGCGCACAGCTGCGCGGGCAGCTCCTCCTTGGCCAGGCCCTCGTACGGACCGGCGTCCACGTGCCGAACGAGCACACCCGGCGCCAGCTCGACGCTGGGTGGCAGCCCGCCGGTGTTCGAGCGCGTGAAGATCTCGACCTCGATATTGATCGCGGCCAGGCGCTTGGCCAGCTCGACGATGTACACGTTCATGCCGCCCGCGTCGCCCGTCCCCGGCTGGTGCAGCGGGGAGGTGTGGACGCTGAGCATGGCGACGCGCCGCGGTTTGCGGGGATGGCCCGGAATCCGGAGCCGGGGTGACACCAGGGTGCCGGCAAGCCTGGACACGTACTGGCTCACGTCGACGGCCTCTCGCTCGGAGCATGGCGAATAGAGGGTTGTGGCGCCCTCTGCGCACGGGAACGCCGGAATCCGTCCTTTCATTTCCGGCTTTGCCGAATCGTTGCCGTTATCTGCTGAACCCTTGGCGTCGTTAGGCTCACCCGCATGCCCGCGCGCCCTCCCTCCTCGCCCCGCCGCCCCGTGGGCACGGTCACGCGCGGCACCACCAACCCGAACCGGCTGCGCCGCATGGACCGCTGGATCGCCGCCGTACACGGGCCGGTGCTGCGCCGTTCGGCCGACCCCGTCGCCGTCGACCTCGGGTACGGCGCGGCGCCCTGGACCGCCGTCGAGCTGCTGCGGCGGCTGCGCGCGGCCGAGCCGCGCACGGAGGTGGTCGGCGTGGAGATCGAGCCCGCGCGGGTCGCGGCGGCGCTTCCTTACGAGGAGGACGGGCTCAGCTTCGTCCACGGCGGCTTCGAGACCCCGCTTCCGGATGGCCGCCGACCGCTGCTGATCCGGGCGGCGAACGTCCTGCGGCAGTACGAGGAGAGCGAGGTCCCGGCGGTCTGGGCCCGGCTCCGCGCACGGCTCGCCCCGGACGGGCTGCTGGTGGAGGGAACGTGCGACGAGATCGGGCGGCGCCATGTCTGGGTCGCCCTCGGTACGGAGGGTCCGCGCACGGTCACCTTCGCGACCCGGCTCGGCTCGCTCGACCGTCCTTCGGACCTGGCGGAGCGGCTGCCGAAGGCGTTGATCCACCGCAATGTGCCGGGGGAGCCGGTTCACGCGTTCCTGCGGGACTTCGACCGGGCGTGGGCGGCGGCGGCCCCGTACGCCTCGCTGGGCGCGCGCCAGCGGTGGATCAGGGCCGTACAGGACTTGTCGGCGGACTGGCCGCTGGCAGGACCGGCGGCGGGCGGCGGCAGAAGCAGATGGCGGCAGGGTGAGGTGACGGTGGAGTGGGCGGCGCTGGCGCCGGGTTCTGGCGAAAGGGACGCGTTCAAGGGAACGTGAGCGGGGGGCCGTTCGTCCCTCACGGGTAGACGCGACCGTCAACCGGCGGTGCCCTCTGTCGTTCCGGGGATCGGCATGGCACGATCGCGTCGGCGAGAACAGTTACTGACAGTAAATCAAATGTACTCGACCGTACATGTTCAGTCCGGAGGGGGAGCTTGTGAACCGACGCCGCCGTGTCAGAGCCGCGATCACGGTCGTCTGCGCTCTGTCGGTGCTCACATCACCGGCGCTGCTGAACCAGGCGTACGCAACTCCGGCGTCCCCAGCCTCGCCCGCATCCCCAACCTCGCCGAGCGACCCACCCGTCGCGCCCCGGCCGTTCGACCGGTCCCTGCCGCCGGGGGCCGACGGCAAGTCCTCCGGCGCGGAGGACTCGAAGCTCGAAGCGATCCGCAGGAAGATCGACGGGCTGTACGGCGAGGCCACATCGGCCACCGACGCGTACAACCTCGCCGAGGAGCGCGCCGACAATCAGTCGGCCGAACTGGTCAGGCTGGCAAGCGAGATCGTCAACGGCCAGGTCCGCATCGACAAGCTCAAGCGACAGGCGGGCGCCGCGGCCCGCGCGCAGTACCGCGCGGGCGGGCTGCCGCCCGAGGCCCAACTGCTCCTCACCGACGACCCTCAGCTGTTCCTCGACGGCGCGGGCCGGGTCCAGCGGGGCCAGAAGGCGACCAAGGACCTCCTCGGCCAAATGACCAAGGCCCAGGACGACTTGACGGCGTACACAAAAAAGGCCGGCGCGGAGTGGACCAAGCTTGAGGCGAGCCGGGTCAAGCAGGCGAACGCGAAGAAGAAGATCAACCAGCGGATAAAGGCCGCCAAGAAGATCGAGGCGGGGCTGGAGAAGGAGGAGCGCGACCGGCTGCTGATGCTGGAGCAGCAGGACGCGGCCAAGGCGCAGGCGGCCTGGCTGGGTTCGGGCGCGCTCAAGGACATCAACGGCGGGGCGAGCGCCCAGGGCAAGAAGGCGATCGCGTACGCGACGGCGCAGATCGGCAAGCCGTACGTGTGGGGCGCCGAGGGCCCGTCATCGTTCGACTGCTCCGGGCTGACGTCCGAGGCGTGGCGGGCGGCCGGCAAGGTCATCCCGCGCACGTCACAGGAGCAGTGGCGGCTGCTCCCTCGTATCCCCGTCTCGCAGATGCGGCCTGGCGACCTGGTCATCTACCACCAGGACGCGAGCCATGTCGGGATGTACGTGGGCGACGGCTCTATCGTCCACGCACCGCGGCCGGGCCGGCAGGTGACGCTGACGGGGGCGGGCTCGATGCTGATCCTCGGGGTCGTCAGGCCGGACAAGTAGGACAGGGGCGTAGGGCGGGGAGCCCGCCGCCCTCCCACGTGATGTTTGTCATGCCCGTTTCGGCCCTCTCCGGCGGGCCGATCGTGCCGGATGCGTGGCGGGAAGCGGCATATGGCGCGTGATCTCCTCCGCCCGTCGTTCGGTACGCCATTCCTTTCGGACGTCGGCTAACGCTAGGGTCCCGGTCGGGGTGGGACGTCGATCGGCGCCGCACCGCGCCCTCGGGGGGAGGGAAGGACTCACAGACCGATGGCCGTACCTGTACCTGTACCGGTGCCGCGACAGCGCACCGGCTCGACAGTCGAGAGTGCGCCCGCCCCGGAGACCTCCGGCGGAGGCGGCGACCTCACGCTCCTCGTCATCGAGGACGACCCCGCGGGCACCTTCAGTGCACCGGAACTCCCCGACGCGGCAGGCACCCGCGTCCGTATCCGCAACGCGCGCAACCTCACCGAGGCCGAGCGGCTGCTCACCGACGACATCCACTGCATCCTCGTGGACCTCGCGCTGCCTGGCCGGGCCGCCGACGACCGCGACGGCCTCGCACCGCTCAAGCATGTGCTGCGGCTCGCGCCCCGCCACGCCGTTCTCGCGCTGGCCGCCGAGGGCGACAGCGAGCGTGCCGCCGCGGCGGTGCGCGTGGGCGCGCAGGACTATCTCTTCCGCGACGAGCTGGACAGCCGGCTGCTGAGCCGTGCCATCCGCTACGCCGTGGAGCGCAAGCGCGCGGACGTCGCACAGCGCCAGCTCACCGAGTCCCGGCTGCGCGCGCAGGAGAACGCCCGCCTGGAGCGCGGTCTGCTGCCCACCCCGCTCCTCCAGGGCTCGAAGCTGCGTTTCGCCTCCCGATACCGGCCCGGCCGCTCCCGCGCGCTGCTCGGCGGCGACTTCTACGACACGGTCCGTACGCCCGACGGCACGGTCCATGTGATGATCGGCGACGTCTGCGGCCACGGCCCGGACGAGGCCGCGCTGGGTGTGGAGCTCCGGATCGCCTGGCGGGCGCTGACCTTCGCCGGGCTCAGCGGGGACGTCCTGCTCTCGACGCTCCAGAAGGTCCTGGAGCACGAGCGGGAGAGCGAGGAGATCTTCGCGACCCTGTGCACGGTCGACATCGCGCCGGACGGACGGCGGGCGGGGCTCTGTCTGGCCGGCCACCCGTCCCCGCTGGTCGTCCGGGCCGGCCGGGCTCCCGAGCTGCTGCCGTACGACGGGGGCGGCCCCGCGCTCGGCCTGCTGCCGCGCGCCCGCTGGCCGCGCCGCGAGGTCGGGCTGGGTGAGGCGTGGAGCCTGATGATGTACACGGACGGGCTGATCGAGGGCCGTCTCGGGGCGGACACGAAGCAGCGGCTCGGCCAGGAGGGCATGGTCGAGATGATCACCGGCCTGCTGGCGCGGGGGCTGAGCGGCGAGGAACTGCTGGAGGCCGCGGTGGCTCAGGTGCGGCAGCTGAACGGCGGCGAGCTGACGGACGACGTGGCGGTGCTGCTGCTGGACCGCGGGCGGGTGGCCGAGCAGGCGCCGGTCACGGCCTGAGCGGGAGCCGTATGCCCCGGCGGCCTCCGCCCCGGTCCCGGCCTCGGCCCCGGCTCAACGACCGCCGTTGTACGGCCCGTACGGCCCGTCACTGCTGGAGCCTCCACCGCGGCGCCCACCTCCGCCACCGCCGACCTGCCTGACGGCGGGGCGCACATCGACGAAGTACACGATGATCGCGATCAGCCCGATGATCGGCAGGAAGGACAGCAGCGGGAAGATCATGCTCACGACGAAGGCGATCGCGAGAATGATCAGCCAGAACGGCTTGGTCTGCTTGTCCGCGGCGCGGAAGGCGTCCTCACGCCGGATGAACGCGTCGACCAGCGCGAAGAGGCCGAACACGGTCAGCGGGATACTCAACAGAGCCACAAGCCCGTCGAAGCCGGCCATCAACACGTTGCCCACCGCCCATTTCTCTTCGAGTCATCTGCCGACAAGGTACTCGTACAACGGACCGGACACCTCTGTGGTGCCCGGTCCTTCGCACTACCTGCCAGCTGCTACTTGCTCGCGGGAGGCGTGGCCTTCTTCGCGGCGGCCGGCTTGCGGGCGGCGGGCGCCTTCCGCGCGGCGGGCTTCGGGCCGGTGGTCTTGGCCACCGGCTTGGCCGCCTTCGTCTCGCCCTTGGCCGCGGGCTTGGCGGAGGC
Organism: Streptomyces sp. NPDC050433; assembly: GCF_044458565.1. Taxonomy (NCBI): domain Bacteria; kingdom Bacillati; phylum Actinomycetota; class Actinomycetes; order Kitasatosporales; family Streptomycetaceae; genus Streptomyces; species Streptomyces sp. NPDC050433. Next base: position 80,223 of record NZ_JBITIB010000020.1, on the reverse strand, counting down.
GGACTTCGCCGCGGCCGGCCTGGCCGCCGGCTTGGCGGCCCGCTTCGTCGCGGGCTCGACGGCGATGGCGATCTCCGTCATCTCGTCCGCGGCGTCGCCCCGCCAGGTCCGTACGGACTGCTCGCCGCGCTCGGCGACCTTCTCGTACGTCTCACGGGCCCTGACCGCGTACTCCGCGGCCACGCCAACGCCCCGGAGCGCCAGGTCCTGAGCGGTCTCGCCGAGCTTCTTCAGATCGGTGTCGAGCGACCCGAGCACCTCGGTGACCTTGGTCTGAACTGTCGTCTGCGCTTCCCTGGCCTGCGAGGCGACCTTGTCCTGGACGAGCTTGGGGTCGGTGTTGCGCACCGCCTCGATACGGCCAGGGGCCTCCGCGCGGATCTGCTCGATCAGTCCGGGAACCTTCTTGGCCTGCTCGACGGCGAGATCCGCCGTACCGGCCGCGAAGTAGAGGGGGGTCGGGTCGCTGAGCGTCTTGCGCAGGTCATCGGCGATGGCCATGGCTGTGGTCCTCCGGATCGGATCAGTGTGAGGGTGGGGTGACAGCACCGCCGCCGGCCGCACCGGGCGCGTCCCCGTCGGCGTCCCCGCTACCGGTACCGGCGCCCTTACCGGCCGGTTCCGTGGTCGCCGTCGCTTCCGCACTCGCGGTGCCGAGCCCGTTCTCCTTACGGAAGGACTCGTAGATCTGCAGGAGCACCTGCTTCTGCCGCTCGTTCATCGACGGGTCGGCGAGGATGACGGCACGCGTCTCCAACTCCTCGCGCTCCCGCTCGTCGAGCATCCCGGCCTGCACGTACAGCGTCTCGGCGGAGATCCGCAGCGCCTTGGCGAGCTGCTGCAGGATGTCCGCGCTCGGCTTGCGCAGGCCGCGTTCGATCTGGCTGAGATACGGATTGGACACCCCGGCGGCCTCGGAGAGCTGCCGCAACGACAGCTGCGCGTTGCGCCGCTGCTCGCGCAGGTACTCACCGAGATTGCCGACGTTGAGTGATGCCATGACTCCACAGTGCCCACTCTTGCTAACTATTGCAAGCACCCGCTTGCAAAAGTGTTCCACACAACACGCATGCCACTCGGGCAGGGAATTCCTCCGGCGCGGTGGGTCGTTGATCGTGGGTCGCGAGTAGTTTGCGCATACGGCATAGCATGTTGCCCATGACGCAAGACGACGACGGCGATCTCGACAGCCTGGTACGCAAACGGATCCGCGCCCTGCGCATGGCGCAGGGCTGGTCCCTGGACGAGTTGGCCACCCGCGCCCGGCTCAGCCCCTCCACGCTCAGCCGGATCGAGAACGGGCAGCGCCGTCTCGCGCTGGACCAGCTCCTCACCCTCGCCCGTGCCCTGGACACCACGCTCGACCAACTGGTCGAGACGGCCGCGGACGACGTCATCTCCAGCCCGGCCATCGACGCCGCCAACCAGCTGATGCGCTGGCCCGTCCGGGCCGATCCGGGCATGGCCGTCATGCGCCAGCGCCTGACGGACCCGCCGCCCGACAGCCCCGCGCGCATGCGCGCCCATCCGGGCCGCGAATGGCTCGTCGTCCTGTCCGGTACGGCCGTACTGCTCCTGGGCAACCGGCGGTTCCGGGTGGAGACCAACCAGGCCGCCGAGTTCCCCACGATGCTCCCGCACGCCATCGGCGCGGAGGGCGGGCCCTGCGAAATCCTGGGCATCTTCGACCGCGACGCCCGTCGCGGTCATGCGACCGGCCCGTCGAGTTGAGCGGCGGGGCGGCGTTGCGCGGCGCGCATGCCAAGCGCCCGCCTTCTTGCTCTTCCGGAAAGCGACCGGGCCGCAGGCCCACGACCCTCTTAGCGTGAGCGGCATGACGCACACACCCCCGCACGCAGGGCACACCCACGCCCACGCCGACGACCACGCCGACGACCACGATCAGGCGGAAATCCTCGACCTGGACGCCGAAGTGCTCGCCGAGCACATCGCCTCCATCACCGCCTGGCTCCCCGTCAAGGCCGACCCCCGCCACATCCTGGATCTGGGCAGCGGCACCGGCGCCGGCACCCTCGCGCTGCTCGCGCGCTTCCCCCGGTCCGAGGTGACCGCCGTCGACACCTCGGCCGGCCATCTGAACCGCCTGCGGCACAAAGCCGAGGCAGCCGGTCTCGCCGATCGCGTACGTACCGTCCAGGCCGACCTCGACGGGGACTGGCCTCGGCTCGACGCGCCCGAACTCGTCTGGGCATCAGCCTCCATGCACCACATGGCCGACCCCGACCGCACCCTGCGCCAGGTCCACGACACGCTCGCCCCCGGCGGGCTGTTCGCGGTGGTCGAACTGGCCGGCTTCCCGCGTTTCCTGCCCGAGGGCGCCCCGGCGGACCGTCCGGGACTCGAAGAACGCTGCCACGCCGCACTCGACCGCCACCATGCCGAGCACATGCCCCACCGCGGCGCCGACTGGGGACCCAAGCTGACCGCCGCCGGCTTCACCGTCGAGGGCGAACGCACCCTCACCGTCAATCTGGGCCCGCCCCACACCGAGACCGTCGGCCGTTACGCGCTCGCCGGCCTGACCCGCCTGCGCGGTGGCGTCGCCGAGGCCCTGACCAGCGACGACCTCACCGCCCTCGACCAACTGCTCACCCCCGACGGCCCCCACAGCATCCTGCGCCGCGACGACCTGACGGTCCGCACCGAGCGCACGGTATGGGCGGCACGCCGCTGAGCCAGCGCCAGCGGCAGCGGCAGCGGCGTCAGACGCTCTGCTTCTCCTGCCGCCGCACCTCCCCGGCCTGCTGCTTCTCCTCGACCTGCGGCTTCTCCTCCCTCTTCTCCAAGGCCTCCTTCAGCTCCTTCGCTCCGGGAGTCGGAGCACCCTCGACGGCTTCCGAGACCGCCTCGATGGCGTGCTCCGCCTCGGCGGGCGTGGCGCGTTCCAGGAAGCGGAGCAGCTCGACGGGGAAGGGCAGGACGAGCGTGGAGTTCTTCTCGGCGGCGACGGCCACCACGGTCTGAAGCAGCCGCAGTTGGAGCGCGGCGGGCTGTCCGGCCATCTGCTGGGCGGCCTCGGAGAGCTTCTTCGACGCCTGTAGCTCGGCGTCCGCGTTGATCACGCGTGCGCGGCGCTCACGGTCGGCCTCGGCCTGGCGGGCCATCGACCGCTTCATGGTTTCGGGCAGCGACACGTCCTTGATCTCGACCCGGTCGATCTGCACGCCCCAGCCGACGGACGGGCTGTCGATCATCAGCTCCAGGCCCTGGTTCAGCTTCTCGCGGTTCGAGAGCAGATCGTCCAGATCGCTCTTACCGATGATCGACCGCAAGGACGTCTGCGCCATCTGCGACACCGCGAACTGGTAGTTCTCCACGCGGATCAGCGCGTCGGCCGCGTCGACGACCTTGAAATAGATGACCGCGTCCACACGCACGGTGACGTTGTCACGCGTAATGCCGTCCTGTGCGGGGACGGGCATCGTCACGATCTGCATGTTGATCTTGTGCAACCTGTCCACGCCCGGAACGATCCACGTGAATCCGGGCCCCCGGATACGCTCCCGCAGCCGACCGAGCCGGAAGACCACACCGCGCTCGTACTGCTTGACGACCCGCGCGGCCGACATCACGAAAATGCCGCACAGAATTATCGCCGCTATGACCGCTACGACCAATGCCTCCATGATGGACCCCTGACTCAGGACCGAGGTGTCAATAACAACGATATGCCTCGAATGCCCGGATGGTCGATCGCCAAGGGGTCGTACGGCGCCGGTCCAGTCGGCGACGTACGGCGGCTGAAGGCGGCTTACGGCGGCTTACGGCTTACGCGCGACGAATCCCCACTGGTCGACGGGCTGGGGGGCGGGTTCGGCCGGGTGCCAGAGGGAGATCGGGCCCACGGGCGCCAGCAGGTCGAGGCCGGTGCCGGTCAGCTCCAGTTCGGCCGCCGTGCGGAGGTGGATCGGTGGGCCGCCGCCCGCCGCGTACGCCGCTGCCGCCGCCCGCATGTCGGCGGAATCGACCGAGTCGCAGGTGGCGAAGTAGCTGCCGGGCGGCACGGCGCTCATATAGCGCCGGGCGATCTCTCCCGCCTCCGCGGGGTCCTCGATGTGGCCGAGCATCGACAGCATCAAGACCGCGACCGGCCGGTTCAGGTCGAGGGTCCTGGCGGCCTCGCCGAGGACCTTCGTGACGTGGCGGACGTCGCCGTCCAGGTAGGCGACGGCGCCTTCGGGCGTTCCCAGGTTCGCCAGCGCGCGGCCGTGTTCGAGGACGGTCGGGTCGTTGTCGACGTACACGATCCGCGCGCTCTTCTCGACGGCCTGTGCCACCTGGTGGGTGTTCGGCTCGACGGGCAGGCCGGTGCCCAGGTCGAGGAACTGCGCGATGCCGGCCCGCGCCGTGTGGTCCACCACCCGTTCCAGGAACGCCCGTGAGGCGCGGGCCGCCGCCGGGACGACGGGGAAGCTGAGACCGATCGCGTCGGCGAGTTCCTTGTCCGCCTCGGTGTAGATCCGGCCCCCGCCCAGACAGCACCAGGTACCGGCCGAAGAAGGGCCCGTCGGCTGAGGGCCGTGCTCACTCATATCAGCCACTCGCTTCACTGTCGGTCGCGCTCAGTCGCGTCCATCCGTGCGAACGGTTCTCTTTGACAGGGTCGCCGAGGGACGTCGTGACGTCCAGGTTCTTCCGCGTCCCGGCGGCTGAACGCCTGTCTGAAAATGCCACGAGTGCCCTCACGCGTCGAGCACCGCCACTTCCACCCGCCCCGGACGGTCCCGGCCATCTACCCGCACAACCCGGCCGCCGCCCCGCATAATGCGTGGCCGGCTCCCTCCCGCTCCGGCACAGTGAGCCCGTGAACAGCCCCCGCGCCGCATTCATCCCCGGTCTCGAACTGTCACGGATCCTGTACGAGGAGGCGGTACGGCCCGTCCTCGACCACGCCTATCCGGGCCTGCGGTACGCCGCCGCACGCGTCGGCTCCGGGTCCGAGGTGCTCGGGTTCGACACGGCCAGGTCCGCCGACCACGAGTGGGGACCCCGGCTGAATCTGTTCCTCACGCCCGGCGAGGCCGCCGAGCACGGCGCCGATCTGCGCCGGCTGCTCGCCGAACGGCTGCCGAAGCACATACGCGGCTGGCCCACGCACTTCCGGCACCACGACCCCGAAGACCCCATCGGCCAGATGGAGTTGACGCAAGGGGCGGTCAACCACCGGGTCTCGGTCGATGACCTCGGCGACTGGCTCGGGACCCAGCTCGGGGTGGCCGCCACGGCCGTGACGGCGACGGCGGAGCCGTCCGTACGCGACTGGCTCGCGATGCCCCAGCAGCGCCTCGCGGAGGTGACCGGCGGCGCGGTGTTCCACGACGGGCTCGGATCGCTCGACGCGGCGCGGGCGCGGCTCGCGTGGTACCCCGATCAGGTGTGGCGCTATCTGCTGGCCTGTCAGTGGCAGCGGATCTCCCAGGAGGAGGCCTTCGTCGGCCGCTGCGCGGAGGCGGGCGACGCGCTCGGGTCGGCGGTCGTCGCGGGGCGGCTGGTGCGTGACCTGATGCGGCTGTGTCTGCTGCTGGAGCGGACGTACGCCCCGTACGGCAAGTGGCTGGGCAGCGCCTTCGGGCGGCTCACGGTCGCCGGGGAACTGACGCCGTCGCTGGCGGGCGCCCTGGCGGCGACGGAATATCCGGAGCGGGAGCGGCATCTCTGTGACGCGTACGAGTACGTGGCCGCGCTCCAGAACGCGACGGGGCTCGCGGAGCCGGTGGACCCGGCGCGCCGGCCGTACCACGACAGGCCGTTCCTCGTCCTGCACGCCGAACGCCTCGCGCGGGCGGTGGCGGCGACCGTCACCGATCCCGGACTGCGCGGGCTGCCGCTGACCGGCGGGGTGGATCAGTGGGCGGACAGCACGGACTTCCTCGGGCTGAGCGGCCCCCGGCGTGCCGCGGTCGAAGCAATCGACGCGGTCGCCCGTACGCGGTCCCGCCCCGCTTGATCCCCTGGACGACCGCCTTCCCGTCAGCCCCGTCCCCCGAGCGCGCGGAAGAACGCCCGTACGTCCGCCACCAGCAGCTCCGGCACCTCCATCGCCGCGAAGTGGCCGCCCCGGTCGTAGGAGGTCCATCGCGTGATGTTGTTCGTCCGGTCCGCGATATGGCGCAGCGGGATGAAGTTGTCGTGCGCGAAGTCGGCCAGCGCGGTCGGGACCGGGGACGGGTCGGGCGGCGAACCCCAGTAGGCGGCGTGCGCCCGCTCGTAGTAGATGCGGGCGGACGAGCCGGCGGTGCCGGTCAGCCAGTACAGCATCACGTTCGTGAGCAGCCGGTCGCGGTCGACGGCGCCGTACGGGCGACCGTCCGTCGTGTCGGCCCATTCGTGGAACTTCTCCGCGATCCAGGCCAGTTGACCGACCGGCGAGTCCGTCAGGCCGTACGCCAGGGTCTGCGGGCGCGTCGACTGGATGTCGGCGTACCCCTGGCGGTCGCGGGCGAACTCCCGCCCCCGCTCCCAGGACGCCCGCGTGCGCCGGCGCTCGTCCGGGCTCAACGGGGCCAGTTCGGCCTCGGTCGGCTCATGGGTCTGGCCGCCGCCCGGCAGCAGATTGAGGTGTACGCCGACGACCTCGCCGGGCCGGATTCGGCCCAGCTCACGGGAGATGGCCGCTCCCCAGTCGCCGCCCTGCGTGCCGTACCGCTCGTAGCCGAGACGTTCCATCAGTACGCCGAACGCGGCGGCGACCCGCCGGAACTCCCAGCCCGTCTCGCGCGTGGGCCCGGAGAGCCCGAAGCCGGGAATGCCCGGCAGCACCAGATGGAACGCGTCGGCGGGGTCGCCGCCGTGCGCGCGGGGGTCGGTGAGCGGGCCGGCCACGTCCGCGAACTCGACGATCGAGCCGGGCCAGCCGTGCGTCATGATGAGCGGCGTCGCGTCCGGTTCCGGCGAGCGGATGTGCGCGAAGTGGATGTTCGCCCCGTCGATCGTGGTGGTGAACTGCGGCCACCGGTTCAGCTCCGCCTCCGCGGCCCGCCAGTCGTACCCGTGCCGCCAGTGGTGCGCCAGCGCCCGGAGTTGGTCGAGCGGAATGCCGTACGCCCAGCCCGCCCCCGGCAGTTCGTCGGGCCAGCGGGTGCGGTCGAGGCGGTCGTGGAGATCGTCCAGGTCACGTTGCGGGATGTTGATACGGAACGGTTCGGTGCTCATGTCCGCGATGCTAAGTCGGTCGCGTGACGACGCTGTTCCGTCCTACCGTCACCGCATGGACCACCAGAGCGGCAGGGCCTCGGCAGTGACCCACGCACGGACGCTGTGGACCGAACTCGCCGGTGTCCCGGCCGGGTTCACCACCCCCAGTAGCGTTGTGGTCGCGCCCGGGTCGCTGCTCTGTCCGCCGGGGTGGGCCGGGATCGTACGGATCGGGGACGCCGCCCTGGCCACCGCGCCGGACGCGCGGACCGCCGAGGCGCTGGGGCGGGCGGTGGGGAAGCTGTCGTACGCGGAGCTGGTCGATCCGGTCCGGCTCGGCGAGGCACTGAGCGGCGGTACGGCCCCGGTGCTCGACGTGCTGGGGCCCGCCGCCCTCTTCTACGGAGGTCAGGGCCGGGGCCGGGACGCGTTCGTGCCCGCGTTTCCCGGCGCGGCGGGCGTCACCGTCGAGCGGGCGGCGAGCGACGCCCCCGCGCTGACCGCGCTGCTGGCCGCCGCCGGGACGGCCGACGCGGACGAGAGCGGTCTGGACGAGATCACCTCACCGGCGTTCCTGCTCCGCCGTCGCACGCACGGTGACGTCGTGGCAGCGGCCGGCTATCTGACCTGGCCGCGGTCGGTCGCCCACATGTGCGTCCTGGTCTCACCGCACCACCGGGGCCGGGGGCTGGCCCGAATCGTCGCCTCGGCGGCGGTGTCGCACGCGCTCGTCGCCGGTCTGCTGCCGCAGTGGCGGGCCCGGCCGTACGCCTCGCGGCGGGTGGCCGTGGGGCTCGGCCTCCAGGAGCTGGGTGCTCAGCTCAGCGTGCGGATGTAGGTCGTGCCGGGACGGCCGTTGAGTTCGATCGCGCCGGTGGTCACGAAACCCGCACGCGCCAGCACGGCGCGTGAGGCGGCGTTGTCGTCGGTCGTCTTCGCGCGCAGCGCCGTCAGGCCGTACGTCTCGGCGGCCAGCACGCAGACCGCGCGGACGGCTTCCGTGGCCAGGCCCTTGCCGGCCGCCTTCTCCGCGATCCGGTAGCCCAGCTCGGCCACGCCGTCCGCCACGTCGACCAGGTTGACGCGCCCGAGCACCTCGTCCGTCGCGCCGCCGTCACCGTCACAGCTCACCAGCACATGGAAGTAGCAGATTCCGGCACTCTGTTCGGTGAGCAGGTCGCCGAGCCGCTGGGCGAAATCGGTGAAGTACGAGTCACCCCGGTCGGGGATGGACGCGGCGAAGTACGCCCGGTTCTCCTGCTCGAAGGCGAGCAGTGCCGGCACATGGTCGAGGCGGAGCAGCTGAAGTCCGGGCATAACCGCACGCTACCCGGCCGTGACCGGGTCATGGCACCCGATTTCGCCCTGGACCGCACGTCAGGGGCCCGACGGGGGTGGGTGGCCGCGCCCCCGGCGCCGTATATCGGTGGGCCCGCCCCACACCCGCGAGTACCGTTCCGTCGCGTGACAGCAGACCTCGACCACGAACTCGTCGACGCGGCCACCCGCCTCGTCGTGGCCCACGCCAAGGGCGACGACCACCACCGTGGCCTGCGCCGCCCGCGACCGGGACGGCCGGATCGTCACCGGTCTGAACGTGTACCACTTCACCGGCGGTCCCTGCGCGGAGCTGGTGACCATCGGTGCGGCGGCGGCCGTCGGCGCGTACGACCTCGTCACCGTCGTGGCCGTCGGGAACGAGGGACGTGGAGTGCTGCCGCCGTGCGGGCGCTGCCGGCAGGTGCTGCTCGACTACTTCCCGCGGATCGAGGTCGTGGTGAAGACGGAGAGCGGCCTGCGGACCGTGCCGGTACGGGAGTTGCTGCCGTACGCGTACGAGCTGGCCGAGCGAGATGCCGACCCCGCGTGATGCACGCCCACGAGGTACCGACCGACGTGGCCCTCGTGCGCCGGCTGCTCGCCGCGCAGTTCCCGCAGTGGGCCGGGCTGCCCGTCGAGCCCTTCCCGTCCGGCGGCACCGTCAACGCGGTGTACCGGCTCGGCGACGACATGGCCGTACGGCTCCCCCGTATCGAGGGCGGCGTGGACGACGTGGCGAAGGAGGGCCGCTGGCTGCCCCGGCTGGCCCCGCGACTGCCCGTCCCCATCCCCGTCGTCCTCGGCGAGGGCAGACCCGCCGAGGGGTACCCGTGGCCGTGGTCGGTCAACCGCTGGCTCGACGGGGTGCACCCGGAGGCCGGGCGGCTCACCGAACCCGGTGCGCTGGCAACGGACTTGAGCGACTTCGTCCTGGCGCTGCGCCGTATCGGGACGACCGACGCGCCACCCGCCTACCGGGGCGGACCGCTGTCCGGGGAGGACGACGAGACGCGCCACGCGCTCGCACAGCTCCGGGCGCTCGGCGGGATCGTCGACACCGACGCGGCGACGGCGGCGTGGGAAGCCGCCCTGCGCGCGCCCGAGTGGGAGGGCCCGCCCGTGTGGGTCCACTCCGATCTGATGCCGGGGAATCTGCTGATCGACGGCGACAGCGGCCGGCTCTGCGGGGTCATCGACTTCGGCACCGCAGGCGTGGGCGAGCCCGCCTCCGACCTGATCCCCGCCTGGAACCTCCTCCCGGCCGGCGTACGGGACGGCTTCCGTGCCGCCCTGGACGCGGACGACGCGACCTGGGCGCGTGGTCGCGGCTGGGCACTGTCGATGGCGCTGATCCAGCTGCCGTACTACCTGCACACGAACCCGTCGATCGCGGCGAACGCGCGCCACGTGATCGCGGAGGTGCTGGCCGATCACGCGTCGCGTCACGAAGGCCGGTTCAGATAGCGGCTCACGCTCTCCGGGTGGATGACGAGCCGCACCCAGTCGGCGGCCAGCATCCCGGCCAGGGCGTCGGCGCGGGCCGGGTCGGCGAGATCCCAGTACTGGGCGGCCAGACGGGCGCAGAGGTCCTGTGCTCCGCCCGGTTCCACCGTGGTGCGTCCGGCGACCGACAGCCAGCGCTCGGTCTCACCGACCGGGGCCGCCACGACGATCGAGGCGCGGGGGTCGCGGCGCAGGCGGCGCACCTTGAGCGTGTCCGGGCCGGTGAACAGCTGGATCGTGCCCTCGGCCGTGGCCTCGAACCACACCGGCCGGGGCTGGGGCGGTACCGGGCCCCCGGCCACGGACAGGAAGCCGTGCAGGGGGCGTCGGAGGAATTCGAGGTCCTCGGCGGTCAGCGAACCGGCGTCGGCGCCGCTCGTCGGGGTGTTCGTCGGGCCGGTCATCGCCCCCACGCTCCCGCCGCCGCGGCCCGCACCGCGTACTCCTCGAAGGTCCGGGGCGCCCGGCCCAGGACGGTGGCGAGGTCATCCGTCGTCGCCGCGATCAGTCCGCGTTCCATCACGACGAACATCTCGGCGACATGGTGGGCGTCGGTCTCGCTCAAGCCCTCCTTGACCAGCGTCGCGGCGTAGTCGGCGACGGAGATCCGCCGGTACGTGAGGGGTCGCCCGGACGCTCGGGCCATCAGCTCGACGGCCTCGGCGAAGGTGATCGCGCGCGGGCCGGTCAGCTCGTAGATCCGTCCGGCGTGCCGGCCGGGCTCGCTCAGCACCGTGGTCGCGGCGTCGGCGACATCGTCCACGTCGATGAACGGCTCCGGGACCGCGTCGGCCGGGAGCGCCAACTCCCCTGCCGCCAACGGGGCGTGGAAGACGTCCTCGTCGAAGTTCTGGTTGAAGTTCGACGGCCGCAGGACGGTCCACTCCAGCGCGGAGGCGCGCACGGCGTCCTCGGCGGAGCGCATGTCCAGCCCGAACGTGGAGTCGCCCCAGGTGTCGGAGCCGTGCCCGGAGAGCAGGACCAGCCGCCGCACACCGGCGGCCTCGGCCCGTGCCACGAAGTCGTGGACCGGTCCGGGCACGGTAGGGGGTACGACGTACACGGCGGCGATGCCCCGCAGGGCCGCGTCCCAGCCGCCGGGGTCGGACCAGTCGAACCGGGTACTGCTGGATCGGGAGGCGGCGTGCACGGGAGTGCCGCGCATCCGCAGCCGGGCGGCGACCCGCCGGCCGGTCTTGCCGGTGGCGCCGAGGACGAGGGTGGTGTCGTTGCTCATGACAGCGATTCAACGGCAGCCGCTCGGACGAATCCATGGGCGAGAAGCCGGATCGCATGTGTCATCGTCTAATCTCGCTGAGATGGACGTGTTCAGTGACCTCATCCGTGGGGTGCGGGCCCACGGCTCGCTGTTCGGCAGCTCGACCCTCTCCCCGCCCTGGTCGCTGCATTTCGTGGACGGCGCGCCGCTGACGCTGTGCACCGTCCTCACCGGTGCGGGCTGGATCGTGCCGGAGGGCCGGCCGCCCGAGCCGCTTCGCGCCCGCGAGACGGTCGTCGTACGCGGCCCCGCGACGTTCACCTTCGTCGACGAGGTCGGCACCACGGCCGAACCGGTCGCGTGCGGCGAGCACTGCGCGACACCCGACCAGGGCGGCACCCGGCACCGGCTCGGCTGGCACGACGACAACAGCGGCTACCCCGGTGCCGACACCGGTGCGACGACGCTGATCGTCGGCGCGTATCCGGTGCGCGGGGAGATCAACCAACGGCTGCTGGACGCCCTGCCCGTCGTCCTGCGCGCGGGCTCCGGGGGCGCGGCCGACTCCGTGCTGGACCACCTCGCCGCCGAGGCCGCCGTCGACACACCGGGCCAGCAGGTCGTACTCGACCGGCTGTTGGACTGGATGCTGGTCTGCACGCTGCGCGAGTGGTTCGACCGGCCCGGCGGCAAACCCCCGGCCTGGTGGGCCGCCCAGCGGGACCCGGTGGTCGGCGACGCGCTGCGCCTGCTGCACGCGGAACCGGCGGCGCCGTGGACGGTCGCCGCGCTGGCCGAGCGTACGGGGGTGTCGCGTGCGACGCTGGCCAAGCGGTTCGCGGACCTGGTGGGCGAGCCGCCCCTGACCTATCTGACCCGCTGGCGCATGACGCTCGCGGCGGACCTGCTGGTCGAGCAGCGGGCCGCGACGGTCGCGGACGTGGCGCGCACCGTGGGGTACTCCGACCCGTTCGGGTTCAGCGCGGCGTTCAAACGGGTCCGCGGCACCAACCCGACCGATTTCCGCCGGGCCGCGACTGCCGCGACCACAGCGACCGCCGCGCGCTGACCAGTGGCTACCACCTCGCCTTCGGCGTCGGTGCCGGGCTGCTGGTGGCCGCGTTCGTGGTGGCGTATGAGGTGCTCAGGCCTCGTACTCGGTGAGGTCGATGGAGTGGACGGTCAGCGCGAAGCCGTGCTCCGGGTGCTTCGTCTCGCGGTCCAGGACCATGTCCAGCTTGCGCAGCACGTTCTCGGACCGCTCGTTCCCCAGCCGGTTGACGGCGACGACCCGCTCCAGGCCCCGGTCCTGGAGCGCGAACTCCAGAACGGCCTGGGCGGCCTCGGAGGCGTAACCCTGGCCCCAGAACGGAGCGCCGAGCCGCCAGCTGATCTCCACCTCGGGCAGCAGCTCGGGCAGGTCGTCGCCGGGCACGGACAGGCCCGCGAAGCCGATCAGTTCACCGGAGGCGAGCAGTTCGATCGCGAAGAGCCCGAAGCCCTCCTCGTCCCACTCCTCCTCCCAGCGCTCGATGTCCTCGGCCGTCTCGTCGAGGTCGCGGACCGAGCCGTCGCCGATCCAGCGCATGACCCGCGGGTCCGAGTTGATCTCGGCCATGGCGGCGAGGTCGTCGTCGGTCCAGCGGCGGAGGAGGAGGCGGGGCGTACGGATCTCGGTCATGCGCCCCATCCTGTCAGGGCGGTCAGGGGTGCACGCGCGCGTAGTCGGCGCTGCGCCACGCGGCGCGGAAGCCGTCGTACGTGTCCCCCTGGTCCCCCTGGTCCTCCTCGTCTCCTTCGTCCTGCGCGCCCCAGATCCGTACGGTGTCCGTCCCCCAGCCCGGCTCCCCCGTCGCGGCGAAGTCCGCCCACGCCCGCACCATGCGACGCGACAACTCGTGATCCTCGGCCGTCGGCGGGCCGCCGATGAGGAAGGCGACCTCGGGCGCGTCCAGAACGCCGAAGGTGAAGGGGATGTCGGCGCAGTGCCATGGGCGTACGACTCCGCCTTCCGTGACGCGCTTCCTGGCGAAACGGGAGAGATACGTCCTGCGGCCCGCGTGGGCGTGCCGGTCGGCGAAGCGGCTGCTGTACTCGCCGAAGGACATGTCGCCGAAGATCGCGAGATACAGGTCGAGCACCGGCGCGTCCGGGCGCAGCGCCCGGTACGCCGGTACGAGATCGCCGGGGAGCCCGAAGTCCCGTGCGAACGTGCCCAGTTCACTGTCCGTCAAGATCTTCTTGCTGCTGCCGACCGCGTCCAGCAGCCAGTACTCCTCCGTCGTATGACAGACCAGCAGATCGACATCGGCGCGGTCCGCCGGATCGACGGCAAGGGGGTCGGCGGGCAGCAGGACCCCGTCGGCGACCGGGCCGTACAGCACCGGGTCGTAGTAGCGCGGGCCCGCCGCGGGGTCGGCGCGCAGACGGTCGGCCACCCGGTCGGAGGCGCGGACCAGATCGTCCGGTGAGGCAGCCGTCAACCCGGCCGCCGTGACCGGGACTTCGGCGGCGTCCGCCACCAGGCGCGTGGTGTCGGCGGCGAGTTGGCGCGAGTAGACCGGGCCGACCAGGCTGTGGGCGACGGCGCGGTGGAACAGCCCGCGCGCCCGCTCCATCACCGTCAGACAGGCGACGGACGTCGCCCCCGCCGACTGCCCGGCGACGGTGACGTTGGCGGGGTCGCCGCCGAAGGCCGCGATGTTGTCGCGCACCCACTCCAGGGCGGCGATCTGGTCGAGCAGCCCTCGGTTGTCCGGGAAGTCGGAGCCGTCGGCGTCCGGGATGTGGCCGAAGCCCTCGAAGCCGAGCCGGTAGTTGAGGGTGACGACGACCAGTCCGGCGCGGACCAGCGCCGTACCGTCGAAGTCGGGCTGGGCGGACGACCCGAAGGTGTAGGCGCCGCCGTGAATCCAGACGAGCACGGGCCGCTTCGCCGTCCCGTTCCCGTCCGTGTTCGTCCACACGTTCAGACTCAGCACGTCCTCGTCGCCGGGCGACCACGCCGGCGCGCCCGGCAGTTCCGCGGACTGCGGCGCGACCGGCCCGAAGGCGACGCAGTCCCGCACGCCCCGCCATGCGGGCGCGGGCCGGGGCGCCTTGAAGCGGTCGGGGCCGAACGGCGGTGCGGCGTACGGGATGCCGAGCACCGCGACGACGCCGGAAGCGGTCCGACGGCCCCGTACCTGCCCGTTCACGGTCAGAAAGAGATCCACTCCCGCACCTTACGCAACACCGCTGTCCCCGCCCCGCTCCCGCACCAGCACGTCGATGCCGTCCAGCATGCGTTCCAGCCCGAACGCGAACTCGTAGTCGGGGCTCTCCGGTTCGTCGGGTACGTCCATCACCCCCGCCGCCAGCATCTCCGCGACGGCCGGGAAGCGCGCGGGGTCGGCCAGCTTCTGGATCGTGCGCCCGTATCCGGCGAGCACGTCCTCCGCCGACCTGCCGCTCGCCGTGACGGCGGCGGCCAGGTCGGCCATCAGCGTCGCCTCGTGCCGCACATAGCCGTTGACCATCAGAATCACCGACAGCTTCTCGCCCCAGTCGAGCCGGGTCCCCCCGAGTGCCACCAGCCCCCACTCCCACCAGGCCACCATCCGGGGTGTGGCGGGCGGGCTGGAGACGGGGATACGGAGCGCCCACAGGTTCTCGTTACAGATCCGGCGCATCGCCCACGCCCACTCCGCCATCGCCGTACGCCAGTCGGTACCCGGCACGGGCGGCGCCGGCGGATCGCCGATGATCGCTTCCTGCATCAGCACGTACAGCTCGTCCTTGGCCGCCACGTACCGGTACAGCGACATCGGCGAGACGCCGAGCTTCTTGGCGACGCGGCCCATCGAGACCGCGGGCAGCCCCTCGGTCGCGCCGACGGTGACGGCCGTGTCGACGATCCGCTGGAGGCTGAGCGCGGGCTTTCGCCCCTTGGTCGGGCGTTCGCGCAGTCCCCAGGCGGCCTCGATGCTGGGCGGCAGCCCCGTGCCGCCGTTGTCTTCCGTCACGTCTCCGCCTCCGCCTTCCCCCGCTCACGCTCCCGCTTGACGCCATCCTAGTTATGCGTAACCCTTACACATCAAGCGTAAGCTATACGCATAAGAGTGCGACGGAGGAGCGGCGGTCATGATCAGAGCCACCGGCCTGGAGAAGTCCTACGGACGCGGCGACGAGCGCGTGAAGGTGCTCGACGGCATCGACCTGTCCGTCGAGCGCGGCACGGTCTTCTCCCTGCTCGGCCCGAACGGCGCGGGCAAGACGACAGCCGTACGGATCCTCGCCACGCTCGCCGACGCCGACGCCGGCACGGCCACGGTGGCGGGCTACGACGTACGGACCCAGCGGCGCCAGGTGCGCCGGGCCGTGAGCCTGACCGGCCAGTTCGCCTCGGTCGACGAGAAGCAGACCGGTGAGGAGAACCTGCGCATGATGGCCCGCCTCGGCGGCCTGTCGCGCCCTGCGGCGCGCCGCCGGGCCGCGGAGCTGCTGGAGCGGTTCGATCTCACGGCCGCGGGGCGGCGGCTCGCGGGCACCTACTCGGGCGGTATGCGGCGGCGGCTCGATCTCGCCGCCGGACTGGTCGGAGAACCGGAGGTGATCTTCCTCGACGAGCCGACGACCGGGCTCGACCTGCGCAGCCGGCAAGAGCTGTGGCAGGTGGTCCGCGGTCTGTCGGCGGGTGGCTCCACGGTCTTCCTCACCACCCAGTACCTGGAGGAGGCCGACCAGTTGTCGGACCGTATCGCCGTGCTCGACGGCGGCCGGCTGGTCGCCGAGGGCACCGCGACAGAGCTGAAGGGCCGGGTCTCCGGCCACCGGCTCGACCTGGTGGCCGCCGACGCGGCGGCGTACGAACGCCTCGAACCCCTCGCCGTACACCGGTCGCCCGACACGCTCACGCTCGGCCTGCCGACGGACGGCTCGGCGACGCACGTACGGGCGCTGCTGGACGAGATCGATCCGCGACGCCGGGACGTCGTGAGCTTCGCCGTGCACAGCGCGACGCTCGACGATGTGTTCATGGCCCTGACCGGCCGCGGAAAGACCACCAAGGAGCCGACCCATGTCTGACGCCGCGACGATGTCCCCGGCCGGCCGGGCGCTGAACAACTCCCTTGTCATGACGGCCCGTTCGATCCGGCTCAGCAGCCGCAACGTGGACGCGATCTTCACCTCGCTGATGCTGCCGATCATGCTGATGCTGATCTTCGTCTATCTCTTCGGCGGCGCGATCAGGACCGGTACGGGCGAGTCGTACGTCTCCTACGTCGTGCCCGGCGTCCTGCTCCTCTGCGCCGGCTTCGGCTCCTCCGGCACGGCGGTGGGCGTCAGCGAGGACATGAAGGGCGGCATCATCGACCGGCTGCGCTCACTCGACGTCGGCGGCGCCTCGATCCTCGCCGGCCACGTCGTGTCGAGCACCGTCCGCAACGCCGTCTCGACGGTCCTGGTCCTCGCCGTGGCCCTGCTGATCGGCTTCCGCCCGTCCCCGACCCTCCCGGCCGCCCTCGCGGCGGCGGGCCTGCTGCTCGCCTTCATCGTGGCGATCTCCTGGCTGGCGGCGGCGGTGGGACTGCTCACCAAGTCCCCGGAGGCGGCGGGCGCGTTCTCGTTCTTCATGATGTTCCTGACCTACCCGAGCAGCACGTTCGCCCCGATCGACACAATGCCGGACTGGATCCACGCGTTCGCCTACAACCAGCCGGTCACCCCGGTGATCGAATCCCTCCGCGGCCTCCTCCTGGACCAGCCGGTGGGCTCGGACCCGTGGGTGGCGCTGGCCTGGTGCACGGGGATTCTGCTGGCGGCACTGGGGCTGTCGGGGCGGCTGTTCAGGAACCGTACGGCGTGAGCGAGTGCCGGTACGCGGACACGATCTGTCGGGGCGTCGGTACGGAGACGAGCCCCAGCGGCTCCCGCGCCATGTCCAGGACGCGCTGGATCCGCCGGTCCTCGTGCGCACCAGGTAGTCCGGGGTGTGTGGCCGCTCTCGGACGGCTCCGCCGAAGCGCATCCTGAACGGCTGCGAAACAACGTCCATCACCTCGCCGACGAAGTCCAGAGCGAGCAGGAACCGAGCCTCTTCCATGCTCTCCGCCCCGTGCAGACTCAACCGACCGCGTCAGCTCTTCACTGGTGGTCCGCCACGTCACAGACCACCGCGACTTTCACCCCGGGGCCAGGTCGAGCCCGGCCCGGCCACCGGAGACATCGACCGGCGCGAGCAGGCCGCCCACGAGCACCGGTGCGACCACAGCGCGTCAGCAAGCACCGCCTGGCCCAGTTCCTGCGTGATGAACTCAGGCTGGAGCTGTCCCAGGACAAGACTCTGATCACTCATGCCCGCACCGGGGCAGCGCGATTTCTCGGTTACGAGATCACGATCCAGCACAATGACACGAAGAAGACCGGCCGTTACCGACGCTTCAACGGTCAGATCGCGCTCCGTGTTCCCCGGGACGTGATCAAAGCCAAGTGCGCCCCATATCTTGCCCGCGGAAACCCGCAAAGGGAAAGGCTCTGATCAACAGCAGTGATCACGCGATCGTTGCGACGTTCCGGGCCGTTTACCGGGGGCGTAGCCCAGTACTACCTGCTTGCCGGAGATGTCTTCCGGCTGCATCGGCTGCGATGGGTCATGGAGACATCCATACTCAAGACCCTTGCGGCCAAGCACCGTTCGTCGGTGTCGAAGATGGCCGCCAAGCACAAGGGCCGAATCAACACCCCCAACGGGCCCCGAGTCTGTTTCGAGGCACGTATCGAGCGGAAGAACAGGAAACCGCTGGGCGCGCGTCATGTTGCATCGGCGTCGCAAGACGGTAGTGGCCTGCGACACTTGCCATGGCCGCATCCACTCAAAACGGCCTGCCAAATCACTCACGCAGTAGTCACTGGAGAGCCGGATGACCGGGAAACCGTCATGTCCGGTTCGGCGGGAGGTCGCGCGGAACAGGACCTGCCACGGCAGGCACCTCGCCGCGCGGCCGACCCAACCGCCTGGCTGCATGGCTTCGAACGACTCCGCATCCGCTGGGAAGCCCGAGCCGACATCCACGAAGCGTTCCTCGAGCTCGCCTGCTGCCTGATCACCCACCGCCAGGTCCACTCATTGTGTTAACGGGACGGACCGGCTGCTTTCTGCTTCCCCTTCCTCTGCACCACGTTGCTGGATTCGGCTTCGCCCCGCTGGGCACTCGCGCTGCCAGTGGCAAGGCCGGTAGAAGCGTGGGCGGCGACCTGATCGGATTGCTTCGCAAGGGCGATGTATTGCTCAGTGTATTGCTTGAGCAAACGGTCCTTTTCCGGGTTTACCTCGAACGTAGTACCGTCCGAAAGGCGCATAGTAACCGCCGACATGGACCGCTCATCGCCATTGTTATAGATGTGCTCGGCGTACTTCTCGTAGTGCGCGGGCCACTGGTGGCTGGATTCGGCTTCGGCCTGCTGGGCACTCGCGCTGCCAGTGGCAAGGCCGGTAGCGTATTCGGCGACCTGATCGGATTGCTTCGCATTGGCGATGTATTGCTCAGTGTAATACTCAAGCCAACGGTCATTTTTCGGGTCTGCCTCAACCGTAGAACCGTCCGAAAGGCGCATAGTAACCGCCGACATGGACCGCTCATCGCCATTGTTATAGATGTACTTGGCGTACGGCTCGTAGTGCACGGGCCACTCCATCACCCCCAATCCCTGTTCTTCGTCCTTCAGCTTCGCAGGATCTTTGTGTTCTTCCTGATGATGCATCGTGCTAACGCCGGTCGCCAATCCGGCCGCAAAAACTCCCGCTCCGTCGACCGTCGAGGTGACCTCGGAATCCTGAGGCCCCAATACGCCGTACCCGCCCGCCGCCCCGGCCCCTAGCCGCACAACGTCTGAGCCCACGTTGACCCAGTCGACCGGTTTACCTTTTCGGTGATTATCAAGCTCGGTTACGAGTCCCTGGGCCCCCAGGATCGCTCCGGCAAGGGTTCCCGTCGCTTTCAGGCCGAGCTTGGCCGTCTCGTTCGACGTCATGACCTGAGATCCCTGGATCAGGCTTGGAGCCGCATCGATCAAGGCCCTTATGACGCGCCGCCCGTTTTTCTTGACTTGCTGCGAGACCCACTTGCCCGCACTCTCGCTCCAGCGAGCGATCTGGCTGCTTTCGTCGATCGTAAAGAACTCTCCCGGGTTCTTCTTGTTGTCTTTGTTGCTGTTTACGACGTAAACAGCGGCAACGGCGCCCTCGTGAACCTGTGGCGCCGTCTGGGGAACCTCATCACTTGACAGCGTGAACGTATTGTTCCTGTGAAGCCGCACGGCCGTGAAGGACTCAGCGGCGCTGTGCCAGGAATCCTTACTGCTGTTCCTTGAATCAGGTGAGCCATCGCGCGGTTGTGCTGGTGTGCCCATTTCACCCTTCCTTTCGGGGGCGAGATTCTCCCTACGGAGCCTGGCGGCGGCGCCAAGTGCAGCGTCGTCGACCGGATACGTTCTCCGGTCGACGATCACTACGTTCCTGACGAGGTTTCGGTTCACCACCTTTCGGCCTCGGATCCCCGTTCTTCGCATCCGCGCTACCTCAGAGTTGACAAGATGCAGTCGTCGTCTCGTGGCCCTTCGACCAAGATCTGCTCGGTGACCAGCAGCTTTGGGGTGGTTGCCGACGGGCCGGCGGTACGAGGAGCCGGGACCACCCTGCCGGTGGTTGAGCAACGGGGAAAGGGTGTTCAGGGGGCTTGATCCGCTTCGCCGGACGTCCCAGTACAGGGTTCATCACCGGAGGCACCTCCGTCATGAAGGCCATACGGAGCGGGTGGGTATATCGCTGGAACGCCCGTTTACAGCGAGCGTGATCCGGTGAACCACATGCGGTACGTGTACGTATTGTCCCCGCATCCGAACTGAAGCCGCCGAGAGAAGGCAGGACAGCCAATGTCCACTGAGACCGTCGAAGTCTCCGCCGACAAGCGGGGCACCGCTCCCCTCGAGGAGACCGACGCGAAGACGGAAGGCGCGGCTCCCCAGGAGAAGCCCCCGAACCCACCGCAGTTCATCCTCTATCTGCGAGGGCTCGAATACGCCAGCACCCTGCGGCAGCTGACTCTGTGGGCCCACCATGTGCTGCTGCCCGTCTACGGCCGCGAGATCACTTCCACGGCCCCTTGGTGCTCCCGCTGGTGGGAACACCCGGAGGCTGTCGCCCAGATGCATGGCCTGTGGCTCGCCTGGGGTGACCTGACCGGTCCTGGGTCCGGATTGTGCGGGCCCGCGAACTGGCACCGTGACTATCTGGGACCGGTGATGAACTCCCTGCGGGACCCGATGGGACCCTTCGCCGGCTGCAAGCCCGGCGCCCACCGGGGGAAGGAGAAGCCACCCGTCGACGCCCTCGACCCGTTCGGGCCGCCTCCGGGACCGCCGCCCCCGCCTTCGCCGCACGCTCCGGCCTGACGAAGGCGCTACGGCGTCACGGACAGGCGAGACCGACTACGGTGACGGGGCTGAGCTGACCGGTCGCACCGCCGGGCTGTGCGGGCCCGCCAACTGGCACCGCGGCTATCTGGTCCCTGTGATGAACAATCTGCGGGACCCGAGGGGCCGTTCGCCGGGTGTAAGCCGAGGGCCCACCTCGCGAAGGAGTCTCCCCCTGTCGACGCCGTCGACCCCTTCGGCCCGCCGTCCCCGGAGTGACGGCGGCACCGCGGCCGCCGATCGCGTCACGCGCCATGTCCAGGACGCGCTGGATCCGCCATGCCACCGCCGACAGCCGCCGCGCGCTCGGCCCGGTGCCGTCCTCCCGGGACTCCGCCGCGAGGACCCGCGCGCCTCCAAGGCATACGGGTCGACGGAGGCCAACTGGTTGAAGAAGACGCCGAGTTGGCCGAGGTGGTGCCGGAACAGCGGTCGGCCGCCCGGCCATCCGGATCCCAGTGTCCGGCCCTCGATGAAACCTCGCAGGACGGCGTCGCCTTCGATCCGTACGACTTCGGGTATTCGGTCGATCCGGCCGTGCAGCGCCATCAGGAGGTCGCCCTCCGAGGCGAGGTCCCGACGGTCGAACCAGAGTATCCCCGGCCGGGAACCCGCAGATTGGCCCGGTCATAGCGGCCACCGAGCGCGTTCCCCTGTGGGAGCGGAATGGCGTACGCCTCGTGGTGGTAGCCCGTGAGCGGTCCTACGACCGCACGGCCTCCGCCACTCGACCCGACCGCCCGCCGACGTACGTCGGACACCGCGTCAACTGTCATACCGGGTCGGTCATGTTCGGGTGGGTCCTCGCTCCGTCCGTCGGGTTGGAGGGGCACGAAAGCGGCGCCTCTGTCCACCATCCTGCCCTCAACCAAGCGCGTTCAGCCGGGGAGCGCGGCCAGCAGCTCCCTCATCGACTCCATCACCACGGGCGCGCCCGCCGCGGCGAGAGACTCCCGTGCGGCCGGCTTGCGGTGGTAGCCGATGAAGGGCATGCCCACCGCCCGGGCCGTGGCGAGATCCGACCGGGAGTCGCCGACCATCACATGCCGCTCGGGCCCCCCCGCCGCCGGCACCATCGCCAGCCGGAGCGCGTGCGGATGAGGCTTCATCAGCCGGGTGTCCGGATCGCGGCCGATGACCGGACCGTCGAAGCTGTCGAGTACGCCCAGCCGCTCCAGGACGCGGGTGACCGCGACCGGGTGGTTGTTGGAGGCGACGGAGAGATGCCGGCCCAGTCTTCGCCACTCCCGGATGAAATCGGTGGCGCCGTCGGTCTCCGTGCCGTGTTCCGCCGCCTTCCACTCCGCGCTGTCGAGTGTGTCGCGCATCTCCAGGGCGACCCTGCGCCATGCGCCGGTGCCGGGGTGCCGGTCGTGCGCCGTCAGGATCCGATGAGGGTCCTCGACGCCCTCCAGCTCGGGCAGGACGGTGCCGTTGACCCGTGCGATGTCGAGGAGTTCGGCGGCGATGGCGGGAGCGACGCTGTCCGGCGATCCGTCGGGCCGGGCGAAGAACCGTACGACCGGCCCGTCAAGATCCAGAACGACGCATCTCGCCTCGCTGAGCAGACGCTTCAGAGCACGGTGCCGGCCGGAGGAAGCCTGCGGGAGAGAAACCACGGTCAGAAGTCCGCCTCGGTCGCCAGGTGCTCCCAGCGCGAGTCGAAGAACTTCTGCGCCCGCACCACGAAGCCCATCCGGCTGGACGCGGAACCGGAACCGGAGTCATGGCCGGAGCCCGAGCCGGGTGCGGAGTCGGCGCCCGCACGGTACGGATGCAGCAGTGAGGCCGACCCAAGACCGATCGCGTCCTTGATCGTCATCACTTCCCCGGTCTTCTCCCACATGACGTCGTGCTCCGTGATCTCGTAGAGCCCCTGAAGGGCCAGATTCCCGTTCAGGATGTACAACTTGAAGTCGGGAATCGAGGACACGACCCTGACGTCGACCGTTACCTCCGGGACGAGATTCTTGGCCTGGAGATCGAACAGCGCCTGCCGGATCTGCGACACGCTCCGGTAGAGGATGCCCTGAAGCCGCTGGAGCGGCCGGGGGTCGTCGGGATCGTCGACATTCCTCGGCACCCACAGCCTGGCGCGGGTGTCCGGCAGCATCAGACGGGCCGTGATGCTCGACGGAGCAGGCGTCGTACGGTCCTCCTGGATGCGCTGCGCCTGGTCGGAGATACGGTTCGCCAGCACCTCCGTGGTCATCGAATACACGTCGAGCGTCACCGCGCGCGCCTTGAACGCCTTGTCGAGTGACGGCCCCAGCATCACCGCGGGCACGCTCTCCGAGGCGACGGCCTCACCCTCCGCCTCCGCGGGCGCCGCACCGCCGGGCAGTCCGGGGGCCACGAACGTCCCGCTTCCGCGCCGGCTCTCGATCAGCCGCTCCTCGCGCAGCACGTCGAGCGCCTTCAGGACGGTCGACCTGGACGCGCCGAAGCGTTCCACCAGCTCCTCGTTGGTCGGAAGCCGTCCGGTCGCGCGGAAGTCGCCGCGGTTGATCGCGGCACGCAGACCGTCGGCGATCGTCGCGTACCGGTACCGGGGTTCGTCGTGACCTGACTCTCGATGCACCACCCCGCAACCGTACAACCACGGTTCAGTTGCGTGTAGATGGGTCGGACAACCTTCCGAACTCGTCCGGCCTTGCCCGACTAAAAGACATACAACTACACAAGTTTGCAATGTACTTACGAGCGGGCATGAACAATACAGTCAACTACACAAAGTTGTACGGGAGTTGATCGGCTTACTTCCCCGGCAGTCCGCCCGAAGGAGAACCGTCATGCCCCTGGTAGCCCTCGTCCTCGCCACCTTCGCCGTCGGCTTCGAACAGCTCGTCGCCTGGCACTTCGGTGCCATGGGCATCGTCGCGCTGATCCTGCTGACCATCGGGGTGAAGGCCAAGAACCCCACCTGCGCGGGCATCGGCGCGGTGATACTGGCCCTGCTGCTGATGCGACCCGGTACCGGCTGACCCCGCCCCACCCGTCGGAGCCGACCCGTCAGAAGATGTCCGGGCACCAAGGCCGTCGGGACGTGCGGAACAGCGCGTCCGTGCGCGCCGCCGCGCCCGGTGTCTCCTCCGTCACCGTGCCCAGCGCCGCCAGCCGGACCGCCGACTCGTCACCCAGGTACAGCGCCCCCAACTCCCGGACGTCCAGCGTCAGATCGGCCGACTCGGTGGTCGGCGCGCAGCTCGTGCCGGAGGGGTCGGTGTCGAGCCGGTAGCGGCCCGAGGCGAGCGACGAGCGGTCGTGGATGTCCAGCACCAGCGTGCCGGAGGCCGCGTACGTACGGGACTCAAGCGCCCGTACGGTGTCGAGGATCCGCACCCACAGGAAGTCCGCCTGCGTGACGATCCCGGCCGCGCGCGGGTCGGGGAGGAAGAACGGCAGCAGGTCGTCGGGGGCGCGGTAGCCGGTGCGGACCGTACCGATCCAGTCGACCGAGCAGACGTAACCCCACAGCGCCCGCTCCGCCGCCGTCGTCACGGCGATCGCGTCCACCACCGTCGCGGTGTTCAGCGGCTGCTTGGCATCGCCCCACACCTCGTCCGCCCGGTAGGTCAGCAGGCCCTCGACCTCACCCGACGCGGAGCGGTACAGCGCGTGGAACGGCTCGACCCACGGTGCGCCGTGCGAGGTCGCCGTGCCGGTGAAGACCCGCCACCAGCGCTCGTCGCGGCTGACCAGGCCGTGCCTCAAGGAGCGCAGCCGGTCGTGCAGTTCGGGGCCCAGCTTCCGTACCTCCGCCCCGTCGACCAGGTCGACCCGCCCGCCGTCGTCCGGCTGTCCGGACCGGCGCGGGTCCAGGCCGGCGCGGTGCACGTCGATCGACCAGTCGGTGATCCAGGCGGCCGGGCCGAAGCCGTACCGCCCGTAGATCCGGTACTCCGCCGCGATCAGCGTGGACACGACGTCGCCGCGCTCCTTCGCCTCCGCCAGACCGTCGTTGATCATGCGGCTGAGCAGCCCCCGGCGGCGGTGCGTGGCCGAGACCGTGACGTTGGAGACCGCGTCGGCCGGCAGCCGGGCGCCGCCGACGGCGGTCAGCTCCTGCGGGAAGGTGCGGTACGTCGCCACGCAGCGGCCTTCGTCGAACGCGCCCCGCGTGCGGCGCGCGTCCATGTACGTCCTGCGGTCCGCGATGTCCTCCTCGGTCACCGCGGGCGGCCTGAGGAAGCCGGTGTTCAGGGCGCGGAGCCAGTCGGGGAATTCGGATTCGCTGATCAAACGGACGTCGATGGCCATGCTCCGTACGCTAAACACAGGAGGGGCGGAAAGTCCTCCCGATTTCCCCCGACCCGCCAGCGACACAGCGCACGGTCAGAACACCGCGCGCACCTCGCCCACCTCCGCGTCGCCACCCAGCAGCGGCGCCCGCCCGATCCGGGTCACCACCGGCCCCTCGACCCCCAGCCGCCCCAACGCCCGTGCCAGCACCGGCCCGAGCGCCCGCAGACCGCCGTCGTCCACCTTGAACGCCAGCGCGCGGCCGTCCGCCAGCGCCACCGCCTGCACGGCCTCCGCGCCCATCTTCGCCAGCGCGCCCGGCACCTCACGCATCAGCCAGGTGTCGGCCCTGCGTGTGCCGGCCACATACTCCGGGTGGGCCCGCATCGCGTCCGCGACCCGACGCTCTGGGGTGCCGGGCTCGGCGATCACGAAGTGG
The DNA here is from genome assembly GCF_044458565.1 of Streptomyces sp. NPDC050433. Lineage (NCBI taxonomy): Bacteria > Bacillati > Actinomycetota > Actinomycetes > Kitasatosporales > Streptomycetaceae > Streptomyces > Streptomyces sp. NPDC050433. Next base: position 54,892 of record NZ_JBITIB010000020.1, on the reverse strand, counting down.
CGGAAGGAGCGGGCGAGGCCGGTGAGGCTGATGGCCATCAGCGGGGCGCCACAGCCGTCCGTACCGACCGCCGTGACCCGCTCCCCCGACGTCTCCTCGACCACCTCGGCGACAAGCCGCTGCAATGGGTGGGACGTCTCCAGATACGTACCGAGCTGCCAGTCGTTGCGTACGCAGGCCGCCAGCATCGCCGCGTGCTTGCCCGAGCAGTTCATGGTGACCCGGTCCCTGACCCGCCCCGCCGCCAGATACGCCTCGGCCTCGACCCGGTCGAGCGGCAGGTCGGCCGGGTTCAGCAGATCGTCCGCCGTCAGTCCCGAATCGGCGAGCATCCGCTGGACGAGATCGAGGTGGAAGTCCTCGCCGGAATGGCTGGCCGCCGCCAACGCCAGCCGCTCACCGGACAGTTCGACCCCGGCGCGCAGCACGGCGGCGGCCTGGAGGGGCTTGTTGCTGGAGCGCGGGAAGACCGGCGCGGCGACGTCGCCGAGCGCGAACTCCACGCTGCCGTCGGCTGCGAGCAGCACCAGCGAGCCGCGGTGTCTGCCCTCCACGAAGCCGGACCGCACGACCTCGGCCAGGACCGGGGACACGGCGGCCGGACCGGGGCGCGGTACGGGGCCGGAGCCGACACCGGAGCCGACGTCCGAGCCGACGTCGGCGGTGATCCTGCTCGTCGTTCTGGTCGTGGTCCTGCGAGTCGTCATGAATGGGCCTTCCGGGCGCGGACCGCTCCGGAAGGCAGCCACGGCATTACGTGAGCAGGTCGTCTACTTGGGCTTCGCCTTCACGGTACCTGCGCGCGATCTCCGCGCTGCACTCGTCCGCCGTCCGCTGGAGCACCTGCCGGCGCTGCGAAACCTGCTGCTCATGACGGACAAGACGCCCCATCGCGGCGTGCAACTCCTCATCCGTACGGGCCGCGAGGTCCGACAGCTCCACCTCGGCGAGCGCTTCCGCGGCCAGCAGCCGGAACTCCTCGTTCCGCGGTGTGGAAAGAGTCACATGCCGGGCCGAGGACCGGTGCGGGGAGGGAGTGTCCGCCAGGATCTCGGACAGCCGGTCCACGACGGGCGTCTCGGGCGCCGCCCGGCGCGCCAGCTCCGCCCGCAGGATGTCGATACGACCCTGAAGCAGCCGCCGCAGATAGCTGAGGTCGGCCTCGTCGCGCGTCGCGTCCCGCCGCAGGGCGCGCAACTCGGGCAGCCGCAGGGCGTTCTCACCGCCCCGTGCCCGCTGCGCCGGAGGCCTGACCGTCGCCGCGCCGGCACCGGCTCTCCTGCCGGAGGCCGTACTGCCGATGATCGGTACAGGACCGGGCGACTGCCCGGCGCCAGATGCACCAGATGTGCTCATGCGCGCTTACTTCCCCTCGCTCCGCCTGCGTGCATCGTGCCACTCCTGCACGTGCACATGCAGGCGATCTGCACCCGTTCGGCCCTGGATGGGCGTAGGGCAGCGCCTGGATAGGGTTGGTCCGTATGCGAGCAGTGGTGCAGAGAGTCGACGGCGCGAGCGTCGCCGTGGTGACCGGGTCGGGGACCGAGACGGTCGGGCAGATCGTGGGCGAGGGGCTGTGTGTGCTGGTGGGAGTCACCCATGAGGACACGAAGGAGAAGGCGGCCCAACTGGCCCGAAAAATCTGGACACTACGGATCCTCGCGGGCGAGAGGTCCTGTTCGGAGGTGAACGCCCCGCTCCTGGTGATCTCCCAGTTCACTCTCTACGGGGACGCCCGCAAGGGCCGCCGGCCGACCTGGAACGCCGCAGCGCCGGGAGCGGTGGCCGAACCGCTGGTGGACGAGGTCGTCGCACGGCTGCGCGATCTGGGGGCGAGCGTACAGACGGGCCGGTTCGGAGCGGACATGCGCGTCTCGCTCACGAACCACGGCCCGTTCACGGTGCAGTTGGAGATGTGACCGATCCGGCGGGACTGATCCGGCAAGGGCCGGGGCGGCTCAGGCCTCCACGACCACTTCCTGTGCCGCCGCCGTGGCCCCCGCCATCAGCGCCGCGTCCAGCGGCACATTGCGCTTGACCAGGGCCAGCGCGATCGGCCCCAGCTCATGGTGGCGGGCCGACGTCGTGATGAAGCCGAGCTGGCGGCCCTCCTCGCCGTCGGCCGCGAGCCGTACGGGCGTACCGTGCCCCGGCAGCACCACCTCGCTGCCGTCCAGGTGCAGGAAGACCAGCCTGCGCGGCGGCTTCCCCAGGTTGTGGACGCGCGCCACCGTCTCCTGGCCCCGGTAGCAGCCCTTCTCCAGATGGACGGCGCTGCCGATCAGGCCCAGCTCGTGCGGGATGGTCCGGTGGTCGGTCTCGAAGCCGAGCCGGGGCCGGTGGCTCTCGATACGCAGCGCCTCGTACGCGAGGATCCCGGCCGGCGGGCCGTTGTGCAGGGCGTACGACTCCAGGTCGGCGCGCGGCAGGAAGATGTCACGGCCGTACGCCGTCTCCCGTACGACGGCACCGTCCGGCGCCTCGGCGATGGAACCGGCCGGGACATGGACGACGGCGAAGTCGTCCGTGCGGTCGGCGACCTCCACGCGGTAGAAGAACTTCATCGACTCCAGGTAGGCGATCAGCGCCTCCTGCGTGCCCGGCTCGACATGCGCCCACACCGTCTCGCCGTCGTCCACGAGATACAGCGCGTGCTCGATGTGGCCGTTCGCGGAGAGGATCAGCGCCTCGGTCGCCCGGCCGGCGGGCAGCTCGCTGACGTGCTGGGTGAGCAGCAGATGGAGCCAGCTCAGCCGGTCCTCCCCGGTGACGGTGACGACCCCGTGGTGCGAGAGGTCCACCAGGCCCTTGCCGTCGGCGAGCGCGCGTTGCTCCCGGAACAGATCGCCGTAGTGCGCGGCGACACCTTCGTCCTGACCTTCGGCGGCCACGGCACCGGGCAGGGAGAGGAGCGGGCTGGTCGTTGACTGTCGCTGCATGACAACAAGCGTACGACTTGGTGTTCTGTCCACGGAGGTTGGTGACAGTGATCACGGTGGGGTGCGTCCGGCCCGCTGCGTCGTAGCCGACGGCCGGCCCTGCTGGGCGAGGCCGGGATGGCCGACCGCTCCTCCCGGCCCCACCACCAGTCCGCGCCGGACACCGACCCGTACCGAGGGGCGGATCATCAAGGTTCACGGGGCAGTACGGCTAAGCCCTGTCCCCCTTCGGGTCTCCCGTCTCCGGTCGCGCCGCGGCCAGGCGGGAACTCACCAGGAGCAGGCAGAGGACCGAGACCCCTGCGACGGCACCGGTGAGGAGGAGCAGCGGGTTCAGCGGACGGGCTGCGCCGACCGCCTCGGTCGGCCCCGCCGCCGATACCGGATCCTGCTCCGGGTCCCGATCCGGATTCTGAGCCGTATTCTCCCCGGGAGTGGTCGGTGACGGCGAACCGGAAGCGGCGGACGAGGGCGACGCGTGCCCCGCCCCATGGCTCTTGTCCGATGAGGCGCTGGGCGCGCCGCCGGGGGCCCGGCTGGGGGTGACCGGGGCGGGGGTGGCCGTCTCATGGTTGTGCGTCGGCGCGGTGGTCGCGGGACGAGTGGTCGGTGCGGCGGGCGGCGCCTTCACGATCAGCCGGCCGGTCATACCGGGGTGCACAGTGCAGAGGTAGTCGTACGTACCCCCGTTGGCCAGGGTCCGGCTCCAGCTACCGCCCTTGTTCAGCATCGGGGAGTGGAACGCCGGTGCGCCGGACGAGTTCTTGACGTCGTGCGGCGCGGTGTCCCGGTTGGTCCAGGTGACGGTGGAGCCCGCCGGAACGGTGAGCATACGGGGGGAGAAGGCGGATCCGGACATGGCGACCTGATACCCCGCCGCGTGCGCGGGTGTGGCGGGTGCCGCGATCAGCGTGCTCGCGGCCACGACCTGGGCGGCGAGCAGGACGCGAATGAGGACGGTGGCGCGGGACCGGCGGGCGGGGGTGGTCCTTCGGGCGGGGGTGCTCACGTGAACTCCGCGGCGACGAGCAGACGCAACTGGTCTGCGGGGCGGGATCGGGGCAGGGCGAAACCGGTGGCGGCGCGCAGGAGGCGGTAGGGAACGCGCAGGGTTCCGGTGACGAGCAACCGGTCGTCGGCGTGTTCGACGACACGCAGCGCCAGGGCGGCGGGGACGGGTTTACCGCGAAGGGACAGTTCGCCAGGAAAGTTCAGACGGTCCTTGGCGTCGGTTTGTCCGGTCGGGTCAGCCGGTCCGGTCGGGTCAGCCGGTTCGGCCGGTTCGGCCGAATCGATGCGGTCGCTCGCGAAGACGAGCGGGGACCGCCGGAGTGGACCGCCACCGAGTTCGAGGCGGAGGCCGGACAGGTCGCCGGTGCCGGTGCCGGTGCCGACGACAAGTGTCGCCTCCGACGCGGTAAGACGGCGGCGCAGCGTGACGAGGGGCCCCAGACGGGCGGTGAGTTCGACGACGCAGCGGCCGGGATCGGCGGTGTACGTGCCGGGGGCCGGCAGCCGGGCCGGGATGTCGGCGGGGCGCGGATCGGTGGGAAGGGACAGGGTTTCGGCGGTCATCCGGGCACCTCTTGGGGGCAGCGGAAGGGACAATGAGTGCCGTGGGGGGGGGGGCCGCCCGGGGGCCGGGCCGCCCCCCCCCCCCCCCCCCCCCCCCCCCCCCCCCCCCCCCCGCCCCGAACAAAAACACCGGGGGGGCCC